>DATKWN010000196.1:0-15435 GCA_035529515.1 Candidatus Krumholzibacteriaceae bacterium | reverse complement strand
GTGCTCCACGCGATAGAGTTCAGCAACTACCAGTGGCAAGAGTAAAACTACTAACTCTATTTTTCTTGACCACAGGTTATTTCAGTCCCGGGTCACCGACCAATATGTAAACCTCCATAAAACAAGTGATAAGATATGACCGAGACCCCAGACTGGAAGACCATTCTACAAGAACTCGTGGACAAAATTCATGGCAAGGTTCTCTCGGCTATCCCGAAGCGCCACTCGCTGCCGGTAAACGACTTCAAGAGGCTCCTAGACAACGAGGCCCAGCAAGCCATAGTAGAGACACTCACATTGAACAAGGTGTCGGCGCAGCTGGTGAGCGAGGAGGGAGACCAGGTGTTCGGGGACGGAGAGTACGTGATCGTCGCAGACCCCGTGGACGGCACCACCAACCTGGCCAGAGGCCTGCAACCGGCGGTGACCAGCATCAGTGTGAGCGAGACAGGAACCCAGAGCGGCGTATTCGCGGGCATCGTCGTCAACTTCTACACGGGGGAGACCTACTTCGCGGAGAAGGGAAAGGGCGCCATGCAGGACGACTGGCCCCTCCAGACCGCGGCGCCCACTCAGTACAGGAGAGCCCTCGTATCCATGGACCTGAGCAAGGCCCCGCGCCTCGACGTCATGACGCCCCTCATCCGCGAGAGCAGGCACATCAGGGCCGAGGGCTGCAGCGCCATGAGCCTCTGCCACGTGGCCGCAGGGGTCCTCGACGCCCACGTAGACCTCAGGGGCATCCTACGAGCCACGGACGCCTCCGCGGGTCTCCTCATCCTGCGCGAGGCCGGTGGGGTTTATGAGGTGGACGGCGAGCCCTTCGGCGACTTACCTTTGACGAGGGAGACCCAGTTCGAGCTGGTAGCGGCATCCTGCCCAGAGCTCATGGACGAGATAAACCAGTTGCTGAGCAGAAGATGAGATACCCGTCTCGGCCCGTGGAGGCCAGGCTAGTGGACAGGCCCAATAGGTTCCTTGGTGTTGTCGAGGTAGACGGCGCATTGGAGGAGTGTTTCATTCCCAACCCGGGGCGGATGCACGAGCTAATGGTGCCCGGCGCCAGGGTCTACCTGCTTGAGAAGAGGGGCGAGCACAGGAAGACCCGGTACGACATGGTGCTCGTGGACTACGGGGGCGTCATGGTTAGCGTAGACTCCAGGCTCCCTAACACGCTCCTCGCCGAGGCGGTGAACGCCGGGCGCCTAAACGAATTCAGGGGGTACACGGTGGAGAAGACTGAGCCGGTTTTCCACGACTCAAGGCTCGACCTCGTGCTCTCAGACGGCCGGGGACAGGTGATGGTGGAGACCAAGTCCTGCACACTGGTCGAGGACGGGGTGGCGCTGTTCCCCGACGCCCCCACCGAGAGGGGGGCGCGCCACATGAGGACCCTCGTGAAGGCCCTGGAGACGGGGCGCTCCGCCGCTGTATTCGTGATCCAGCGAGGCGACGCCTCCGAGTTCAGGCCCAACGACGGGACCGACCCCGAGTTCGGGGAAGCGCTGCGGCGCGCCGCCTCCATGGGCGTAGAGACCTACGCCTACGTGTCGGATGTCTCGCTGCGGGGCGTCGAGATAAGGGAAAAGATACCTTTACGCCTTTAATTTTCCTCCGTACAACGTAAAGAACGTGTTTAGCTGCCTGTACGCTAAAAAAAGCCTGAAAAAAGGTTATCTGGCTCAGCGTCTACGCACAGTTTTTAAGCACCTAATCCAAGTATTCTCGCTAAGAGGATAGTGGATGGGAAAAAAGAAGGTGCTGAGCGAGAAGAACCTCAGACGAATGGTCTTACCCAGCGAGAACGACGTCGTAGGCGTAGTCCAGAAGCTGCTGGGCTTCGACCGGGTCATGGTCAAATGCCAAGACGGATACACCAGGATGTGCAGGATAAGGGGTAAGATGAAGCGCCGGATCTGGATCAGGGAAGGCGACGTGGTTCTGGTGAGTCCCTGGGACTTCCAGAGCGATGAGCGGGGGGAGATATTCCACCGCTATACCGCCAACCAAGTAGACGAGCTCCGTCAGAAGGGCGTACTGCTTATAGAATAAGGATCTACCTAGGAGAACACCCTTGTCCCGTGAAAGAGACTACGACGAGATCTCGGATAGGATAGATAGAAGGTACGAGGAAGACGCCCTCTTCAAAGAGAAGAACAAGGAAGAGTTCCGCGTCATGGAGGAGGTCTTCGACCGGCTAACCCTGCAGGGCATGTACAAGCTCTTTAAAAAAGGCGTCATAGACCGGCTCCACGGCGTAGTCAAGGCCGGCAAGGAGGCTAGGGTGTACTACGCCACGCACCCAGACGGCAGGGAGCTTGCGGTCAAGATATATTACACTCACACAGCCGAGTTCCGTAAGGGGATGATGGACTATATCAGGGGCGACCCGAGGTTCAAGCGGATACGCAAGAGCACTCGCAGCATCGTCTACACCTGGAACCAGAAGGAATTCAGCAACCTGCAGCTATGCGAGGCG
Organism: Candidatus Krumholzibacteriaceae bacterium; assembly: GCA_035529515.1. GTDB lineage: Archaea > Thermoproteota > Bathyarchaeia > TCS64 > TCS64 > RBG-16-57-9. The sequence goes on along the minus strand of DATKWN010000196.1, from coordinate 12,956 downwards.
GCGGGCGTCAACTCGCCCAGGCCCATCGACTTCATACGCAACATCCTTGTGATGACCTTCATAGGCGAGGACGGGGTCCCGGCTCCGCTGCTGAGAGAGATCGCACCGGAGGACCCTTCGGGTTTCTACGGCCTCGTCCTGGACGAGATGCAGCTCCTCTGGCAGAAGGCGAGGCTCGCCCACGGCGACCTCAGCGAGTACAACATCATGGTCCACGAGGAGAAGCCCGTGATATTCGACGTGAGCCAGTCGATGCTAACCATACACCCCATGGCCTCTTCGCTGGTGGAGCGGGACATAGGGAACGTCAACTACTGCTTCAGGCGGCTGGGCGTCGAGACCAGGGACCCGGAGGAACTCAAGGAGTGGATAACCGGTGGAACAGAAGACCTATATCAGGATACCTAGAGACCGGGTTGGCGTCCTACTAGGGCCTCAAGGGAAGAACAAGAAACGCATAGAGGCGACGTTCCAGGTGAACCTCACCGTCGACAGCGAGACGGGGAACGTTGAGATAACCCCCCAGCCCGACCAGACCGACGTCTCGGTCCTTTTCACCGTCCGCAACATATCACAAGCCATCGGACGCGGCTTCAACCCCAAGCGAGCCATGACCCTCCTGAACGAGGACCAGGAAATACTCATCGTTGACTTGGAGGAGTACGTGGGCACCAGCAGGAACGCCCTGAACAGGATCAAGGGCAGGATCATAGGTAAGGAGGGAAAGAGCAGGGCGCTTCTGGAGGAGCTGACGGAGTGCCTCATAAGCGTCTACGGCGGCACCGTCGCCATCATAGGCAGCTACGAGATGCTCCCCGTGGCCAAGGAGGCCGTGGAGATGCTCATCAACGGCGCGTTCCATAAGACGGTGTGGAATCACCTATATGCGTATAGACGCAGAATGAAGAAGGAAAAGGGAGAGCTCTGGTACGAGCCCAAGCGTAGGAGGGAGAGAAGCTAGTGTCGCAGACAGAATACCAGTCCATCAGCCCGGCGGACTTCTTCTACAGGAACAGGGAGATCGCGGGCTTCAGCAACCCCAGCAGAGCCACCTACACTGCCGTGAGGGAGCTCGTGGAGAACAGCATGGACGCCTGCGAGGCCCAGAGGGTGCCGCCGGACGTCTACCTCAGGATAACCGAGATCGACGACCAACGGGACACGGAGACCAAGTTCTACAAGCTGCGGATCGAGGACAACGGCACCGGGGTCCCCGCGGAGCACATCCCACAAACGTTCTGCCAGGTGTTCTACGGCAGCAAGTACACCCTCAAGCAGGCCCGCGGCACCTTCGGCCTCGGCGGCACCATGGCGGTGCTCTACGGCCAGATCACCACGCACAAGCCGGTGCAGGTCATAAGCAGCACCGGCGGCGAGATCCACGACTTCACCATGATGATCGACATCCAGAACAACCGAGCCAGCATACTCAAGCACAATATCAGGCAGAACCCGTCGGGTTGGCGCGGCACGGCCCTGGAGCTCCAGATGGAGGGCGACTACAGCCGCATAATGTACAGGCTCATAGAATACCTGAAGCAGACGGCGATGGTGAACCCCTATGCCGACATCACCTACGTCGACCCACGTGGCAGGCTCTACAAGTTCGAGCGGGGCACAGAGAAGCTGCCGCCCCTGCCTCAGTTGGTGAAGCCCCACCCCCACGGCGTCGACGTCGAGACCTTCAGGAGGCTCATCGCCGCAACCAAGACCAAGAACATGAAGCAGTTCATGATGGAACACTTCCAGGGGGTCGGTCCCACCACCGCCGAGAAGTTCCTCGACCTCGCCGATGTCAGCACCAAGGCCAAGCCCAAGACCCTGAGCCCCGAGGACATAGTGAAGGTGGTCCGGGCGACCCGTGAGTACACAGGCTTCAAGCGCCCCGACGCCAGCTGCCTCAGCCCCATCGGGGAGGAGCTGCTGGAGACAGGCATAAAGAAGGAGCTGAACCTCACGGAGGAGGACTACATCAAGGTGGTGACCCGGAAGCCCAGCACCTACCTCGGGTTCCCGTTCATAGTGGAGGCCGCCGTCGCCACAGGCAGGACGGTGCGTAAGACCCACGGAGCCGGGATAACCATCTACAGGTTCGCCAACAGGATACCGCTCCTCTTCGACGAGAGCAGCGGCGTCGTCTGGAAGGCGGCCAACAAGAACATCAACTGGAAGACCTACAACGTGGAGAGCGACACCTCGCTCGTCATAGCGGTGCACGTCTGCAGCACCAAGATACCTTACAAGAGCGTAGGCAAGGAGTACATGGCAGACCAGCCCGAGGTGGAGAAGGAGGTCACCAACGCCATCAGGGAGGCCGCCCGCGGCGTGAGAAGATACTTCAACCGCAGGTTCAGGATAGCCCGTGAGCGCAGGAGGCTGAACATTTTCGGCAAGTTCCTGCCCGTGATAGCGGAGTTCTCGTCGAAGCTCGCCGAGAAGGAGATACCTGACATAGAGCCTCTGCTGAGCATGGTGAGCACGGATATACCAGAGGTGGAGAAGAAGCTGGAGGAGGTGCCAGAGATTGTCGAAGACACGTCGGAGTGAGGCGGAGCGCCGCCGTGAGGCCATGGAGCAGAGCCTCACCGGCCTAGGGAACCTGATCTATGAGCAGATCACCAACCAAGAGTTCCCGTGGATACACATGCAGAGCAGGTCCACGGACAACATAATGTACGACCCGGAGGAGCGGCAGTACGTACTCGGCCCCAGGATGATAAGGCGTCACAGCCGCAACATCCGCCACATAAGGCCCTTCACCCAGCTCGTGTGGACTGCGTGGTTCGCCAAGGAGCTGGTCAGGCAAAGGAAGACCAGCACCCTGAGGGAGGTCTACTACTCTGCCAGGGGCCATCGGGACATCGAGTACAACAACCAGCAGGAAAGCGACAACATCATCACAGACATGGAGGTTGCCCTAAACAGGGCCCGGGAGGACTTCCACATCTTCCCCGAGGAGCGGAGCGCCATCTTCGGCGACCTAACCATAGAGTACACGGTGCCGGGGTACGAGGGGCGGCGCACAAACCTCACGGACCACCCCGACGGCGTCATGATAGGCCCCGCCGTCACCAGCAGCGAGTTCGTCGAGACATCAGCGGATAAGGTGCTGGTCGTAGAGAAGGGCGCCATGTTCACCAGGCTCGTGGAGGAGAGGGCCCACGACAAGTTCAACGCGATAATCATACACACCGCGGGCCAGAGCCCAAGGGCCACCAGGGGCATCATCAACAGGCTCAACCAGGACTATGATCTCCCGGTCTACATCTTCACGGACGGCGACCCGTGGGGCATACACATCGCCATGGTCATCATCAGCGGCTCCGCCAACGCCGCCCACCTCAGGGGACTCACGACGCCCGACGCCGAGTGGATAGGAGTCTGGGGCACAGACATAATCGACTACAAGCTGCCCACCGAGCCCCTCACGGAGTTCGACCACAAGCGTCTCCACGAGCTCAAGAACGACCCCAGGTACACGGGCGACATATGGCAGAGGGAGCTGGACGTGTTCCTGGAGCTGGAGCAGAAGGCCGAGCTTGAGGCCTTCAGCCGCTACGGCCTCACCTACATCGTGGACGAGTACCTCCCGGCGAAGCTCGGGAGCTAAGCATTTTTTTACTAGTCACGACATTCAGTCTTGATCATGTTGGAGCGCAGAATCAGCCTAAGCGTCAAGGGACTCGCGGCGGTGCTCGCTGGCTTCCTCTTCCTCGCAACCGGAGCCATGCTCTACCTGAAGACGGTCAGCACAGATATAGGTGCGGTGAACCCCTGGCTGTTCAAGCCCCTCAGCATCGTGTTGGCGCTGGTCGGGTTGGTTCTGTTGGCTTCGAGGGATGAGTAGCTTGGCGGTGAAAGGCGTCATAATGGCGGGGGGCGTGGGCACTAGGTTCCGCCCCCTGACCAACTACTTCCAGAAGTGCATGATCCCCATCGGGGACCATCAGAAGCCCATACTGGAGTACGTGGTGCGGCTCTACGGCTACCACGGCGTAAAGGACCTGGTTCTGCTCGTGGGCTACAAGCACCAGCAGATAGAGAACTATTTCGACGGCGGCGAGAGGTTCAACGTCAAGATAAACTACATACTGGACACTCCGAACATGGCTGGAAGCGCAGGAGCCACCCTGAACGCCTACAGGCAGGGAGCCCTGACCGAGGAGGACACCCTGGTTGTCTACTACGGGGACATCGTAAGCAACATCAACCTCCGCGAGATGATCAGGTTCCACGAGGATGCCGGGGCCAAGGTCACCGTGGCCCTAGCCCCAGACTTCCAGGTGAACGTAGGCGTAGCCGAGCTGGACGGAAGCTGGATTAAGAGTTTTAAGGAAAAGCCTCACCTCAAGAGGGCTGTAAGCATAGGCATGCTGATACTGGACGGCTCCGTGCTGCGGGAGATGGAGGAGCTCTACAGCCATGGCATGTTCGAGAGCTTCGATCTCATGGGCGATGTGGTCCAGTACCTCGTAGACAAGAAGGACAAGGTCGCCGCCTACATCACGGAGGCCTACTGGTACGACGTGGGCAGCATAGAGCGATACGAGAAGCTCAGCAACGGACGCGTAAGCGAGGAGCTGGGGTTCCTCCTATAGCGCATGTTTCAGGGTCGGAAAACTTCTTAACCCGATTTCAAACTTCAATACCGGCGAAACATATTTGAAAGCCCTTGTTCTAGCCGGAGGATTCGGTACGAGGCTCAGGCCCCTGAGCTGCAGCCGGCCGAAGACTCTCTTCCCGTTGGCGAACCAGCCCCTTATCGACTACGCCCTACAGAGCCTCGCCGAGGGAGGAGTGGAAACCGTCATCCTCTCTGTCCACTACATGGCGGATAACATAGTCCGCTACCTCGGCCCAACCAAGTACGGCATGGACATCCTCTATTCACGGGAGCAGCGGCCCTTTGGTAAAGGCGGGGGTATTAAGAATGCGGAGGACATGCTCAACGGGGAGCCCTTCATAGTGATCAACGGCGACATCATCACGGACTTGGACTTACGCCGATTCATCAGCTTCCACGAAGAGAAGGGCGGGCTGGCTACGATAGCCCTCTACCAGGTCACGGACCCGAGCAGGTACGGCTCCGTGGAGCTCGACAGGGAGGGAAGGATAACCAGGTTCGTCGAGAAACCCGAGCCAGGGCAGGCGCCCAGCAACCTCATCAACGCCGGGATATACGTCCTAGAACCCGAGGTACTGGAGTACATGCCCCCGGGGAAGAAGTTCGACACGGAGGTGGAGGTCTTCCCAATCCTCGCCCAGGAGAGGAAGCTGTTCGGCTTCGAGTTCCATGGATACTGGTCGGACATCGGTGTACCCGAGGAATACCTCAACGCGAACGCCGTGATCCTCGGGAAGAGGAGCGGGGGGCCCGACAACAGGAACGCGAACGTGGACCCCACGGCCACCGTGGAGAAGCCGTGCGTCTTCGGGGACAACGTGAACATAGGCGCCGACTCGGTCATCGGCCCCAACGTCAGCATCATGGACAACGTCCACGTAGGGAGGGGCGTCAGGATAGAGAACAGCATAATCTTCGCCGGGGCCTCCATCGAGGACTATAGCAGCGTCAGGAACGCCATCATAGGCGAGAGCGCTGTCCTGAATCGGGGGGTCAAGGTGGAGTCGGGGAGCCTCATAGGCGACTACGCCCATATAAACGATGGTGTAACCATCACAGAGGGCGTAAGCATCTGCCCGGCCAAGACCGTCGAAGAGAGCATACTTGAGCCTAAAAAGGTGATGTAGTGCAGAGGCTATTCGGCAGCAACGGAGTCCGGGGCGTTGTGAACCAAGGGCTGACCATCGAGTTGGCGTCGGGTGTAGCGGCGGCGGCCGGCCACGTCCTGGGCAGGGAGATGGCGGTGGGTAGGGACGGCCGCACCAGCAGCCCCATGATCAGGGACGCCGTCGTCGCGGCTCTCCTCAGCGTCGGCTGCAACGTCCACGACATGGGCGTCCTGCCCACCCCGGCCCTCCAGTACCTCATCAGGCGCCTCGGCCTCGACGGCGGCATAATGGTCACCGCGAGCCATAACCCGCCCGAGTTCAACGGCGTCAAGGTGCAGGCCGGGGACGGCGCAGAGGTCTCCAAGGAGACCGAGGAGCGGATCGAGGAGCTGTACCGCAGGGGGGAGCCGGGGCCAGTGCCCTGGGACCAGGTGGGCGTGGAGACCGAGTGCGACGGGATGGAGGCGTACATCGACGCCGTGCTCAGCCAGGTAGACGCGGATGCCATAAGGGAGAAGGGATACAAGGTCGCCTTGGACACGGGGAACGGCGTCGCGGCCCTCACGGCGCCCCAGGTGGCCAGCCGCCTGGGCTGCAGCGTTTACACCGTCAACACGGAGATAGATGGCTCCTTCCCCGGCAGGGGAAGCGAGCCCACCCCCGAGAACCTGGGTGCCCTCAAGGAGATCATGAAGGCCACGGGCGCCCACATGGGTATAGGGTTCGACGGCGACGGGGACCGCAGCATCGTGATAGACGAGAACGGGGTGGCCGTCTGGGGGGACAAGACCCTGAGCCTGGTCGCCGACTGGTACATGGAGACTCACCCCGGCGCCACGGTGGTCACCTCGGTGAGCACCTCCTCAGGGCTGGAGAAGGTCGTGGAGGCCCGCGGCGGCAGGGTTCACTGGGAGAAGGTGGGCAGCGTCCTCATAAGCAGGGCCATGATAGAGCTGGGCGCCCCCATCGGCGGCGAGGAGAACGGCGGCATAATGTATGGGCCCCACCTACCCGCCAGGGACGGCACCATGGCCATGGCGCTGCTGCTCCACGTGATGGCGGAGCGAGGCAAGCCCCTCAGCGAGCTCATAGCCGAGCAGCCCATAGGCGCCAAGGGGAAGGACAGGATACCGTGCCCCAACGAGCTCAAGGAGGAGCTGCTGAGGAGGCTGCCCGAGGTCGCCGACGCCCCGGAGGTGAATACCATGGACGGCGTCAAGCTCTCGTGGCCCGACGGGAGCTGGGTGATGATCAGGCCCAGCGGCACCGAGCCCATCGCCCGCATATACGCCGAGGCGGAGACCGAGGAAAAGGTGGCAGCCCTCATCGACGAGTACAAGGAGAAAGCCGGCGAGCTCATCAAGAGCTTACAGAAAAAAGGTTAGAGGGCCTTCAGGTCCTCCACGAACTCTGCAAGGTCTTTAACTACGCTGTCCACGAGTATCTTCCCCTTCTCCCCGGTGGCCAGAGTCGGGTCGCCGAGGCTTCCTATGCTGGTGACCTCGTCGAACATGTAGGCGGCGCTCACCTTCCCCCTGTACTTGGGGTCTATGCTGGTGTGCTCGGGCGTCCACTTCTCGGCCCTGTCCATGAGTATCCTGTGACCCAGGTAGAGCCCTACGCTGGTCTCCAGCTCGCATGCGTGGCCCCCGCCCTCCTGCTTAGCGGGTTGATTGATAAAGCCTAGGCTCGGCTGAAGGAGGGGATGACCTCCTCCGCGAAGAGCCTTGTCTCCTCCCTGAAGTCTTCGCCCATGAACCTGTGGATGAACAGGGTGACGCCGGCGTCGATGTACGCCTGTATCTGCTCTATGACGTCGTCGGGTGTCCCGCAGAGCGGCGGCCTCCTGTCCCCGTCGGCGCTGCCGTACCTGGCCTGCATGCTCTTAGTATACTGGTCAAGACTCATCTCGGCGCTTCCCCTGTCCTCGCTTATCAGCGTGTAGTTCGCCCACGACAGCCGTATCTCGTCGAAGTCCCTGCCAGCCCTCACGCAGTGACGCCTAAGCACCTCCGCCTTGTGTTCAAAGTCGCTGGGTGAACCCATCCATGCAGCGAAGTTGCTGATGTCCGCGTGCCTAGCCACCGTCCTCAGCGTCAGCTGCTCCCCGCTCCCCGCCAGCATGAGCGGCGGGTGGGGCCTCTGTACAGGCTTCGGCGAGCAGTAAGCATCCTCTATGCTGTAGTATCGTCCCTTGAAGCTTGGCGCCTCCTCGGTCCACATCTTCTTGATGATCTGGGCGGCCTCGTCCAGCCTTCTCACGCGGGCTGCGGCGCCCTCGTATGGGTAGCCGTAGGCCCTGAACTCGCCCTCGTGCCACCCGGTTCCCAAGCCCAGTATCAGGCGGCCGTCGCTGATGGCGTCCAGCGTGGCACCCATCTTCGCCAGGAGGCTGGGTTGCCTGAAGGGGTTGCAGAGGACCAGCTGCCCGAGCCTTATGGTGGAGGTGTTGGCCGCCAGCGCCGTCGTCGTCGTCCAGCACTCGAACCTTGGGTCACCGGGGTTCTGGTACATCCCAATTACATGGTCGCTGGTCCACGCGCTGTGGAACCCTGAGGCCTCGCAGTGCAGGACATCGTCCAGAATATCTCTGTATCTGAGGCGCTCAGGGCTGATGAATACGCCGAACTCCACGCTCATGGCTGAATGATGGCGCCAGAGGGTTATGATGTTTGCCTAGGGTATTATCCCGCACCCGTTGTCGACCCCGTGGTGGTCAAACTACTTAAGCTGAAGATCGCCGCTGTCCATGAGCCTCTTCCTCAGGAGCCCCAGTTCGGCATTTGCGGCGGCCTCATGGGTCTCCGTGTACCACTCCTCGCCGGCGTTCATCCCCATCAGCGTCTCTATCAGGCCGATGCTCTTCACGAGGTGGCCCCTGATGTCGCCGCTCCTGTTAGCGACTCCGTCGAAGAGAAGGCTCTGGCGCTCTGACCAGTCGCCGGGTTGGTCGAGGCCCGGGATGTAGTGCGGCAGGAGCCTCCGCAGCGTTGCTCTGTCGATGACGCTGCCCAGCGTCACTCTGCGGCGGGTCTCCCTGTATAGGCTCTCGTCTGGGCCGTAGATACACATGTCGTAGTTGTTGTGGGCCAGCTGGGCGAGGTCGCATATGGCGAAGCTGTGGAGGTCTACGCCGTGTTCCTCGCAGAGGGCGCCGAGGCGGATCAACGCGGGGACGGCTATGAACCCGTACAATATTACTCTATCCGGCTTGAACCCGTTCCCCATCAGGTCGAGGAGCGCGGCCTCGGCGGACCTCCCAGTGGCGTAGGTGTCCGGCACCACGATGGCGGCTGCCTCGTCCAAGCCCTCGGGGTAGCGCCGGTAGGAGACCACGAGCCTCCTCGGGTCGTCCGAGTGGGCCCTGTACCCGTCTGTCCTGTACTCGGTCCTGACGCCTACTATGGGGGCTCCATCCATGACGTCGGCCACCATGTACCCCGCCCCCGCCCTGAGTATGTGGAGTATCGCCGCGTCTTCGGTTAACACCCTCACGGCTCTGGCTGCCTCGACGAAGTGGTTCGCCGCTTCCCTGCAGAGGGTCTTTAGGTCATCGCCGACTATGTTGGGGTGGCAGGCGACCATCCCGCCGGCACGGGTGTCCACGATGTACACGGTTCCCACCGGCTCGCCCTCCGGGACAAGCTTCGACTCCGTGACCCTGTAGAGCCATGCTTCTCTACCGGACCCTTCGACGTGGACTGGTTTCGTGGCGTCGAGGTCCAGCGGAAAAACGTTGGCAATGTCATCGGGGTCCACCGTGATGCAACCAGTCTTGATCTTGTTTACCTGTATTTAACCGTCTGCGCCGTCTTTCTCCGGCGCGGGTTTCTGGAACTGGGATATGTACCTGTTGATGAGCTCGGGCTGTCTGAGCACCATGGTGGCGTTCACCCCGAGCAGCTCCGCGTACATCTCGCCCAGCCTCTCATCCATCTTCGAGAACTCGTCTTGCCACCTGAACCCCTTCTCCGTAGAGTTGGGGCAGTCGGGCCGACACGGGAAGAAGAAGCCCAGTATGTAGGCGTGGGCGTCCACCTTCTTCTCCTCTTTGAGGACCTCGGCGAGCTGCGTGGCCGCCCGGGTCTCCACGTTGACGCCCTTCACCCTGTCCTGTGCGTACTGTTTGATGCAGCAGTCGGGGTACCCCAGCAGCCTCCCCATGCGGGTTATCCACTTGGCGTTGAACTCCTCGGGGTACGCGAAACGGATGCGCCCCATCTGGGGGTCAGGTCTCCTCTGAACCCTAACTCTGATCTTCTCCCGATCTTTAATCAGCCTCTTGAGCTCCCTCCCGTCTCTGCCGTCCTTGAACAGGAATATCTCGTGGACGGTTGGCCGTACCTTGGCCTGCTCCGACTTTAACCCGAGCCTGTCGCTCCAACTGTAGTACGCCTTGTAGGGATCGGAGTTCTCGACCACCGCCTCGAACTGCGTCTCCATAAGCTTCTTGGTCTCTTGGATGACCTGCACCTTGGCTCTGGGCTCCGTTATAGCCTGAAGCCTATCCATGTGGGGCATGACGGCGCGGTCTATACTCTGCCCCATCTCGAAGCCGCCCGGGAGCTCGGCGGGGACAGTGATCTGGCTGACAGGCCTCAGATCCATGTAGGGCAGCTGCAGACACTCCAGCTTCACCCGGTTCAGTATATGCTCGTCCGCCAGCAGCTCGTCAAGTGTCTCCTTGTCCAAGGCGTTCAACATGACTCAGCCGTTACAGCTTAAAACATCTGCTAGGATGCCAAAGAAAAAATAAAAAAGAAAAAGTGGGTTTGTTACATCGGTATTAGCTTCAGGACCTGTAGGAAGAACTGCGCTCTGCCTGTCAGCATCGTGAACCTGAACAGCACGGTGTTGCCGAAGTAGGCTCCCAGGGCGACCATGATGAACAGGCGGCCTATCCTTGTTGGTACCTGTAGGGCGCCAGAGTGCTCGTAGGTCAACAGGAAGTACAGTACGCTGCAGATTAGCCCGACGGCTATGTACAGGAGGTTGATCCACGGCATGGCGCCTCCTTCCGTCGGCCTCGGTTTCTTCCTTAGCCTCGTCTTACATGGGCTCGGTGTCCATTCCCTATGGGTTGTCCTCTGGGTTCTTAGGTTTATTCGTTGACCTTAACTAGCCGTGTGTTCTAGTCTAAACCATGTCGATTGAAGGCGTTCCGGCCCCGGAGGAGCATCTTGGCTTCAGGGTCGGCACGGACCGTAAGCTGGCCGACTGGCCGGAGATAGTCGAGTACTTCATGAAGGTGGGCGAGGCGTCGCCGCGGGTCAAGGTGGAGGAGCTGGGGGAGACCACGCTGGGCAACCCCTTCATACTGGCTACCGTCTCGTCGCCCGAGAACCTTGAGAACCTTGAGGAGCTTCGAAGAATCCAGCTACGGCTCGGTAACCCTGTGGGGCTCGGCGAGGAGGAGGCCGCCGAGCTCCTGGAGAAGGGGAAGACGGTTGTGCTGATCAGCTGCAGCATACACAGCACCGAGGTGGGCGGAAGCCAGATGAGCATGGAGCTGCTCCACAGGCTCGCAACCGAGGACAGCACGGAGATGGCTGAGGTGCTGGAGAACGTCGTGTTCCTCCTGGTGCCCAGCCTGAACCCCGACGGCAACAGGATCGTGTACGACTGGTACGGCAGGTACCTGGGCACCGAGTACGAGGGCTCTGGGCCACCCTACGTCTACCACGAGTACGCCGGCCACGACAACAACAGGGACTGGTACATGTTCACGCTGAAGGAGACTCAGCTGACCATCGAGCACGTCCACAACAGGTGGCACCCCCAGATCGTCTACGACATGCACCAGATGGGCAGCAAGGGCCCCAGGCTCTACGTGCCGCCGTTCATAGACCCCTACGAGCCCAACATCGACCCGGTGCTAACCAGCGGAGTCAACTTCATGGGCATCAGCATGGCTGACGCCCTTGCCCGGGAGGGTAAGGGCGGAGTCGCCACCCACTGGGTCTTCGACGCGTGGACCCCGGCGAGGGCTTACCAGCACCACCACGGCGGAATACGCATCCTCAGCGAGGCAGCGTCGGTCAAGATCGCGTCACCCATCGAGGTCAAGCCAGAGGAGATGGAGACCGAGAGGGGCTTCAACCCCAAGGAGGCCCGGTGGAACCACCCAATCCCTTGGAGTGGAGGAGCCTGGACCCTGAGGGACATAATAGACTACGAGCTCACCGCGGCTTGGGCGTGTCTCCAGACGGCGGCCAAGTTCAGGAAACGTTGGCTCAGGGGGACCCTGGAGATGGGGCGCAGGGCGCTGGAGCCGGCCTCCGGGCCATACGCGTTCGTCATCCCGTCGGCTCAGCGCGACCCCGGGGCCGTCAAGGAGCTCCTCTGGGTCCTCAGGATGGGCGACGTGGAGGTCCACGAGGCGGAGGAGCCGTTCACGGCGGACGGCGTCGAGTACCCGGCGGGCAGCCACGTGGTCCTGTACGCCCAGGCCTACGGCAACTTCGGTAAGACGCTGCTGGAGAGGCAGGTCTACCCCGACCTCAGGGAGAGCCCGGATGCGCCGCCTATGGTGCCCTACGACGTGACCGCCCACACGCTGAGCCTCCAGCTGGGCGTCGAGGTGACGCGGGTGGACACGGCGTTCGAGGCAAAGCTAAAGACCGTTGATGAGCCGACCATGCCCAAGGGCACGGTTCATAGACGAGGCAAGAAGCACTACGCGTTCTCCTCCGTCCCCAACTACTCGTACAAGGCGGTGAACAGGCTCCTCGACGCCGGGCACGGCGTATGCCGGTGCATGGACTACCTGGAGCTGGAAGACGTTACGCTGAAGCCGGGGGCCTTCGTCGTGGAGGGCGGCAGGACGCTCATCCACGAGCTGGCCGAGGAGCTGGGCGTCGACTTCTACGGCTTCGACGGGCCGCCGGAGGACTGCTTCGAGCTTGTCAAGCCGACGGTAGGCGTCTACAGGGCGCACCGGCCCAACACGGATGAGGGGTGGCTCAGGATGGTGCTGGAGGAGTACGGCTACACGTACGTGAACCTGTACCCCGAGGACGTGCGGGCCGGAGGGCTCAGGGATAAGGTGGACGTAATGGTGTTCCCGGACATGACGAGGGACGTAGTGATGGAGGGCATGAAGGGCGAGAGAGGGATGGACCCCGAGACGTATGAGCCGGTCTACCGCCGAGGCATCGAGGAGGGCGGCAACCGGGAGGTGCTCAGGTTCCTCGAGCAGGGAGGCACCGTGGTGACGCTGAACA
>DATKWN010000195.1:0-6460 GCA_035529515.1 Candidatus Krumholzibacteriaceae bacterium | reverse complement strand
CCCGACGGGCACAGCCGCTCACAGTCCTGGCACTGGTCACACTTCGACATGTCGAAGCTGATCTCGCCCCTTGTTCCGGGTACGTGCTCGGGCCTCTCGAACGGGTACCTGACCGTCGCCGGCTTGCCGAGGAGGTTCTCCAGTATGTTACCCAGGAACCGGGGCATCTAGGCTGCCTCCTTCACGTATGTGACGCGCTCGGTGCAGCTCATGCACGGGTCGATGCTGTGGACGATGGTGGGTATGTCCGCCACCTCGTGGCCGATCAGCATCTGGAGCAGAGGCGGTATGTTGGGCAGCGTAGGGGTCCTGATCCTGCACCTCTCCAGGTGGATCGTCCCGTTCCCCACGCCGTAGTAGAAGCACTCGCCCCTGGGCTGCTCGGAGCGGACCATCGCGACGCCGTCCGGGAACCTGTCGTTCTTCTCCACCAGGGGCCCCTCCGGTAGCTGGCCTATGGCCCTCTTGATGAGCTCGATGCTCTGGTAGGTCTCGTCCAGCCTGACCATGGTCCGCGAGTAGCTGTCGCAGCCGTCGTGGGTGACCGGCTTGAAGTCGAGTTCGCCGTACGCCTCGTAGCCGTTGCTCCTCATGTCCCGGGGGACGCCGCTGCCCCTGATGACGGGGCCCACCGCGCCCATGTGGACGGCGTCCTTCTTGGGGAGGATGCCCTTGCCGACGGTCTTCTCCCGGAAGGCCGCGTCCTTGACGAAGACGTGGCTCCAGTCGTCGACCTCCTTCCTGAGGCGGTCCATGTCCCTGAGGTACCTGTCTAGGAGCCTCTCGTCCAGGTCCTTGCTGACGCCGCCGATGACGGTGGTGCCCATGTGTATCCTGTGGCCGTTGGTGGCCTCGGTGAGCTCCAGCACAAGCTCCCTGTCCCGCCAGATCTTCATGAAGAGGCTCTCGAACCCTATGCTCTCCGCGAAGAGGCCCAGCCAGAGCAGGTGGCTCTGCAGCCTGGCCACCTCCGCCCAGATGGTGCGCAGGTACTTGGCGCGTATGGGAGCCTCGGTGCCCGTCAGCTTCTCTATTAACCTCGCGTAGGTCTGGCCGTGTATTATGTTGCAGATGCCGCAGATCCTCTCGCAGAGGTAGATGTTTCGCCTGTAGTCGTTCAGCTCCATGGCTCTCTCGATCCCCCGGTGGACGTACCCTATGTTGGGGAGCACGTCCACTATCTTCTCCTCGTCGACGTAGAACAGCAGCTGCACGGGCTCCGGCAGCACGGGGTGCTGGGGCCCGAAGGGTATCACGGTAAGCTTCTGTCTCTCACTCATTCCAGTCACACCTCCAGCAGCGGCCCGCTTCGCAGGTCGCCGCGCACTCCTCCAGAGTCTCCTCGAACTCCGCGAAGCTCTTCACCCGCTCCTCGGGGTCGAGCTCGGGTATCTCGGCCTGGTGTCTGCCCCGAATGTCGTCGAGGTCCGCCTGCCTCGCCACGAACTCGCCCATGTCCGGCTCGGGCTCGTCTAGGCCGTCGCCTCCGAGGTATCTGTCGATGGACGACGCGGCCTTCCTGCCGTCCCTGAGCGCCGAGATGACGTTCGACGTGCCGAAAGCCGCGTCGCCGCCGGCGTAGACGCCCTCCCTGCTCGTCCCGTAGCCGTCGTCTATCTCTATGTTGCCTCTGCGGGAGACTTCGACGCCGAAGCCCGGGGGCACCAGGACGTTGTAGCCGATGGCCGCTATCACGGTGTCGGCCTCGATGAACCCGGGCGGCCCCTCCATGGGCACCGGCCGTCTCCTCCCGGACTCGTCGGGCTCCCCCGGCACCATGTACTGGTACTCGATCCTCAGGGGCTTGCCCGGGTGGATCACTATCTGGGTGCTCAGGAAGTCGAAGTCGATCCCCTCCTCGACGGTGCCGTGGACCTCGTGGAGGCTCGCCGGCATCTCGCCCTCGGTCCGCCTGTAGAAGACGGTCACCTCTTCGGCTCCGAGGCGCTTGGCTGTCCTCGCGGAGTCCATGGCGCTGTTGCCGCCGCCGATGACGACCACCCTCCTGCCCAGGTCCGGCGTCTCGCCTCTGACGTTGACGGCCGTGAGCAGGTCTATGAAGCTGATGACCCCCTCGCTGTCCTCGCCTTCGCAGCGGAGGCTGTTGCACTTCTCGGCTCCGATGCCCAGGAAGCACGCGTCGTAGCCCTCCGCCATGAGGTCGTCGAGGCTCGTCACCTCGCACCCGGTCTTCACCTCGACTCCGGCCTCCGTCAGCCGGGCGTCGATCTCCTCTCCCATCAGGTCCTTGGGGAGCCTGTACTTGGGGATGCCCCACAGCATCGCTCCTCCGAGAGACTTCCCCCTCTCGTGGAGGGTGACGCCGTGGCCCAGCATCCCCAAGTAGTAGGCTGCGGACACGCCCGCCGGTCCGGCGCCGACGACCGCCACGCGTCTTCCTGTGGGGGGTCTACGCTCGACGTCCCTCTGGAGGCCTCCATGCTTCTCCTTGAAGGCGTCGGCCGCGTAGCGTTTCAGCAGCCGTATCTGTATGGGCTTGGTCTCGAGCTCCTGGCGGCAGCCCTCCTGGCACGGCGCGAAGCACGCCCTGCCGAGGATCGCCGGGAGCGGCGCCCGCTCTATTATGGTGTCGTAGGCTCCCTCGGCGTCGCCCCGCTCCACCTGCCTGACGTACCTAGGTATGTCCACCATTGCGGGGCACTCCTCCCGGCACTTCCCAAGCTTACGCATAATGGGCGGCACGGGGCCCTCGGCGGGCTTCAGCAACGTCGACGGCGACGCCTCGACCTTCAGCATCTTCCCACCGAGGTCGACGGCCAGGCCCTTGAACTCGACCCCGAACAGGTCCTGGCACTCGTTCTCGGCGATGAACGCCACCAGGTACTCTCCCGTGATGCTCTGGACGGGCTCGCCCCGCGGGGTCTTAAGGTAGAGGTTCTCGACCCTGTCGTCTACCTCGAAGTGGTAGATGACCTCCAGAGTGTCTCCCATGTCCCGCGTCGTCATGGTGATGAACCGGGCTCCCCTCTCCTTCATCTCCCGAACCTTGGGGAGAAGGGTTTCCTCGGTAACCTGCACTTCATCGGTTGTCCCTGTCTCGGTTAACTCCTGTACCACCATCGCTACTCGTCCTCCTCGGGCGCCTCGCCCGCAAGCTTTTTCAGCGCCAGCACGACTCCGTCGATGATCTGCTCGGGCCTCGCGGCGCAGCCTGGGACGTAGACGTCCACGGGGACCACCTTGTCCACCCCGCCTAGGATGTTGGGGCAGTTGTGGAAGATGCCGCCCGTGCAGGCGCACGTCCCCACGGCGATGACCATCTTGGGGTCGGGCACCTGGTCGTAGAGGTTCCTGAGCACCCGCTTGTTCCTGTGGTTTACGGGGCCCGTCAAGACCATGACGTCTGCCTGCTTGGGGTCGCCGATGTTGACTATGCCGAACCGCTCCACGTCGAACTTGGGCGTCAGCGCCGCAAGCACCTCGATGTCGCAGCCGTTGCAACCGCCGCAGTCGAAGTGCATCACCCAGAGGCTCTTGAGCCGGGCCTTCTGTATCAGCGTCACCGTATGACGCCTCCTACGGCCAGCGCGGCCACGTTTAACAGTATCAACGCGAAGCCGACGGTCCACGTGGTCCTGAGCATCCGCTGCCAGGTGAGCCGGGGGTACAGGTTATCCACCATGAGCGCCACGAAGAACATGGCTAGGCTGATGGCTCCCCCGATCACCGGGCTGGGCGCCCAGAAGAGGCTGAGGATCATCAGCGCGGTGGCCAGCTTGGTCCAGTGGCCCAGCTCGACGAGGGCCATGGTGTACCCGCTGAACTCCGTGAAGACCCCCCGGACCAGCTCCTGGTGGGCGTGCCCCGATCCCGAGACGTCGAAGGGGCTCTTCTTCATCTCGATTACAAGCACTATCTCCAGGGCCACTAGCGCCGCGGGCAGCACCAGCAGCAGCGGCGCCCCATACTCGTAGATGCCCCTTATAGTGAAGCTCCCGGTGACCAGGAATATAGCTATGTAGGCTAGAAGCATCACGGGCTCGTAGCTGAGCATGGCGAGGAGCTCGCGTCTCCCTCCCAGGTAGCTGTACGGGCTCTTGGCGTTGAACGCGGCCACCGTGAGGCAGATGTCCGCCATCCCCGTCACGAACAGCACCAGCAACAGGTCCTGCCTGAACGTCACCAGCCCCGCGGCGACGAAGGCGAAGCCCAGGTAGCCGAAGGCCAGCACCGGCTGGAGGCCGCTGGCTATCATGGGGACCTTACCCCAGAGCTTGAGGACGTCGTAAAACGGCTGCACCAGAGGAGGCCCGACGCGCTCCTGCATCCGGGCGGTGAGCTTCCTGTCCACGCCCATCAGCAGACCGCCTATCAGCGGCGTGACCAGAGCCAGCATCGCAGAAATCAATGTCGCTGTGTAGTCCACCTAGATCGCCTCCGCTATGAAGAGGACGACGATGATCGCCGTCCCCAGGTACACCGCCAGCTTGTCAAGCCACTCCTCGTCTATGCTCGAAGCGAGGAATAGCCCTGAGACGCTTGCCGCGACCTCGGAGTCGGCTGTCGTCATGAAGGTCACTTCCTTGTCGGCCACGTTCTCGCCTCCCAGGTACGGCGTCGTGATGGCGCCGCCCTTTCTCTTTGCCAGCCATGAGCCGGCGAGCAGCACAGCCGCCCCGGCCG
This sequence comes from Candidatus Krumholzibacteriaceae bacterium, assembly GCA_035529515.1. Lineage (GTDB taxonomy): Archaea > Thermoproteota > Bathyarchaeia > TCS64 > TCS64 > RBG-16-57-9. The sequence continues at coordinate 1,816 of DATKWN010000195.1, read as the reverse complement.
CCCAGAGGGGTAGCACGGGGAACGACGTGAAACCGAGGTCCACGCCGTACATGGGCGTGGACATCTGGGGTGTGTATGACGCAGCCATTATGGGGTTGACTATGTTGGATATCACGAGGGCGGCTCCAACGCTGATGAGGACGTTTACTCCTAGCAGCGTGTAGAGAGCCACCTTGTAGGGTGTCTCCAATCTCTCGGTGATTCTCTTTGCGCCGTTGGGCAGCACCGTGAGGTAGCCTAGCCACTTGGCGTAGTAGAAGGTCGTCGCCCCGCTGCCCAGCACCACTAGGAAGACGAGGGGCAGTCCGTAGAGCAGCGGCGTCGATGCCACCGCGTCGACGGCAACCCACTTCCCTAGGAGCATGCCGAATGGCGGCAGGAACATGCTGACCATCCCGACGATCATGACGGCGGAGGTAACGGGTAGTCGGCCTAGCAGGCCCTCCCAGTCCTCGATGTCCCTGCTCCCGATCTTGTTCTCCACGACGCCGGCCCCCATGAAGAGGAGGCCCTTGGCGACGCTGTGGAAGGTCAGCAATATCAGCGCCGCGCTGTAGCTGAGGCCCGTGTTCAACCCAATGCATAGGATGATGAGCCCCAGGTTGCCGATGGTCGAGAAAGCCAGTATCCGCTTGGATACCCTCTGCCTTATCGCCAGCACAGCCGTCACCGTGAAGGTGACCGCCCCCATGAACGCGACCATATAGGTGAGTGTGGTCCCCTGGATGGCGGGGGCGATCCTTAGAAGCATGTAGACGCCTGCGTTGACCATGGTGCTGCTGTGCAGCAGCGCCGACACCGGCGTCGGGGCCACCATAGCCCCCAGAAGCCAGCCGTGGAACGGGAACTGCGCCGACTTGGTGAACGCGGCTAACGCAGCCAGCGCGAACACCAGAAGCAACCCCTGGCTCAGGGGCGCCGCCATCAGCTCAGTCAACGCGATGCTGTGCACGGTGCTGTAGCCTACAAACATGGCGGCGACGAAGGCCACGCCGCCGACGAGCCCCATCCACAACGCCAGCAACGCGTTTCCCTGCGCCTCCTCGGTGCCGTCGTGCCTGATGAGCTCGTAGCAGCAGAGGGTCGTGACCTCCCAGAAGAAGTACAGCCAGTAGAGGCTGTTGCTGTAGACCAGGCCGTTCATGGCGCCGAGCAGCAGCAGCATGTAGAAGAAGAACCTGTTCTGCCTGCTCCGCTCCAGGTGCAGGTGGCGTTCATGCTCCTCCATGTAGCTTAACGCGTATATCACCACCATCGAGCCGACGATGTTTATGATGAGTGTGAGTAGGATCGATAGGCTGTCCACGACCAGAATCTTCTCGACGTGTGCGCCCTCGACTATGAACTCGAAGTAGGCCGCAGGTATCAGCTGGGCTATGGACAGCGCCAGGACCTGCCAGCTCCTATGCACGAATCCTTGGTACAGGAAGTACAGCAGCAACACAAAGTCCAGCGCCACCACAGCGGTCTCGAAGACGCCGCCCGGGTTCAGCTCCAGGCCCCCCGCGTCGTAGAGTAGGAGTGAGGAGACCACGAGGACGGCTGCCGTGAGGTACACGACCCCGGCTCTCGCCCTTCTGTCGCCGAGTAGCAGCGACGCCAGGGCTGAGACAACGGGTAGCCCTATGTTTACCGCGATGAGCGTCTCAGTGTTCACCAGTTTTCACCCGATGTATTCCGTTTCGTCTCACTGAATCCATCGGTCTGGCTATGCCTCTATAACGGGCGCAGCCATCTGCGGGCTCCAGATGTCGTTCTCCTTGCAGCTCGCAAGGTCGACTATCCTGCAGTGCAGGATCTTGCGTTTCAGCCCGAG
>DATKWN010000194.1:0-4407 GCA_035529515.1 Candidatus Krumholzibacteriaceae bacterium | reverse complement strand
GACCAACTGCGCCGCGGTGATGAGAGGCGAGGAGCCTCCTAACCTCGTCAACCCAGAGGTGAAGGAAGTCAAGCCACTTATCTAACCCATTTTTATAAGAAGATCTAACTAAATACCCCTAGGGTAAATGAACGAAAGATCCCTCGTCCTTACGGACAAATCTTGTATCCACCGTTACATTGGACCATCGCACGGGTTGGGGCCCACCAAAACAGGGGTTTATCCCAACATTCTGAGACGAAAAGCCTTTTTTCTGGGGCTCAGAGGCAGCCCTCCCTATGCCTTGCACCAAGGACACTGATCATGTCCTCAACCATCGCCGGCATATCGTAGTCAGGGCTCCAACCCCACTCCTTCCTTGAGGCCGAGTCGTCGATGCTCTTGGGCCACGAGTCCGCTATGGCTTGCCTGTAGTCGGGCCTGTACACTATCTCGAACTCGGGGATGTGTCTCTTGATCTCGGCCGCGAGCTCCCGGGGGTTGAAGCTAAGCGCCGCAAGGTTGTAGTCTCCATGGTGTTTAAGGCTGGACAGGGGGGCGTCCATGAGTGTTACGAACGCCTTGAGGCAGTCGGGCATGTACATCATCGGCAGCACGGTGTCCTCCCTGAGGAAGCAGGCGTACTTTTTGTGTTTGATGGCCTCGTAGAAGATCTCAACGGCGTAGTCCGTCGTGCCGCCGCCCGGGGGCGCGACGTTGCTGATGATCCCTGGGAGCCTGACGCCCCTGACGTCGACGCCGTACTTCTCAAAGTAGTAGTTCCCCAGTAGCTCGCCCGCCACCTTAGTGATCCCGTACATCGTCCTGGGCTTCAGGACGGTCTCCTGCGGCGTCAAAACCCTCGGGGTCTCGGGCCCGAAGGCGGCGATGGAGCTCGGGTGAAACACCCTGAGCTCAATGTCCTTCGCCGCATTAAGGACGTTCATGAGTCCCTCTATGTTGATCTTCCACGCCAAGTCCGGTTTCTGTTCCCCTGTGGCGGACAGAATCGCGGCTAGATGGTACACGGTGTCGATCTCGTGTTCCTTGATCAGACGCCTCAAATCATCCACCATGAGGACGTCAAGGGTCTCAAAGGGCCCGTCCTGATCCACAACGGGCTGCCTGATGTCTGTGGCGACGACGTTTTCCTTCCCGAACAACTCACGGAGCCTGAGTGTCAGCTCTGAGCCTATCTGCCCGAGGGCCCCCGTGATCAAAACCCGGCTAACTTGGTCTCCCATTGAGCACTCAAAGAAAATCAGCCGCTGAGTACTTATTTCCTTCCCTGCAGCCGGTTAAATGGCAAACGGAAAGGGTTATCGTCTCATACATCTGAGACAAAAGAGCGTTTGATCGAAAACCGTTAAAGGGTAATCAGCGTTCGTCTCATTGAAGGTTACAAGATGAGAGACCCAACAGCGTTCCTCGAGAAAGAGTACAACGAACTTGTGGAGAAGGCCCTCGACTGGAGGCTCAAAGAGGTGCAGGGACCCAGCGAACCCGTGAGCGTCGTAGACGGACGCGAGGTGATCATACTGTGCGCCAACAACTACCTGGGGCTGACGACCCACCCCAAGCTGAAGCAGGCGGCCATCGACGCCGTGGAGAAGTACGGCGTGGGCTCAGGGGCGGTTAGAGCCATCTCGGGCACCATGGATCTGCACATGGAGCTGGAGAGGCGGCTCGCCAGGTTCAAGAAGGCCGAGGCGTCCCTCACCTACCCGACCGGCTTCATGGTCAACAGCGGCCTGATTCCGCAGCTCGTGGGAAACGAGGATGTCATCGTCAGCGACGAGCTGAACCACGGCAGCATCATCGACGGCGTCAGGCTCTCCAGGGCCGACCGAGTCGTCTACAGGCACAACGACACTGAGCATCTGGCAGAGGTCCTCGACGAGGCCGAGAAACATAGTCCCAGCTACAGGCGAATGCTCATAATAACCGACGGCGTGTTCAGCATGGACGGGGACATGGCCCCACTGGACGAGGTGGCCAAGCTCGGCGCGGAGCATGGCGCCATGGTCTACGTGGACGACGCCCACGGCGAGGGCGTCCTCGGCGACGGCGGCAGAGGCATCGTCAGCCACTTCGGCCTGACCCACAAAGAGGTCCACGTAGAGATGGGCACCTTCAGCAAGGCGTACGGCACCATAGGCGGCCACATCTCGGGCAGCGACGCCTTAGTCAAGTTCGCGTGGAACAAGAGCCGTACATGGCTTCTAAGCAGCAGCCACCCGCCAGCCGTGGCGGCGGCGACCATCGCGGCCATCGACGTGCTGGAGACCGAGCCCCAGCACGTCAGGAACCTCTGGAGGAACACGGACTACTTCAAGAAGGCGGCCCAGGAGCTGGGCTTCAACACAGGCAACAGCCAGACCCCCATAATACCCATAATCGTGGGGGAGAGCCACAAGGCGAAGGCCCTAGCCGACAGGCTCTACGAGGAGGGGGTCTTCGTGGTCCCCATAGTGTTCCCGATGGTGGCCCGGGACCTGGCCCGGATCAGGGTCCAGATGCACGCCAAGCTCACGACGGAGCAGCTGGACTCCGTCCTCGAGAAGATGGAGACGATAGGCAGGGACCTGGACATCATCCAGTGACTTTTTCACTGGAAGAAGGCGGTCAGAGGCCTGCCCTTCTTCTCCTTCAGCGCCTCTGAGCACGTCTGCGGCGAGAGCTGCCTGTACTCGTACCCGTAGCTCTTCAGGAGCCTCTCGGCTCCCTTGGCGAGATCCGGGGCCACCAGTATCGCTCTCACCGGCCTGTCCTCGTCCATGTCTATGACGTCCATGTACTTCTTGAGCTGGTTCACCGCGTCCTTGCTGGCTTTCACGCGCTTTATCTCCACGACGGTGAGCCTGTTCTCCTTGTCTACGCCTATGATGTCGATGAAACCCGGGTCCACAGGCATCTCCTTCGTGACGGGTCTGAACCCCTCCTCCAGGAGCTCGGGCCTGTAGAGGATGGCCTCCTGCATGTCCTTCTCGGAGGCGTATAGGCTGAACTCCCCTGCGTCCACGAGGTCGAGAACCGCGACCAGCGTCACATCCGTGAAGGTGACCTCCATGGTCTCGTGCTCCTTGCGCCTGTAGATCCGGACTATGAGGGCGTCCTCGTTCACCGTCGTCCTGAAGAGGGAGCCGGCGGGCTGCCAGTTGACGGGGGAGTAGTCCTTTGGCCTGTGGACGAGCGCCGAGCCGTCGGGCTTGAAGAGGACCACGCGTTCGCCGGGTTCCAGCTTTGAGCTCGCCCTGCCCTCGTAGTCGACGCGGCACACCCCGGCGATTATGACGGTCCTGTGCCTGGATATGCCTATCTTCACGGCCTTCCCCGCCTCTCTGAGCGAGGGGTTCTCCAGCACTATCTGTCTTCGGGGGTGCTCCAATGTTCTAGCCTACGCTTGTCACTATCGTCGTCCACGGCGCGTTCATCTTCTGGTCGTAGACCTTCAGGTGATCGGTGGCGTAGCCCATGAGGAACGTGTTGTGCCCGGGGTAGAGCCTGTCCGGCTCATATGAGATGAGCCTCTCTATCGAAGCCTTCCAGTCGTCGAGGCTGAACCCGGGGCCGTTGATGAAGCCCAGCCTGCCGTTGGCCCCGGCGGTGTCGCCGCAGAAGATGCTGTTGCGCCCGTCCTCCTCCATGAGGAGGCACATGCAGCCGGGTGTGTGTCCGGGCGTGTGTATGACCTCCAGCGTCACGTCGCCGACCTGATAGGTGTCTCCATCCCTCAGCTCCGCGTCCACCTTGGAGGCCTGGAACTCAAGGCCACGCTCCAGGGCCATGTCGTAGAGCAATAGTTCTCCGCGCTCCTCTATGCTTTCTCTGTCAGCCTCGTGCGCCACGATTCTGCAGCCCGTCATCTTCTTGATCTCGTGGTTTCCTCCGACGTGGTCGAAGTGACAGTGGGTGTTGAAGGCCGTGATAATCGTGTTGGGGTCGAACCCCATTTTCTCGACGTTCCCAAGAATGTCCTTCTCTCCGTTCCCTCCCCCGGTGTCAACGAGGGCTAGTTCGGTCCCCCCGTCTATGAGGTAGACGTTGCAGTCTCCCGGCGCCGAGTAGCCGAAGCCGGCTCCTCCGACGAGGTAGACCCGGTCAGTTATCTTCATACAATCAAACAAGGCAATATCTGCAGAGGTTTTATAAGGTTCGCCTTTACCCAGCCATCCGCCTACTTATCCATGGAGAGGTAGACAGGGAACTCAGGTTCAACGCTTCAAAGAAAAGGGCGGGCTTGGTAGTTGTTTTTCTTATTCCTGGAAGGACGCCTTGAACTTGGCCTCCATCTCAGGGTAATATTTCTCGTTGAACTCTTCCAGCCGCTCTGTGTGCGTGAGCTTTACGTGAAAACGTACTCCGCCGGGGCTGGCCGATTTACGGTCACAGTAAGGACACTTATACTCGGTCGTCTGCGTGCTCAAT
>DATKWN010000193.1:0-10483 GCA_035529515.1 Candidatus Krumholzibacteriaceae bacterium | reverse complement strand
GGAGATAGAGATCGCGTTCATGTACATGATCATAGGGACCAGCGGCTTCATAGCCATCGGCTACGCCTTCTTCAGGCCAAAGCCCACGTCGATGGACCCCCTGAAGACCAAGAAGTTCGACGTCATAACGACACTGGAGTGCCCGCAGTGCAACCTGAAACGTGTGCGCGCCTTCCAGAGAGGCGACTACATCTACAAGAACGACGAGCCCTGCACACGCTGCGAAGGCAAGATGATCATAACCAGCATCCACACCCGCAAGGAAGAGAAAAAGAAGTAGCTAAGCCGTCGTAACCTCGCAGCCGCCATCCGTCAATATGACGGAGTGCTCCGCTTGGGCAACCATCGCCTTAGTTCTCTCGACGAGCTGAGGGTAGCTCATGATGCACTTCGAGTCGAGGAGCTCCCTGAAGGCTGAGACGCCTTCCGGGCCCGGGAACCTCCTCAGCACCCACCTCGACGCGAAGGGGAGCGTGCGATGCTCCGCCTGAATGTGCTTCATCATAGTCTTCGCGGCTCCCTTCAGGCTGTGCTTCTTCAGCATCCTGTATATGTTGCTCGGAGGCCCGTCCGTCACCAGGCCGTCGGCGTCGTTGGGCACCGCGAAGGGCTCGATGGCGTAGACGTCGCCCTCCTGTATCACGTGGTGGTCGTGGCCGGCGACGTTGGGGATGCTGGCGCCGGCGTGAACCACGTACCTCGCCAGCTTGTGGCCTGTGAGGTTACTAATCGGCTTCGCTCCCCTGGCCTTTATCGCCTGCTCTATCGCAGCACCCACGTCGCTGGCCCTGATCCCGGGCCGGATCGTCTTGATGGCGGCGTCCAAGCCCGCCTCGGCGGCCTCCACGAGGTAACTTAGGCTCGGGTCGAGGCACGCCGTGGCGGCGGTGTCGGCGATGTAGCCTTCCACGTGGACGCCCACGTCGAGCTTGACGAGGGACCTCTCCGGCACAAGGGTGATGTCGTCGACCGGCGACACGTAGTGGGCGGCTACGCTGTTGATGTCGACGTTCGTCGGGAAAGCCATGCCGCCGCCGAGCTCCCTGATCAAGTCCTCGGCCCTGTCACAGATGTCCAAGACCTTGACGCCTGGCTCGATCTCTTGCACCACGGTGTCTCTGACCTTTGCGGCGATGACGCCGGCCTTCCTCAGGGCGTACAGCGGCTCCATAATCTTCTATGATACTCTCAGGCAAGAAAAAGGGTTGCCCTGATCCCGGGCTACTTCACCACAAGTATCGGCTTCGTACACGACTCGACGACTCTACGGCTCGTGCTGCCCAGTATCCAGCCCGTGATCCCGCCGACGCCCCTACTCCCTATGACTATGAGGTCGATCTGGTCTTCCTCCGCCTCCTCGACGATCACCGCCGAGGGCCTGCCCTCCATGAGCTTGGTGGTCACCACGAGATCGGGGAAAGCCTCTTTGATGTCCTCCTCCGCCTCCCTGAGGCTGCCCGCGTAAATCTCCTTCATCTTGTCCTGGTACTCGCTCATGTCCTGGGCGGCCGTTATCGGGGCAGCCCCGAACCCCTCGTCCGGGAACACAGGCATCATCACCCTCGGGACCACGGAGAGGATCACCAGCTCCGACTTCCACTTGTCCGCGGTGCTCACCGCGATGTCCATCGCGTGCTTTGAGGGCTCCGAGCCGTCGAACGCCACCAGTATCTTCCTATACATTTCCACCGATTTGATCTTGGTCCTTACAGCATATAAACTACAGCATCCGCCTCAGCCACCCTTACCAAGGGTCTGGAGGTGTCTCAGGGGCCCATAGCGCTCAACTATGTTGGCCCACTCCTCCTCGTCATAGAAGCTGCACAACCCTTTTCCGAAGAACTTAGCAACCTCTAGGCAGAACCTGGCTGCGGCTTCGATGTCCGTGGGGTGGCTGGCGCCCGTGCCGCATCCCGGTACCGGGACCTCGGTGGTTATCGCTACCCCGACGACGGGTCTATCCGTCGCGTTCGTGGGCTGCATGATGCTGTTGATGTGGTCCAAGTCGTTGCCGTACGGCGTTATGTCCTGGGTGGTGATGGGGCACACCCTGGGGAGCTGGCCCGTCACTGTCTCCATTATGTCCAGGAGGCTGTCGCTCACCTTGAGCACCCAGCCCTCCTTGGCCGTGGGCGTGATGGCGAAGCCCCGGAAGTTGGCGACCCTGTTCCCCTTCGTAGTGTCTATGCTGAGCACGGCGTCCATCTCGGGATCGATCTCGTGCCTGTTCATCGTGGCGATGTCGACGGGGCTTCCCATGAAAGGCACCGGCTTGTGGGGCTGGGTGGGCGCGTCCGGGCATATGTGGGTGGCTACTATGACGTCGCCCGGCAGCCTGTCGCCTTTGGCCTGCATGTCGGCCAGCTTCAGGGCCACTGATAGGGCGGTTACCGCCCCGTCGGCGTCTGACACGAGCCCTATCTGCTCCGGCCGGGCCCCTACGCCGCCGAGGCGCCCCACCACTCCCAGCGTGGGGGCGTCTCCCCCCGACGCCTTCCCCTCCTTCCCGGGGACCCGTATCTTGATGAAGTCTGTGGACCCTCTCTCTCCCTGGATGGTCTTCACCTCGACGTCTTCCAGGCCCCTACCCCGTAGATACTGCTCTACCCTGTGTCCGTCGACGGTGGCGCTGTCCAGGAGCTCCATGATCTCGATGACTTGCTTCAGCATGGTATTAAGCTAGGCTGGATTCTATCTAAAAGGTTCCCTACTTTTTACCGCGGGTGACAGTATTCTTATATCGGCTGTCTGTGTCGCCTCAACCCGTGGACTCGGCTCAAGAGTTCTCCGAGCTGGAGGAGGTGGAGCTAAAGGAGCGCATAAAGATGCTGAAGAGTCAGGAGAAGGCCCTGAGGGACGAGCGCCACATCCTCGAGTCCAGGCTCCGGAACCTGATCCTCGCACGGTACACGGAGCTCATGAAGAAATACCGGGACAGAGACGATGAAACAGGTAACCTGTTTAGAGGGCGGCGATGAGGCTCTCGATGATCTCCGCGGCGCCCTCATGGATCGGGTTTCCGTGGCTCGGATAGATGCTTTCTACCTCAAGATCCCTGAGCCTCAGTATGCTCTCCCTCGCCTTCCCTGGGTCGCTGCTGAAGTACGCCGGAGGAGGCGTCAACCTCCCCCGTTTCTCGAAGACCGTGTCCCCAGTGATTAGTGTGCGGCCGACCAGGAGGCTAATGTTTCCCTCGGTGTGCCCGGGGAGATGAACCACCCTTATGCCGCCGGCGAGGGGGATGACGTCTCCGTCCTCAAGCCTCCTCTCCACCTCTACTCCCGTGGCCTTCTCTATAGCCTCCGCCTCGAGCCTGTGTGCTGCGACCTCTACCCCAGCCTATCCTTTATGGCCCTGAGTCCTCCGACGTGGTCCGAGTGCCTGTGAGTTATTATGCATAGCTCCAGCCTCGACGGGTCGCTTCCCTGCTTCTCCATCTCCGAGATGATCTTGTTGGCCGAGGCGGCGTTGAACCCGGTGTCCACGAGCACCGTGCCGTCCACCACGTGAGAGTTCACGCCGAACACCAGCCTCCTGGTGGTGATGGTCTGGATGCTCATCCTTGTTGGGTTCGCATGAAAAGGTAAAAATGTTGGCTAGGGGCGCTCCGCCCTGACGATCAGGCTGAACCTGTCGTAGTCGTAGCGGTGGACCTTGATGCCGTTCGCCGTCCCCTCCTTGTATGGGCCCGCGGCTCCGTCCCGGATGCTTAAAGCCGCCTCGTGGCACTCCCTGATGAGGCGCTTCTCCATCCGGGGCTCGTTGTGGCTGGGCATCACCCAGTCGTAGATGGGTAGAAGCCTCACCATCTTGGAGAGGCTGTCGATGAACTCATCAAGGCTCGTGGTGGGCGAGTAGACGTATATCGGGGCCGGGTAGAACGTGTCGCCGGTCCAGAAGACCCGGCTCACCCGGTCGAGGATGCACACGCTGTCAGGGCTGTGCCCCGGCGTGTGTATTATCTCGAGTTCCCTGCCGCCGAGGTCCACGACGTCCCCGTCTCTCAGCCACCGTGTGACCTCGAAGGGGCGTATCCTCCAGCTGTCCCTGTCGAAGCAGGGCGGGAGAGGCTTCCATACCATGTCGCCGTCGAGGTAGTGACCCATCTGCTCCCTGGACCTCCCTCGCTTCGCATTCTCTCTGCTGAACTCCGAGTCGTACGCCGCCACCTCGTTGAACTGGTGGTTCCCGCCTATGTGGTCCCCATGGGTGTGGGTGTTGACGACCGTCACCGGTAGCTCCGTCAACCCGTCGACGAGAGCCTTCATGTCGCCTATGCCGTTGCCCGTGTCGATGAGGGCGGCCCTGTCCTCTCCGAGGACCAGGTAGCTGATGACCTCCTCGAACTGGCCGTCCTCGTATATGGCGTAGACCGTCTCCGTCAGCCTGTAGACCTCGAACCAGCCGTCGGGCTGATCCACCTTCTCGTAGCCGCTCCACGCCGGACGCGGCAGCTTCTCGTACCACTTCTTGGGGACGACGATCTCTCCCTCTGTGTCGTTGGAGTAAGCCATGTCAACACATCAGCGGGACCCATTGAAATAAGCGTTGTTGCAGGTGAAGGAACAGGGGACAGGCTTACGCGGTCACAGAGATCATAAGCCCTCCCTCTTTTCCCCTTCACATGGATGAGTGTCACCCTGATCCATCCCTCGCTGAACCGGTCAGGAGGGGCCGAGAAGATGTGCCTTGAGGCCATCGGTGCGCTGAAGGAGAGAGGGTACTCCGTGGCTCTCTACACTCTGGATGAGCCTCAGTGGTCAGCCATCGAAGGTAACTGGGGGCCCGTGGCGAGGCCTGACACGCAGCGCTTCCTACAAGAAGGAGCCTTGAACCCCTCAGGCGTCGTGAGGTGGATTAGATGCTCTGTCCTCTACCTCTGGCTGCTTTACCTCGCCCAGACCGGGGATTCCTTGACCGTCAACAACTATGGGGAGGTGTACCCCTTCATCAGTGACGTGTCGTACCTTCACAGTCAGCCCTTGGCCTCCGTGGGCGGTAACCCGTACCGGGTTCCCTTATGGGATTATACAGGTGAGGCGTACAGGCGGCTGCATGACAGGCTGTTGGAGCGACACCTGTCCCCCGTCCTGGTCACGAACTCCACCTACAATGCAAGGCACATCCGTCACAGGCTAGGGTCGGAGCCGACGGTTCTCTACCCATGCATAGACCCCATACCATACCGCTTCGAGCCCAAGACAGGCAAGGTTTTGACCGTCTGCAGGCTTACACCTGAAAAGAACCTGCAGGTCATAAACGAGGTGCTCGGGCACATGCGGGGCGTCAGGTTCAGCGTCGCCGGGGGGACCACGCCTCAGTCCTCCGGGATCCTTTCCATGCTGCGCAGCAAGTACGTCGATCTGTACCCCAACCCTCGGCGAGACGAGATCATCGGCCTGATGAAGGAGTCGTCCGTCTACCTCTCCACCCAGCCCAACGAGGCCTTCGGCATGGCCGTGTTGGAGGCCATGAGCGCAGGCTGCGTCCCGGTGGTTTACCGGGACGGGGGCCCGTGGCACGACATTCTGGGCGCGAGGGACGGCGAGGTCGGCTGCGGCTACACGACGGGCATGGAGGCCGCCGGGTGCATAGCCGACGTGCTGTCAGACGAGGGGCTCAGGGAGCGGCTGAGGGAGAACGCGGTGAGGCGGGCCAACGACTTCACGAGGGAGCGGTTCCGCGAAGGGCTTCTCAGGATCGTGGAGGGCACCGAGCACGTTAAGATGCAGGGGGGCCGCCTGTTGGACGCTTACCTGCTCCTGTCCCGGCTCAGGGACCGGTTTGATCGGCTCTTGTTACGACGCTGAACCTGCCGTAGTCATACTTCCTGAGGGGGATGCCCATGTCGGTGCCCTCCAGGTACTCGCCTCTGCCCTCGGCTATGTCGACTACGGCTTCGTGGACGTCCTTGAGGAGCTGCTTCTCGACCCACGGCTCGTTGTGGCTGGGCATGAGGCGGTCGTAATCGTCGTAGTGGGCCAGCGTCCGTTCGTAGCTCTCGATGAAGGTGGGGATGTCGCCGCCGTCGAGGTACGTGTAGATGCCGCCTGTGTAGAACATGTCGCCGGTGAAGAGGAGCCTGTCCTCGCGGTCGAGGAAGCAGCACGAGTCGGGGGTGTGGCCTGGGGTGTGCAGTACCTCCAGGCTGCGGGTGCCGAGGTCGATGACGTCGCCGTCTTTGAGCCAGCGCGTGACTTTGAAGCCGGGGACGACGTAGCTATCGGGGTCGAAGCCCTCGGGTAGGGGCTTCCACACCATCCCGGGTGCTATGAGGTGCGCCATCTCGCTGTTGGGGAGCCCCTTCTGGGCCTCGCGGCTCCAGGGGTGGTCTAGCATGGCTATCTGGTCGAAGCGGTGGTTGTCGGCTATGTGGTCGTTGTGGCTGTGGGTGTTGACCACTGTGACGGGCTGGTCCGTGATCTCTTCCACTGCTTCCCTTATGTTGCCCATGCCGCAGCCGGTGTCGATGAGGGCGGCCTCGTCGTCGCCGAGGATCAGCGTGCTGAGGGCCTCCTCGTACTGGCCGGGCTCGTATATGGCGTAGACGCCTTCCAGGACCTTGCAGACCTCGAACCACGGCTGGCTGCAGGGGACGCGTTCCAGGGATGAGTACACTGCACGGGGGAGCTTGTCCCACCACCGGTCCGCGACCAGCAGCTTCCTGTCTTCGGGGGCGGTCATGCTACTCGGAGTCGCTGCCTTTGATTTAGGGTTATCGGGGCTTGTTCCGTGTTACTTGGAATAACTGAATTTCAATACTCACTAAGAAAATACTTTAGACCTACTATTATTATCAGATTATGTTCTCATAATGTTACTAATAGTATTGGGGTTCAAACCCAACTCCTATGACGGAGTAGCGGAAGGGTTTGACCTGATCTCGAATAATGGATTATTCGATTCTAACACCAACATGTTTTTATCCAATTTGGAAAAAATCAGAAAATCACTCTATTTAAGCTTTAGATAGGTTCAAGAAAAGCCTCACGTTCAGTCCATCTGAACGATTAGAATGTACATTCGCGTAGGGAAGAAAGACTGTCTCGTCTCGGACGAAACAGGTCAAAAACCTTCAGCCTGCTGCTGGGTGGAGTAATCATATTAGCTGGCTTATCAGAGCTGTTTAACGGAGCCTTTGACTGGCTTAATTGGAATGCCATCTGGCCATACTTTGTTATAGGATTAGGACTGCTTATTGTTGGTAGGGCTGCAACTGTCTCTAAAGACTCCTAAGACTTTGTGTAAGTAAAATCTCCTATGTTGATAGTGTTCAGACTACACCGCGAGCGTTCCTGATGGCTGTTGAATTGAAACCCATTTTCTAGTGTATTAGATAAAGATAGAAGTAATTTAGCGAAAATGCATACGGAGAACAGTCTATTTCAGTATCCAGCAATAGGTTGTGTCGCAGCATTCGTCTCCCAACATCAGGCATTTAGTTCTTAGTAAGCTTACGTTTTTATTATATGCGGGTGTTGCCTCGTAATCAGGTTTGCGCGCGCGCAGAGTGTTGCCTTCTTTGCGTGAGTTAGGGCTGGGTTTTTATTGGCTATAGAAGCTGGTCTCGGGCTTGTTGAGTGATCTCAGGTTTGTTTCTCTTTGTGAGTATGTCATTATGCATCAGGGTTCGACGGATACTTTTGGGGAGGCTTCTGATGGCGGCCTCAAGGTCCTCGCTTCTTAAGATAGTCATGAGCTCGGGTTTATAGAAGTATACCATGTTTTGGAACGACTTCTCATGGAGAGTCATACCAGTCATGTTGTAGAACCTTTCCTCGCGTCTTTTAGAGGCAGACCGCTTCTCTTCGTTGACCTTGGCTTGGCCGATGCGCTGAGCGTCACGTAGGTCGGGGTCTCTGCTTCGGCGCATGACTTTGACGTCTTTAAGTAGGTCGCCTCGTCTAACTCCTAGCTGGGCGGCTATCTCTGTGTAGTTGAGGTTCTGGCTTATCCCATCGAGAAGGGCCTGGCGGCGTGTCTCGGGTTCTCCTAGTGTATATATCATTTTGTTTTCACTGCGTGGGCTTGCCTCCACGCTTGGGGCGTGGCTTGGCGAAGAATCCTGCACAAACCTATATGGAGTGGATGCATTTAAAGGGGTTTATTGGGGCTGGGGCCTTATTTTCCGCCCTTGGCTGGGCACTTGGGGTTCTTGGTGTGCTCGGCTATGTTGCAGGCGATGTATCTTCCGCATTTTCCGTTGCGGTCGACCTGGTAGCTGACGAAGACACCGCACTGTTTACTGAGGGTGGGGGTCTTCGCGTGGGGTGCCTTGATTATTCTAGGTTTCTCTGTCACGGTAGTTCACTGTCACTTGGTAGTGGATCTGGATGACAAACTGAGCTACACTTATGTGGTTAATAATGAGTAGAAAAATTACATCAGTTAATTGAAAAACGTGATATTGGAGTAATAAATTGTTTATAATATTTTGTCGATGATTGTTGATGTTATACAAGCATTAAATACCATTAATAAAATAATAATTGTGTTATATGGGAAATATTAAAATAAATATATTATTGTATGAGCATACTTTTTAAATTTAAAGATGTATTAAGTTGAATATAAATTTCTCTTTCTATAAATTTTAATGCTGGGTGGTGTTGAAGAAGACGCGTATTAAAATGAGGGTAAAATGTTATTTTATCTGGCATTGTTGAAGACATCTGTTTTGTATATGTACACGAAATTGAAAGATTCCATCGTTAAGAGAAATTCCATTAAATACCTAATAATATTGTTATATTGAGAAATTAAATATCCGTGTCACTTGGAATAAGCGTTTTTTTTTGTGTGGAGTCTATGTAAACGTCTAATTTTTACCTCGATTTTCCAGCGGTTGGTTGGATGGTAGAGAAGATGGTTATTGTTTGGGGGTCTTCTCACAGTTCTCCTGAGCCGGAGGTCTGCTTCTCTCCAGCGGTCCATCAGCTCGTCGACGGGCATCGCGTCCAGCTCGTCGTCCATCTCGTAGGGGTCCACCTCCTCCCCGTGCACCCTACTCAGGAGGTTATACTCAATAGCCATGACCATGTGGATGCAGAGGCGCTTGACGCTGCCGAGTGGAGGCACCACGTCCCGGGTGAACTCCTCCTCGCTCAGGCCTCGGATGATCTCCCTAGCTCTATCGTTCGCCCAGAGGTGGTAGTCAGCTAGTTTCTCCAGATCCATCTCAATATTCAGTTTTATCTGACGCCGTAAGAGGTTGACGGATGAAAATGGGGTTAGGCTTTGCCCTTGAACTTCTCGGCTATCTCCCGGGCCTGCTCCAGCGGGGGCTTCCTGCCGGGTTCGCCCACGGGCTTGTAGGTGCGTCCCCTGAGCCGCTCCTTGTGCTCCTCCTCGGCCTTCTTCAGCAGCTCGGGCCTTGTCAACAGGTCGATGACGCTGCCCGCCATGGCCTTGGCGGCGAATACAAGGCTCTTGTGGCCGATGGTGCTGCCTGCGCAGGCGACGAACTGCCAGCTGTGCCCAGGGGCGCCGAGGACGTTGCACGTGGTGCCAAACTCCAGCGTGGGCGTCTTCCAGCTGACGTCGGCGACGTCGGTGCTGCCGGGGCTGGTCTCGCCCTCGTCCCAGGGGTCCAGGATGTCGGTCATGAGGTCTATGTCCACGTACCTCTCCCAGCCGGGGACCTTGTCCTTGCGTAACCCATCTATCTTCTCCTCCTTGGGGAAGCTCTTCGCTATCTCTGCCGCGAACTCCAGCTCCTCCTCGGTGTACTTGGGCGGCCCCACAACACGCATGTTGGCTGTGACGACGTCGCTTAGCACCTTGCTTGGTATCACGTTGTAGAGGCCGCCCGAGTGGTCTATCTTGAGCTCGGTCTCGGTCATCAGCGCCGCGCCCTGGGCGATCTTCTTGATGCGCTCGTAGATGGGGTCAAGCTGGTCTCGCTCCGGGGCCCTCACGTAGTACCAGCTCCGCGCATAGTCGGGGACCACGTTGGGCTGGCCGCCTCCCTCCTCGATGACGTAGTGGATGCGCGCCTCCTGGATGACATGCTCACGCAGGTAGTTGACGCCTATGTTCATCAGCTCTACCGCGTCCAGTGCGCTGCGGCCCTGCTCGGGGCTGCCGGCGGCGTGCGCCGTCTTGCCGTAGTAGTGGAACCTGACGCCGTTGGTGGCGTTGCTGCTGCTGAGCCCCGCCACGCTCATGTCGCTGGGGTGGTGGCTCAGGCAGACGTCCACGTCGTCGTAGAGGCCGTCCAGGACCATGAAGACCTTGCCCCCGAAGTTCTCCTCCGCGGGTGTCCCGTAGAACCTGACGGTGCCCTTTAGGCCCTCCTTCTCCATGGCGTACCTGACGGCGATCGCGGCGGCCATGGCGGAGGCGCCGTGGACGTTGTGGCCGCACCCGTGGCCCATGCCGCCCTCCACGAGGGGCTCCTTACGGGGCACCACCTTGTTGCTTATCCCGGGCAACGCGTCGTACTCGCCCTGGGTCGCGATCACGGGCTTCCCCTTGCCCCACT
>DATKWN010000192.1:0-3473 GCA_035529515.1 Candidatus Krumholzibacteriaceae bacterium | reverse complement strand
GGGGCAGAGTCACTTCATCAAGACCGTGGAGGACGTCTACGAGGCCCTCGTCTCCTCCTCGTCGTCCATCAAGTTTGGGCTGGCGTTCTGCGAGTCCAGCGGCGAGTGCCTCGTCAGGCACGACGGCAACGACGAGGAGCTCCGGAGGGTGGCCATAGAGAACGCGGAGGCGCTGAGCTGCGGTCACAGCTTCAACGTGGTCATGAGGGACGCCTACCCCATAAACGTGCTCACACAGCTCAAGATGGTGCCCGAGGTCTGCAGGATATATGCGGCCACGGCGAACTCGCTGCAGGTCGTCGTCGCCGAGACGGAGCAGGGCAGGGGAATCATGGGCGTCGTCGACGGGAGCAAGAGCAAGGGAGTCGAGGACGAGAAGGGCATAGAGTGGAGGAAGGGGCTCCTCAGGAAGTTCGGCTACAAGACTTAGCCGAGCACCTTCTTCAGCAGCTCCGGGAGCCGGTCAATCGGGTAGTCACCAGGGGTCTCCATAATCAGCCCTTTATCCATGTACCTGTCCAGCAGGGGCTGAGTCTTCTCCCTGTACACCGCCAGCCTGTTCCTGATCACGTCAGGCCTGTCGTCGTCACGTAGTATAAGCTCGGAGCCGCACTTGTCGCATACCCCTTTCTTCTCCGGAGGCTTGGATACGAGGTGGTAGACCTCTCCGCACTTGGGGCAGCTGCGCCTGTTGCTCAGCCTCTTGACGATGGCCTTGTCGTCGAGTGTGACGTGGATCACGTAGTCCAGCTTTAGGCCGTGCTCCTCGAGGAAGCCGTCCAGAAACTCGGCCTGCGGGGTGCTGCGCGGGAAGCCGTCGAGTATGAAGCCGTTCTCCAGGTCCGATCTGCTGAGCCGCTCGCCCACGACTCCGTTCACTATCTTGTCTGGGACAAGCTCGCCGCGGGACATGTAGCCGTCCGCGGTCTTGCCGTACTCGGTTCCGTTTGCCACGGCCTCCCTCAGCATATCGCCGGTGGTGATCACAGGGACGCCGTAGAGCTCGGATATAATGTGCGCCCGGGTTCCCTTACCGCTCCCAGGCGGGCCCAGCATGACAATCCTAAGAGGACGCCTCATACGAATCCGGTGTGGAACACCGTTTCGTGCATTAAAGATTTACTATACTGTGTTCAATATGTGTCAGGCATGGAGCCTTATAGAGAGTTCAGCGTGCTGGGTTGGGTCCTCATCGTCCTCGGCCTCCTATTCGTGGCTCTGCCGTACATCGTGAGGATTGTACCGAGCGTAGAGAGGCTGCCCTGGTTCATCCTATGGGTGTACAGGAGGGACGGTTTCTACTTCGCGACCAGCCCGCTCCTCATGCTCCTCTCCGTATTATCGATCGTGTGGAGTTACCTAAGGCGGTGAAGCGTAGCCTTAATACGGCACCCGGAACCATTCAGCTAAAATGGTTAAGCGCAGGGTAATCCTCGTCGTACGGGACGGGTGGGGATACATCGAGGAGACCACAGGGAACGCGGTCCACATCGCGAAGACGCCTAACAACGACAGCTACATGGAGCAATACCCCTGGACCACGCTCAAGTGCACAGGTAACGCCGTGGGCCTACCCGAGGGCACGCAGGGCGGCAGCGAGCCAGGGCACCTCACCATGGGCGCAGGGAGGGTCGTGTGGCAGCCCTTTGAGGATATAAACCGGAGCATCAGGGACGGAAGCTTCTACGAGAAGCAGCCTTTCCTTGACGCCATACGGCGCTGCCGGGAGACGGGCGGTAAGCTGCACCTCGCCGGCCTGTTCAGCGACCAGGGGATACACGGGACTACCAGTCATCTCCACGCCTTGCTTGAGCTGGCGAGACGCGAGGGATTTGACAGGGTCTACATCCACTGCTTCCTCGACGGCAGGGACGTGCCGGAGAGGAGCGCCGTCGGGTTCCTAGAGGAGACGCTCAGAGTCATCGAGGAGAAGGGCGTAGGGCGGCTCGCGTCCATGGTTGGCAGGTACTACGCCATGGACCGGGACACCAACTGGGGCAGAACAGAAAAGGCATACGATCTGCTTACACTCGGTGAGGGCAGGAAGGAGCGCGACCCCTTCGAGGCGCTAGAGCACGTCTACGCCGAGGACCCCGAGCTCACCGACTACTACGTGGAGCCCATTGTTTTGACGGAGCAGGACGGCTCACCGGTGGCCACGATAGACGACGGCGACTCCTTCATCTTATGGAACTTCCGTAGCGACAGGGCGAGGCAGATGACCTACGCTTTTACCGACGCTGGGTTCAGCGAGTTCAGCCGCAGGAAGACCCCTGACGTCTTCTTCGTCTGCATGAGCGTCTACGACCAGGACCTGACGCTTCCAGCGGCTTACCCGCAGCACAAGGTCAGGAGTAACCTAGGGAACGTGCTGAGCGCCGCCAGCCTCAGGCAGCTGAGGATAGCCGAGACAGAGAAGTACGCCCACGTGACGTTCTTCTTCAACAGCCAGATCGAGGAGCCCAACCCCGGGGAGGACAGGATACTGGTGCCCAGCCCCAAGGTGCCCAGCTACGAGGACAAACCAGAGATGAGCGCACCCGAGATAACCAACAGGCTCATCCCGGAGATCGCCAGAAACGTCTACGACTTCATACTGGTCAACTACGCCAACGGGGACCTAGTCGGCCACTCCGCGAACCTGGACGCCGGTGTCAAGGCGTGCGAGGTCGTCGACGAGTGCCTGGGCAGGGTGGTGGATGCCGGGCTGAGGAAAGGCTACACGGTCCTAGTCACGGGGGACCACGGAAACGTGGAGACCATGTTCTACCCGGACGGCTCGCCGAATCCCAGCCACGGTTTGAACCCGGTGCCTTTCATACTGATAAGCGACGATGAGGCGTTACGGAATGTGTCATTCAAGAAAGATATGGGGCTAAGCAGCATAGCGCCGACAGTGCTCCGCATCATGAATCTAGAGAAGCCGGAGGAGATGGACGCAGACCATCTTTTCCTCTAAACAACTTTTATTGATGTTCTTGTCAGAACGAGACCACGCCCCCATGTAGGCCCCTAAATATTACGATTTTTCCCTTATTTCAGCGAAAATGTTGGGATTATGGATGTGTTGAAAGTTAAAATAGAAGATTTTATAGACTTTCGGTGTAAATTCTCGTGCATTATCGGGGCTGCGGCGATCCAGTCCCTAGTATGCTGTGACCGACATGATCAGGGAGAAAGGCTTCGACACCCAGAGGTACCTCAAGGCACAGGTCGCCCGCATCATTGAGCGCGTAGACCAGTTCGACAAGCTCTACCTGGAGTTCGGCGGCAAGCTCCGGTATGACCACCACGCCAGCAGGGTGCTACCGGGGTTCGAGCTGAACACCAAGGTCCAGATGCTCAGGAAGCTCGACGAACTGGAGATAGTGCACTGCATCAGCGCCAAGGACATCGAGGGCAGGAAGATAAGTGGGGACTTCGGGCTCACATACGAGGACCAGATACTCAAGGACATAGGCGACCTGGGTGAG
>DATKWN010000191.1:0-3673 GCA_035529515.1 Candidatus Krumholzibacteriaceae bacterium | reverse complement strand
TGGCTTGGATCCATCTCCTTCCGCAGATAGTCGTCGATGCCCGCGGAGAAAGCCGCCTCGGCTATCTCCTCGCTTCCCTGACCCGTATAAATGATAATAGGTAAGTCGAAGCTCTCCCTTATCTTCTCGGCCAGCTCGATGCCGTTTATCTTGGGCATCTGGTAATCCGTCACCACGCAGTCGTATCTCTCAGACTTCATCTTCTCCATGACTTTGCACGGGTCGCTGACGTAGTCTATCCTGAACGCCTTATCCATCTCGGGCAGGAAGTGCTGGAGGAACTCGCTCTGGTTAACGTCGTCGTCGACATGAAGAATCCTGATTTCATCTGAAGGATCGACGATGACGCTACGGGGCACAGTGCTTCGGGTGACTGGACAAATGTTATATATATAGCAATTATTGAGCGCAACTAACTAGGCTGAATACATAGTATTTTTCTATTATACCAATCTAAAACCGGTTTTAAAAGAGATATACATGAAAAATTCTTACTTTTATTCGTCGAAACAGCAGATTATTCCAATTTTCCATTGGTTGCAGTAGGTAGAGCCGGGATACACAGAACCGTTGATTAGCCCCACAGAGGAACAGCACCCGAGCAAGGATGGCCATCCGTGACGTGAAGATCACCGTCGTCAAGAAGGTCTCGAACCCCGAGGTGTTCCGGAGGTACGCCGACCGGGGCGCCCACCCGAGCTGCGAGACCGTGGAGGTGGGCATGGAGTTCGTCTCCCAGGGCATGGCCATGCCCCCCGACTTCTGCAGTTGGGCTTGGGCGGACATCCAGAGGGACGTGGCTCACCTGGCCCTGGGCGGCGACTTCCCGTGGATGAAGCAGAGGGGCACCATGATCACGTGCTGCACGGACGGCCTCAGGCCCGTGGTCTTCAAGCTGGAGAGGATCTAGAGATCCTTGGAGAGCTCCAGCAGCACAGCCTCTAGGCCCCGCACGACGGTGTCGAGGCTCATGGACGCGGTCTTCTTCTCCAGCACCTGCTCAGGGAGCGGAGGCACGTGGATGAACCCCGCCGGAATCTCGACGCCGTTCACCGACAGGTGGTGCATGAGCTCGTAGAAAACGTGGTTGCACCCGAAGGTCCCGGCGCTGTTGGACAGGCTGCACGGAACCCTGGCCTCCTCGAGGGCCCTGAGCATCCGCCTATAAGGCAGCCTAGTGAAGTAGGCCGCGGGGCCGCCCTCCTCTATGACTCTGTCCCGGGGCTTGTCGCCGCAGTTGTACGGGATCCTGGCGTCCGCCACGTTGATGGCTACCCTCTCCACGTTGATGGTGGCCGCACCGGATTGACCCGTGCATACTACGGCGGAGGGGCTGTGACTCTCAATGGCCTCCAGAAGCCTCGGGCGAACCTCGGCGTACCGGAGGGGTATCTCCTCGACGGCGACCCTGTACCCGTTGAAGGTCCGCCCCTCTAGCCTACTGCACGCCTCGATGGAAGGGTTCACGTGGCTGCCCCCGAAGGGCTCGAACCCTGTGAGCAGAATGGTGCCTCTCAACTTACTCCCCTAATCATACGCTGAGGAAGGGAAAATACTTTCCCGGCCAAGGTTATTCACTCACTATGAAGATGGACAGGAGGCCGTGGGGGTCCACGGCGGACGGGTCCAGGGCTCACCTCTACGTCATGGAGAACAACGGAGGGTTAAGAGTCACGGTGAGCGACTACGGCGGCACGGTCACCAGCATCCTCACACAGGACAGGGACGGCGTGCTGGGCGACGTCGTTCTGGGCTTCGACGCCATCGAAGAGTACCTGGCGTCCAAGGCGTACCTAGGGTGCATAGTGGGGCGCTACGCCAACAGGATAGCGGGGGCGCGGTTCAAGATAGACGGGGTCGAGCACAGCGTCGCCAGGAACCACGGCGCACACCACCTCCACGGGGGCGCGAGAGGCTTCGACAAGGTCGTCTGGGAGGCACACAGGGCCGTCGACTCCGAGTCCGTCCGGCTGGAGCTCCGCCTCCGCAGCGTGGACGGCGAGGAGGGCTACCCCGGGAACCTCGACGCTTGGGTGACCTACACCCTGAACGAACGCGGTGAGCTGAGGATAGACTACAGGGCGGAGACCGACAGGGCGACGGTCGTCAACCTCACCAACCACTCATACTTCAACCTAGCATGCCGAGGCACCGTGCTGGGCCACGAGCTGAGGATCGACGCCGACCTGTTCACGCCGGTCGACGGCGAATTGATACCTACCGGGGAAACACTGGGCGTCGACGGGACACCGATGGACTTCAGGAGGCCGCGGAGGGTGGGCGAGAGAATCACCGAGCCCTACGAGCAGCTGGAGCGCGGGGGCGGCTACGACCACAACTACGTGCTGAACAAGGGAGGCGAGCCCGCCGTAACCCTCCATGACCCCGGCAGCGGCAGGGTCCTAGAGGTCTCGACCACCCAGCCCGGCGTCCAGCTATACACGGGGAACTTCCTGGACGGCTCGATGAGCGGCAGAGGGAGAACCTACACGAGGCACGCGGGGCTCTGCCTGGAGACCCAGCACTACCCGGACTCGCCCAACCAGCCGGGCTTCCCCTCCACGGTGCTGAGGCCGGGGGAAACCTATAACCACTCCACGGTGTTCAGGTTCTCGGTGATGTGAAGGGATGGACGCTAGAGAAGAAACCATCAGAGCCGCCGACGGCTACGCCGCGGACGGGTTCCTCTGCAGCGAGGCGGTGCTGCTGGCCCTCAGCGAGTCCATGGGGGTAGAGTCCGAGCTTATCCCGAGGATCGCCACCGGGTTCGCCGCCGGAGTAGCCCGCACAGGAAACGTGTGTGGCGCATTGTCGGGCGCCGTAATGGGGCTCGGGCTCAGGTATGGGAGAGACGCCCCGGAGACGGAGCCAGGCAGGAGGCCTTACTGGTACAGCAGATGGCTCGCCGAGGCCTTCGAGGAGGCTTATGGGTCCGTGACGTGCCCCGGCGTCCTCGGCCTGGACCTAGGCGACCCCGACGACTACAGGAGATACACCGAGAAAGACATGTGGGCGACGACTTGCCGAGACGTAATAAAGACGGCTACAGGGCTTGCCTACGATCTTCTACAGAGAGAAAAATAGTATAAAATGGGGTTACTCGGTGGGCGCGTAGTAGCATCTCTTGGGGGAGTGTATCTTGCCCTCTTTCTTGAGGACGTTGATGGCCTTGGAGACCTCCTTGCTCTCCATCCCGAGAGCCTTGGCCACGTCGCCCGGGCGGACCGGCTTGCCCGCGTCCTTCATGGCTTGAAGCACCTTGTCAGCGTGTTCGCTCATTTTACAGCCTCGAAACTTCACGGTTGAATGATAGCCATCGATATTAAACCTTTTCAGCGACGCCAAGCCTCTGGGAGTCCCTAGGGCTCCTCAGGGCTGTTGGGTGAGGGCACCTTGTCCCCCGGCGGTGTTACCGGCCAGAACCTGCTCATGTTGAGGTACTCCTCCTGCCGGTCCCCCGGCCAGTCGTCCATGCGGCTGAGGTTGCTCAATCGGTCGGCGAACTTCACCATGATGGCCTTCCTGGTCTTGAGGTGGGGGAAAAAGTATCCCGTGCCCCGGGTTCCCTGTTGGGTAAGCTCCTTGACTAGGTCGGCTATGGGCCTGTTGAACTCCCTTATGAGGTCCTCGTAGGTTGCATCCGTGTCCTCGATGACGTCGTGGAGTATCCCCG
>DATKWN010000190.1:0-3513 GCA_035529515.1 Candidatus Krumholzibacteriaceae bacterium | reverse complement strand
GACGGCGCCACATACTGCTCCCTGGAGTTCACGGGCTCCACCGTAAAGGACATGAGCGTAGGAGCCCGGATGACCCTCTGCAACATGGCCATAGAGCTGGGAGGCAAGACGGGCATCGTGGAGCCGGACGACAAGGCCTTCAGGTTCCTGGAGGGACGGGTGAGCCAAAGTTACACGCCGGTCTACAGCGACGCCGACGCGGTGTACGGGGAGACTCTGGAGATCGACGGCGCCGCCCTTGAGCCCCAGGTGGCTTGCCCCCACGCCGTGGACAACGTGAAGCCCGTCACGGAGGTCGCGGGGAAGGCCGTGAACCAGGTCTTCATCGGGAGCTGCACCAACGGCAGGCTCGAGGACCTGCAGGCTGCAGCCGAGATGATGAGGGGCAAACGGGTACACCCAGACGTCAGGGTCATCGCGACGCCCGCCAGCTACGAGGTGTACGAGGCCGCGAACAGCCGGGGGATCATCAAGACGCTTATGGACGCGGGGGCCGTGGTGTGCAACCCCAGCTGCAGCGTTTGCTTCGGAGGCAACCACGGGATACTGGCCCCCGGCGAGGTGAGCCTCAGCACCAGCAACCGCAACTTCAGGGGACGGCAGGGAAGCACCGAGAGCTACGTCTACCTTTGCAGCCCGGCCACGGCGGCGGCCAGCGCAGTGACGGGGGTCATAACCGACCCGAGGGAGGCCATGAATTGAGGATCAAGGGGAAGGCATGGAACTACGGCGACGACGTGAACACCGACTTCATCTTACCCGGCATCTACCTTGAGCTAACGGACCCTGACGAGATGGGCAGACACGCCATGGAGGGCATAGACCCCGGGTTCGCGGGCAAGGTCCAGCCTGGCGACATCGTCATAGGTGGCCGAAACTTCGGCCTCGGCAGCAGCAGGGAGCACGCGCCCATCGCCCTCAAACACTCCGGCGTTGGGGCCGTGGTAGCCGAGGGTTTCGCCCGCATTTTCTACAGGAACGCCGCTAACCTCGGCCTGCCCGCCCTAGAGTGCCCCGACGTTAGCAAGGAGATCAAGACTGGGGACACAGTCGAGGTTGACCTCACGGAGGGTGTGATCACCGTCAACGGGGGGAAGCAGCTCTGGTTCAAGCCAGTTCCCGAGTTCATGATGGAGATATTGGAGGCCGGTGGGCTACGCGAGTACATCAAGAAGAATCGGGACAAGTGGTAGACCACCGATTTTTTCAGGTTTCTTTGGGATCAAGTACACCATCGATAAAGGGCTCGTCTCTAAATAAAAAATGAGGAATTAGCGGTTCCTTTTATTTTACGTACCAGCCGTCGTCGATGTCCAGCTTCATGAACTCTGGCTTCGCCTTCTCCAGCTGCTGCGGGGTCACCGGCGTACACGGGGCCCTCACGTCGAACTCTATATCGAGGCCCCTCAGCCTCCATATCGCTTTGTATCTGCCCCAGAAGCTGGCTCCCGCGAAGTAGGTGCCGATGATGTTGAACATTTTCATTATCTTCTCGTGGTAGTAGACGGCCTTCTCGTGGTCGCCTTTCTCATGGCTCTCTTTGACGCCCTTCATGAGGTGCGGGAATGCCTGGAACTCGGCGATGAGGGCCCCATGGGCGCCGTGGGTCAGGAAGCTGAGGTACGCCGCAGGGCTGCCCGTGAATAACGTTATCTGGTCCTTGTTTCTCCTGATTACCTCTGCGAACCTGACGTGGCTGAAGTCGTCCTCCTTGTAGGAGACTATGTTGTCGTACTCCTTGCCCAGCCTCTCGATTACCGACGGAGACATGGATTTGCCGAGGCCGGGGTTGTTATACATTATGATGGGTATGTCTACCTTAGAGGCGACAGCCGCGAAGTGGTTGTATGTCTCGTCGTCGTTAGCCTGCATGAGTATAGGGTGGCTGAGCATGACGCCGTCGCACCCGACGTCCAGCGCCTCCTGCGTGAAATGGATGGCCTCCTTCGTGCTGACAGCGCCTGTCCCGGCGGTGACCGGTATCTTGCCGTTGGCCACGTCCAGCGTGATCCGCCATATCTTCTTCCTCTCCTCGTGGAGCAGGTATGGGAACTCGCCTGTGGCGCCCGTGGGCACGAGGCCGTCGGCGCCGTCCCTGACGATGACCTCGACCACCCTGCGAAGACCCTCCTCGTCCACCTCGTCCTTCCTGAAGGGGGTCACAGGGAGACAGAATATGCCTGAGAAACCTTGTTTCTTCATAATGATCAAGAAGACGTTGGGTCGGTGCCCGGATAACGTTTTCGTGGAGCTAGGGGGTCTGCTCGAAGGGGAGGCGGTGCTGGTGTAGCCCAAGCTCGTCTCTCATCTGGATTAGCTCCATCTGGACGCTGGTGTTGACCGGCACCCCTTTCACCTTACGCTCCAGAGACGTCAGGTACTCTTTCTCGCCCGCCGTGTAGACACGGTTAGCCCCCGGAGCCTTCTTAGCTGCCCTCAGCGAGCGAAGAATGTCTCCCGTCCTGTGCTTGAAGTCATCGAGCTCGGTGAACGCGGACACATCTATCGCGATGAAGAAGTGGCCCATGTTCACGCCATTTATCGCCTTCAGGAAGTATCCCGACTGCAGGGAAGCGGACAGGATCTCGACTACGGTGGCGTAGCCGTATCCTTTGTAGCCGGCGGTCTCCTCGCCCATGCCCCCTAGGGGGAGCAGCGCCGCCTCCCCCGACAGTAGGTCCCTCAACACCTCGTCCGGGTTCGTGCCGGTGGAGCCGTCGCTTCTGATAACGAGCCCCGGCGGCAGCTCTTCTCCTTTCCTGGCGAAGAGCTCGACCTTGCCCCTCTGGATTATCGAGGTTGCACAGTCTAGGCTGAATGGGAACTCCTCGTCGGAGGGGAACGCGAACGTCAGAGGGTTGGTGCCGAGTATTGGCTCGACGCTGAAGGTGGGCGCCATCGACGGCCTGGCGTTCGTCCCCGTGATGCCTATGAGCCCCCGCTTCGCCGCCATCTCGGCGTAGTAGCCGGCTATCCCGAAGTGGGTGGAGTTCCTGACTGCGACCATGCCCATCCCGAGCTCTCTGGCCTTCTCGATGCAAAGATCCATTGACCTTTTAGCTATCACCATCCCCATGCCGTTGTTCCCGTCCACGACGGCCGTGGTTGGGCCCTCCCTGACCACGTCGAGCCGAGTCACGGGGGACTGGAGCCCGGCCTTCACCCTGTCGTAGTAGACGGGTTTGAGCCTGTTGACGCCGTGGGTGTCTAAGCCTTTAAGGTCGGCTTCCAGCAGGACGTCGGTGCATATATCGGCGTCCTCGTCTGGCACGCCCATCCCTTTGAAGACATCATAGACGAATGGTCTGAGCAGCGAGAACGAGACCCATTTGACTCCTTTATTCATCGTTTCATTCACCAACCATAATTCAGTCATGTTCTTCCGAGGAAAGAGCTTTGCTCACGGCGGCTCTCCAGCCGGCGTAGAGTGACGCTCTTCGCTCTTCACTCATCTCCGGCTTGAACTCTTTTACCTCGGTCTGCAGCATCTTCAAGTCTTCGAGGCTATCCCAG
>DATKWN010000189.1:0-2125 GCA_035529515.1 Candidatus Krumholzibacteriaceae bacterium | reverse complement strand
CTGACCGCGGCCTCCATATTCGTGCAGCTGCTAACCGGTTGGAGACCCTGACCCGAATATCTCGTTCATGATGTCGCTGCACTTGCCCTGTTTGGCGGCCTGGTATAAGCGGAGATAGTGTGGGTATAGGCTCATCCACTCCTTGATGCCGTTCTCGGTGATGTAGCCCTTCAGCAGCCCAGACTCAGTCACTGCTAGGCTCGTTATTCCGAACTTCCGCATCACGCCGAGGGCCTCCTCCACTGTGTTCTCTGTCTCTACCGAGATCACCGGGGTGCAGACCATGTCCTTGACGTAGATGTCGTTCCGGTGTACGTCGGGCTCCGTGAGCCACCTCATGGCGTCGAACATGTTGAAGCTCCCGATGAGCTGGCCGTCTTCGACGGCGATGATGTCGCCGTGGTAGTTCTCCATGAGCCTGCTTACTATGCCCATGAGCCTCTCCGAGGCGTCGACCGTGGGCACGCTCCTGTCCATCAGCACCCTGCATGGGAGGCCGCAGAACTCGGGGTCAATCGACGAGCTCAACTCGAATCCACCTTTATTTATAGTATTTACGTTGTATTTTAAACTTTAAATAATAAACGAAAAACGGCTAACATTAGTTAAAGCAACCCGTTTTTCGTTACATTTAACGACCCGTAAACGATGAACCCGGCTGATCAGAAAAAAGCTATAACCGCATGGAGGCGATCATTCACCGTGAGCCTTGAATGAATTCCAGGAAGCCAACCCTCTACGTCACCAAAGGTGTGAAGAACTCGGAGGTCTTCGAGGCCGTGAAGGCCAGGGTCGAGGAGTCCGGGGCGTCGACGGTCGTGGTCGGGAGCACCAAGGGGGCGTCGGCGATACAGCTATCCGAGGCCCTGGGCGGCATGGCGTCGGTGGTGAGCGTCACCGAGTTCACGTACAGCGACGACGTGAAGAAGAAGATGAAGAAGATGAAGGTCGCCGCCGTCGAGAAGGCGGGCCTCCCCATCCAGGACAACCGGGAGATGAGGGAGACCCTCATGATGTTCAGCCAGGGAGTCAAGGCGACGCTTGAGGTCGCGGCCATAGCGGTGGGCAAGGGACTCGCCGAAGGGGACTTCATAGCCGTCGCCGGAGGCGACAAGAAGCTGGACACCGCCATCCTCGTCTCCAGCGAACACCCCGAGAAGGAGTTCATCTCCGACCCGCTTAAGCGGATGCTGGTCAAAGAGGTCATCGCCCTCAAAGGCTACTGAGGGATGAGACGTGTCCGGGGGCGACAGCAGGACCATAGGCGGCTCAATGGAGGAGACCAAGGAGAGGCACAGGCGATACCTTCGCGCCGTGAACAACCCCCTCAGACGCAGGATACTCAGGGCCGTCAAGGAAGGCCACGGGACCATGGAGAGCCTGGAGGCGCGCCTAGGCGTCGACGCCAAGACCCTCGACTGGCACCTGCGCATGCTCGAGGACGGCTACTGCGTCGAGAGGGTCGAGGAAGACGGCGGGACGCGGTTCGTCTTGACCCAGGAGGGCCTCGTCGTGGACTACATTGAAGGGCCCTGATAAATAATGTAAATGTTTTATATATTTTCCAAGCCGACTATCTTCCGTGTTTGATTGTGCTGAGCATAAACAAGTTGGCTCTGAAACATGTTGAAGAGTTGATCGCGAACCCTGACTACTACAGGGTGACCGTCGAGAAGCTCCCCTCGGGGGCGACAGTCATCGATACGGGCTTGGAGGCCCACGGCGGCTACGAGGCCGGCCTCATGACCACCCGCATCGCCCTGGGGGGCGCGGGCACCGCCGAGCTCGGGTACGCCGACTACGGCGGACTGAAGCTGCCGACGGTGATCATATCCACCGATCACCCGGCGGTGGCCCTCTTCGGGGCCCAGCTCGCTGGGTGGAGGATTAAGTCTGAGGGCTACACCGCCGACGGCTCCGGCCCCGCGAGGGCGCTGTCGCTGAAGCCCAAGGAGGTATTCAAGAAGATCGGGTACAAGGACGAGGCCGACGTCGCCGTGATCCTGCTTGAGACCGAGGAGAAGCCTCCGGACTCCGCGGCGCACTACATCGCCGAGAGGTGCAACGTCGCCCCGGAGAACGTCTACATGGTGCTGACCTCGACCACCTCCATGGCCGGGATGGT
>DATKWN010000188.1:0-31018 GCA_035529515.1 Candidatus Krumholzibacteriaceae bacterium | reverse complement strand
CCTAGGACTCTTTGAAGTGTGGCATGACCTCGTTCCCGAAGAGGTTTATGGACTTCTTCTTGCTGGGCCCCAGCGGGGAGCCCGTAATGAAGTGGTTTATACCCGTCTTGAACAGCTCGTCGATCTGCTCCACGCACTGGTCGGGAGAACCGCAGATGGAGAAGGCTTCTATCATGTCGCTGTCGACCGCGCCGAAGGCCTCCCCCCAGTTACGTTCCGTGAGATCCTTCCTTATCTTGTCGGCGCTCTCGACGGGTATCCCGTGCCGCTCAAGGATCGGGGGAGGACTCCCTGCAACAATATACGCGACCACGGGGACGACGCTCTTCTTCGCGCTCTTCCTGTCGCCGGCCACTGAGAAGGACGTGTATGCGGCGACGTCGATTTCGTCCATGCTTCTACCAGCCTTATCCGCGCCCGTTTTGATTAGTGAAACGGCTCTCTCGATGTCACGAGGATGGGAGGCGTTTATCAGGGCGCCGTCGCCGATCTTACCAGCCAGCTCCAGCATCTTTGGCCCCTGGGCCCCTATGTATATGGGGACCTCGCCCTTGACCTTGAAGTTGAAGCGGGCGCCGGCCGAAGTCGTGAACATCCGTCCATCGTAGCCGCTCTTCTCCCTCGCCATCTGACTCCTGATCAACTCGACTGACTCCCTCATGGCGCGTAGCGGGGACACCATCTTCTTGCCCAGCATCTCCAGCGTCGTCCTGTCGCCTGCCCCTATGCCGCATATGACTCGGCCAGGCGCCACCTCGTTTAGGGACGCCACGCTCTGGGCGGTGTAGACGGGGTGTATGAGGTACGGGTTGGTGACCCCTGGACCCATCTTGATCCTGTCGGTGTAGTTGGCGATGAAGGCCAGGCTGACGTACACGTTCCTGTTGTTGAAGTGGTCGGTGATCCAGACGCTGTCGTAGCCCAGCTTCTCGGCCTGCATCGTGTAGTATGTGGTCTTCCAGAACAGCTCCATGGGCACGAACTCTATCCCGAAGCTCTTCATCCAGCTCTACTCCTAGTGGGCGTCTACGCTGGCTGGAGAGCCACCCTGAGCTCCTTTAGATCGAAAGTGTCTATCACCTTGAGGGTTTTCTCGGGGTCTGCCTCGAAGGTCGCCTTCAGCAGGTTGGTCAGCCCCGCCTCGCTGTCCAGCTGGTCTCTCTGCCAGTAGTGGAGAATGGTCTTTGCCAGGGACGGCGGAATAGCGAGGCTCTCGTCGCCTTCAAGGATTATATCTATCAGGTTCTCGGATAGAGGCCCCCTCAGGGTCCTAGGTACCTGTTTTACGAACTCGTTGTAGTTCATTTCCATTCCAATAATAATGAAATGGGATGAATTAATATGAATAATGGAATGACCAAAATACGGATTCCGTATTATGTACATAGGAAAACCATACCTTTTAGTTACGGATGTAGGACCGTTCGTTTGGAAAACGAGACATATATATAGGTTTTCTCTCATTTTATATTTAAAAGAAGGAATGAAAAAAATTGTACAAAAGTAGTAAAAAGGGCCAAGAAATCTACCTTCTTTTAACAGGAAGCAAACGAGAAAATGTCATTAGATCGTCTTGATTTAAGGATAATCAGATCCCTGAGCGAGAACGCAAGGAAACCATACAGCGGTATAGCGAAGGAACTCGAAGTAAGCGACGCCACCGTGCGGAAGCGCGTCAACCGGTTGGTGGAGGAGGGTATCATCAAGCAGTTCAACCTCCTCCTCGACTACCACCGTATAGGCCGCATAGTGAAGGCGTTCATCGGGCTGCGTGTGAACGCCAACAAGCTCATGAACGTCGTCGGTCACCTCGAGGGAAACCCTGACGTCCAGGTGCTCTACAGGACCACGGGAAACGTGGACCTATTCGTTGAGGTCATCTTCAAGGACATGGAGGAGCTGAAACAGTTCCTGGAGCAGGAGCTGAACATCGACGGCATATCGTATACGGAGGTGACCGTCGTGATAGGCCCCTACAAGAGGTGCCCCTGCACGGGGCTGTAGAGTCTTCGCCGAACACTCAGACGGGGCGTAGTATGATCAGCTCGCCCCCTTTAACCATGTGGGTCTGGAACTCCACCCTGAAGAGGCTCTCGAGGTAGCCTCTGAGAAAGGTCAGCGGTACGCCCAGGAACTCCACCATTATCTCGCTTCCGTCCCTGGTGAACCTCCCCCAGCCCAGGTTCTCCAGCTCGCTGAGTATGATGCCCCAGTTGTCGACGCTTGTAAGGTTCAGGTTCGGGTCTGCGGAGCGGAGCACCTTCCTCTTGAGCGCCGTCGCCCTGGCCACGTCGTAGAGACGTGACTCGGACATGGTGCTCAATATGTCGTTGAAGGTGCCGTGGTCGACGATGAGGAGCCTCTCGGTGCCGCTCCTGTAGACGTAGGGGAGCCAGTCATGCATGTTCAGCTTCTTGTAGATGCGGAGCGCCGCGAGCGCCGCCTCCTCCTTGTTCTTTATGCGCTTGATGCGCTCAAGAAAGCTGAGGTACCGTCTGAGATCATCGTCAAGCTCTATGACAAGCTCGCTGTCCTCGGCGGAGAGCTTCCGAGCTGACATGGCATCCTCCTCGTCGTTCAAGGATATCAACTCATTTCAGGGGCGGCTCGCTAAAACTGTTACTATACAGGAATAGTCAAGAGCCACCCTAGCGGAACAGGTCCTCCTCGAGGGGCCTTATTAGATCTGAGGCGCGGCCGTCCCCCTCAGGGTAGTCGTAGCCCCTGATCAGCACGACGGGGACGCCCTCGGCCTTTCCCTTCACGAGCTCGGCGGCTGCCGCCAGCTCATCCACGACGGCTATGTTGGTCACGTGCAGTGTGTGGCCCATCATGTCCTGTTCGCCACGGTAGTCCCTGAAAGATGACATGCCGGCGACGCCTATCGCGAAGTCGACCTGCCCGAGACGCCAGGCCCGCCCCCAGGTGTCCGTGATGATCACTGCCGGCTTGACGCCGGTGATCTGCCCCAGCCCTTCCCTTATCTTTCTGGCGGAGGCGTCAGGGTCCACGGGGAGCAGCGTGATGTAGCCGTCCTCGACGTTGGAGAAGTCGACGCCGGCGTTGGCGCATACGTGGCCGTGGCGGGTCTCGACGATCAGGGCTCGTCTCTTCATCCTTATTATCCTGGCGGTCTCCCTGAGGACGGCCTCCGCTACTCGGGGGTCCTTCTCCATGGACTCGGCGATGTGACGGGCGAAGCTGGAGGGCTCAACCTCGTCTAGCTTTACTCTCCTCCCCTCAGCCTTGGAGACTATCTTCTGTGTGACCACCAAGATGTCCCGGTCCAGAAGCTGCAAGCCCTGGTTTTTAGCCGCCTTCGCGATTATCTCTGAGAGGTCGTCTCCCTCGTGGATCATGGGTATCCCTGTGAGGGGTATGATGCTGAGAGCCATGCTAAGGGAGTGATGCTATGCTCTATTATAGGTAGTGGGAGGCGGAGGCGAGCCCCCCCCCTGGAAGCTTGAGGTAGCCTGACATCAGGCACGTTTTATACACCCCGGGAGCTGATCACTACCCATGTTAGAGAAGCTAAAGGTAGCCGTGGCCCAGACGAGCCCAGTCTTCATGGATAAGGAGGCAACCATCGACAAGACGTGTAGGGCGATGGAGGAGGCGAGCAGGAACGGCGCCCAACTCATCGTTTTCAGCGAGACCCATGTCCCCGGGTACCCGTATTGGAGGGGCGCCAACGCCATGGCCATCTTTTCAACGTCGCGTAGACGGGCGCCGGTTCCGGGTCGGCCCAGCTCAACTACTATGCCCGCTTCTCCCCTACGCAGTCTGCCAGTCACGTCGTTGGTCTTGATCTCCTCTGTGCCTCGGCCGCCCACGCCGGTTCCTGGGTGAACCACAGTGGGGTCGCTGAAGGCTGCGCGTAGGCTCCTAGGCCAGGTCAACTCTGGTGGCGTCAGGGCGCCTGTTGGACAGACGTCCACTGGGGCCAAGTATTGCAGGTGCAGGAGGGATAGGACCTTTCGTACGGCTCTTACCATCGGGGGCTAATAGCCTTCGCTTCTCAGCACGCGGTAGCAGGTGGAGCACTCCACGCACTCGTCTTGATTGACGATGGATTTCCCGTCCACGTCTAGAGAGATGGCGCCCATCGGGCAGATGGTGTGGCAGTTGCCGCACCCGACGCATTTCGTTTTGTCTATTTCCACGGTGAACTACCTCCCTAATTGTTGACCTTTTCCCGATTTCACTTTTTGTTCTGGGTGCCTATAGTCTGGAGAAGAGTGAAGATCGTCTCAGCTTCTATCATTAAGAATCACAGGGTGGATTAGCCTCGGGTGAGGATAAAATTATGGATAACCCAATGCGTATCATGGCTCCTCTAAACCGTTAAATAAACTTCAGAGATGCATCAAGTCATCGATGCTTGAAAAAGTGAAAAGGGGAAAGAAAGCCCTCTCGGGGCTCTCAGTCACCTCAGCATTATCTTCATCGCCCTTGTGATGTCCCACACAGTGATGACCCCCTCGTCCCTTATCCTGTCAAAGTGCTTGTCATTGGAGACCAGAACGGCGTCCCCCTGAAGACACGTGGCAGCGTGGACCACGTCCACCGGGTCAGCCGTACCCATGAACTCCTTACAGATCCTGATGTACCTCTCCTCCACGTCGATGACACTCATCTTCGAGACCAGGGCGCCGAGAAGCAGCATGGCCGTGGGCGACCCGAAGACCTCTGCGTACCTGGCCATCTCTTCGAGCAAGAACTTGTTACCCACCAGAGTCATGTCCTCGTCCCTAATGATCTCAAGGATCAGCCTCAGGCTCCCGGGCTCTTTTCGGGGGCTCTTGATGGCCGCGACGAAGACGTTATTGTCCAGCAAGAGCCTTGTAGGCTTTCCTGATCTTCTCATTTATCTCATCACGTATCTGCTCCGCCTGCTGCTCCAGTAGGGCATCCGCCAGCTCCTCCTCCAGCCTCTGGGTGATCTCCTCTAGGTCCAGCTTCTGGATGAGGATTTGGCCCTTCTTGTTGGTCGTCAGGATGAACCGGGTCTTCTTGCCTATCCCCAGCTCGTCCCGAACCTTCTTAGGTATGACTATACGTCCACTCCCATCCGATTCGACAATTGACGCCATTTTCCCACTCAACAATATCTACGGGATTTTGGCAAATAAACCTGCTGGATTTTCACATCAGAAGAAACGTGAAGATTATCACGTCCTGCAGGAAGTGGATAAACCACGCCCACGCGACTCTCCCCGTCTCCACCATGTTCTTACCCAGGAACCAGCCCAGGAACCCCGCCAGCAGCACCCCCACAACCCCATACGGCACACCATAGTAGTGGCCTACGCCGAAGAAGAAGGAGGTCAACCACAGGGCCTGCTCCCGTCCCACGGCCTCCACCCTTCTCGATGGCCCGAGAGACTAGACGTCGAACCTAGACTGTGAAGAAGGATAAACCATAACCGTCATGAAGGAGCATGGCCGGAACGAGTCGACCCCCATGCGCCAAGTATTAAAACGAACGTGGACACATCCAAATTAGGTGATTGAAATGCCTGCGAAAGGTAAGGTTGTCAGACTTGAGGACGTCCCCTGGAGGAGGAACGACGACCCCAGGGACTGGCTTAACTATAAGCGCCTCCTCTGGGAGGAGACGGGGTCCAAGGAGCTCTGCGTGGGCCTCGGCGAGCTGCCCCCGGGCCGCGTACTCGGCCTCCACCACCATGTGGGGGACGCCGAGTTTTACTACGTTCTCAGCGGCAGGGCCAAGGTGACAGTGGAGGACACGGAGGTGGACGCCACCCCCGGCACCGCCATCTACATCCCACCCTCAGCCAAGCACAGCATCGTAAACGACGGCAGCGAGAACTTCGTCATGGTGTACGGGCTCAACGCCCCCACACGCCGGTTCGTGTGGGACGAGCCCCTCAAGGAATAGTTGGCAGCAGAGTCGTCATCGAGTCGAGGCTATTCAACGCTTGATAGTTTATTATCTATCTAGACATTATCATTGTGGTGATAGATTTGGGTATGAGGTCCGCCAAGAAGAAGCCGCTGACCAAGAAGGAGAGAGAGGAGAAAAGAAGGAAACATAAGGAGAAAAAAGCGGAGAAGTAATTCTCCTCACCCATTTTTTTCTTCATTTACCTGAAGCTTTCCCCATGAACGCCTATAAATCAATTACAATCAATGTTTTAAACGCCGGGCAGCCAAACCATACCCATGCAGGAGAAGCTCAAGGCCGCGGTAGCCCAGGTGAGCCCCGTCTTCATGGACAAGGAGGCCACCATCGAGAAAACCGTCAAGGCCATGGAGGAGGCCGCCCGCAGCAAGACCCAGATCATAGTGTTCAGCGAGACCCACATTCCCGGGTACCCGTACTGGAGGGGCGCCAACCCCATCAGCAGGTGGAGTGCTAACCAGGTCGAGTACATGAAGAACGCGGTCAGTGTCCCCGGCCCCGACACCGAGGCACTGTGCCAGGCGGCCAGGGACAACGAGATCGTGGCCGTCGTCGGCTGCACCGAGATGAGCGACATCCCGGGCAGCAACACCCTCTACAACACGGTCCTCTTCATAGACGCGGATGGCACCCTCCTGGGCCGCCACAGGAAGCTAATGCCCACCCACGGGGAGCGCACCGTCTGGGGCAGGGGGGACAGCCGCGACCTCAAGGTATTCAAGACAAGCGTAGGCACGGTGGGCGGCCTCATCTGCTACGAGCACCACATGACGCTCACCAAGGCCGCGATGGCGTACCTGGGCGAGGAGATCCACTGCGCCCTCTGGGACGGCTACTGGGTCATGGACTGGCACCCCGGAAAGAAGCGCAGGTACAGGGAGGGCGACGACTGGCACCTCTGCGACATCGAGTACGCGTGCAAGGAGTACGCCATGGAGACCCAGAGCTTCGTCCTCAGCGCCTGCCAGTACATCCCCGACGACGAGATGCCCGACGACACCAAGGACTTCAACATCGCCTCCGGGGGCTCCAGCATTCTTAACCCTGCCGGCGTCTACCTGGTGGAGCCCACCTTCGATAAAGAGACCATCCTCTACGCCGAGCTGGACCAGGACGACCGCCGCCACACAAAGGCCTACGTGGACGCCCTCGGCCACTACGCCCGCTGGGACGTGCTCCGCCTCGACATGAGGGGGGAGCCGAACCAGCCGTTCACCGTGAAGCCCATCGACATCCCCTATAGCAGGATCAAGGAGGTTGCCGAGAAGCATGGAGCCGACCCGGACAAGCTGGAGAAGATGCTTAGGGAGCTGGAGGGCTAGGCGCTCCCGGCGGCTTCGTCAGGTACGTGGTGAGGGTCGCCAGAGCCATCATGGCGCCTAGGAAGAGCAGGGTGGCGTAGTAGCTGCCCGTCAAGTCCACCAGCCATCCCCCGATCAAGGGGAAGAGACCTCCGCCTAGGCCCCCGGCGAGAGTCATGAGACCGAAAAGCGTCGTGTTGTACCTTCTGCCGAAGTAGTCTGTGGTTATAGCGGCGTACTGCTCCGGGGCCCCGCCATAGGACACGCCGTATAGGACCGCCCACGCGTAGAGCAGGGTGATGTTCGCCGGGATTAAGGTGACCACGAGGAACGCGACCGCCATGCCACCCGTGGTGAGCAGTATGGTTATCTTCCTGCCGTACCTGTCGGAGACGATGCCGAACACGAAGCTGCCAGTGGCGCTCATGAGGCCGATGACGCCGAAGGCTGCGCTCGCCTGCAGCGGAGGTATCCCTATCTTGATCATGTGGGGCACCACGAACGTCAGGATAGATATGATGCCGCCGATGGCGAAGAAGTAGGAGACCGCCGTCAGCCTGAAGCACGTGGTCCCGACGGCCTCCCGGGGCGTCCAGTTGACCTCCCCCGGGTTCCCGTTCTCCTCGTCTCCCATGATCGGCGCGGAGTCGCCGTCTGGGTGAAGCCCGAGGCTCTCCGGGTCTTCACGAAGGAATAGGTACCCGATGACGGCGGTGACGACCATGACGACGAGCCCTAAGGCTCTGATGGACGCCCTCCAGCCAAGGATCGGGATGAAGGACGCGACGAGGGGGATCAGCACGGCTTGGCCGGCGCTGACTCCGACGCTGCTCCAGCCTACGGTCATCCCGCGTTTTCGGTTGAAGAACTTGCTCAACGTCATCGTGGGGACCACGTAGAGGGCGGCGGAGCCCATGGCCGCGATCACCCCCCAGGCCACGTAGAGTTGCCAGAGCTCCGTGATGAACGAGACCATGGCTCCGCCTATCCCGAGGAGCAGCCCCCCGATTAGAACGGTCTTCCTGACCCCTATGCGGTCGGCGAGGTTGCCCACGAAGGGGGCGCTCAACGCGTAGACCCAGAAGAAGACGGTTACGCCGCTGGCCGTCGCCGCGGTGCTCCACCCGAACTCGTCCTGAATGGGTGTGAAGAATATGCCGACGCTGTACCGGAGCCCGTACATGAACATGTAGATGAGGAAAGTGATGGCGAAGACCACCCAGCCGTAGAAGAAGGGCAGCCGGGCCTCCCAGCGTTCAGCCATAAACCAAACCCCGCCGACGCCAATAAAAAGCTATCAACAGGTTCAAAGCAGAAGAGACGGGGATCATTGTATGCGTAGCTGCGCCCTCTTCGACATCGACGGAACCCTCCTCAGGGGCCTCATCATACGGAGCTTCCACGAATACCTTGCTGAGCACAGGGTCGTCGATGGAAGATACACAGGTGAGATCACTGATATCTCAGACCGGAACATACGGGGAGAGCTCTCGTACAGGGATACGGCGGAGAGGGTTCCTGCCCTTTTCGCCGAGTCGCTGAGGGGGGTGGAGGCGGAGCTCGTCGAGTCCCACGCAGAGGCCTTCATGAGGAGCCATGTCCCCAAGAACATACTCTGGTACAGCCAGATGCTCGTCGACGCGATGAGAGCGACCGTTGACCTCGTCATCGCGTTGTCCGGTTCACCCATCGAGCCGATCAGGCGTCTCCACGGCCTGGGGTTCCACGGCGAGTACGGGACCGTATTCGAGAAAGAGGAAGGCGTCTACACTGGGAGGGTGGAGAGCAACCTGATACTCGGCGAGGTCAAGGCAGAGGCGGCGAGACGAATAGCCGTGGAACATGGTGTAGATCTAAGTAGGTCGGTGGCCTTCGGTGACTCCGATCAGGACGCGGAGACGCTTGGGCTGGTGGGGCTTCCCATAGCCCTCAACCCGAGCCCGAGGATGAAGAGCATATGCGAGGAGAGGGGCTGGCTGTGGTATACGGAGGAGTCCATCAACATACGGAGGATCGTCGAGTTGGCGAGCCAACTCAGATGAATGCCCATGGAGTTCCCTACACGAGCGTGTTCGACGGGCTGAGGTTCATCCCCGGGAGAGGACGGGCGAGAAGGTTTCATAACGTCGACGCGTCAATGATCAGACACCATGGATAGGCCGGGGCTCTCACGTGACGTCGTGTTGCTGAGCCTGGCCATCTTCTTCACGGACGCGAGCCACAGCACCGTGATACCCATCTTCCCGGGATACGCCAAGGGCGTCGGGGCGTCCCTGAGCATGCTGGGCTCCTACGGCTCCGTGGCGGCGATGGCCATGCTTCTTCTCTCGCTGCCGCTGGGCCAGCTCTCCGACAGGTACGGGCGTAGACGCATGATGGTGCCGGGGCTCATCCTGTTCATCGTGGTTCCTCTCTCATACATGGCGGCTCAGAGCCCGTACCACCTGTACCCGATCAGGATTGCCCTAGGCCTCGGCGTGGGCCTCATCTTCGGGAACGGCTTCCTGCTGATGTCCGAGGTCGCAGAAGAGGGCTTCAGGAACGTGGCCCAAGGCCTCTACATGACCTCGATGGGCCTCGGCTTCACCCTGGGCCCCCTCGTCGGTGGCTTCGCCGCCAAGCTCGTCGCCCCAAACCTCAGCTTCAAGATCAGCAGCGGATTCGCCGTCCTCGGGCTTCTGCTCCTGTTGATGGTCAAGGAGAAAAGAGTGAAGGAGAGCGGCAAGACCGAGGCCCGGGCAGGGCTCAGCGAACTCGTCAGAGACCCGAGGATAATCGCGTCGGGTGTGGCCAACTTCGTCAACTCCCTGATGTTTAACGCCGTCACCCTGTTCTTCCCCGTGTACGGCTCAGACATAGGGTTGGACGAGGCGGATGTAGGCATCGGGTTCACCTCGAGGGGCTTGGCCAGCACCGCGGTGAGGCTCCCAGTTGGCTCGCTCACCAGACGAATCAAGGCGCTGAACCTGATGGCCGCCGGGCTGCTGCTCTCGGCGGCGACGATGTTCACGGTCTCCAACTCGTCGGGTCTTGTGCTGGTGAGCGTCTTGATGGGGGTTCAAGGCGTAGCCTACGGCGTCTACCTCACCTCGGGGAACGTGTACGTGTCAGAGGAGGCGCCTAGAGACCGTAAGGCTACAGCCATGGCCGTCTACAGCATGTTCGGGAACATCGGCGGCATCGTCGGCCCGGTGACTCTGGGCGTGATAGCGGAGAGAACAGGGGCGAGAGGCGCCCTACAGTTCTCGGCAGCCGCCACCTTGCTCGGCGTGGCGTTGGCAATGTTGCTTGCCCGCAGGGAAGCGGGGTCACCTGATCTGGCTTCTTAGCACCTCGAAGGCCTTGGAGGCGTCCTCCTCCCTGAGGATGAGGCTGGCCTCGTCGCCGCTGAAGAAGGCGTCCACCAGGTGCACGCCGTTCCTGAAGAGGAGGTCGCTGAGGAGGGCTATCCTGTCGTACCGGTCGTCTCCCTGAGCCATGGATATGTTGAGCTCGGTGTACCCCTCACGTATCTCCGGCTCGTACTGCCAGAGGTCCTGCATGATCTGGGTCATGGCCTCGGATGTGGTGACTATCTTAAGGCTCTCCGGGAACTGGTAGAACCTAAGTTTGAGGCCCTGGCTCTGCAGCTCCATGAGCTGCTTGACTATCTCCACCTGCTCCCTTCGTGACGCCCTGATGGTCACGTCCTTTATATCGGTTTCCAGGTTCAGCCGTGAACCGTGGAGGGCCCCCCGGTGCTCTAGGGGCTGAGCCTCTATGGCTTCGCGTGAGAAACGCATGATCGCTGTGACTATGGTGTTGGGGTCCACGTCGCTGCCCGATAGGCTCTCCACGTCGTTCTGAATGTAACGGGCGGCGGCGCTGTAGTTCACGACCTGCATGCGGATGCCTCGGTAGAGGTAAGGGTTCCTAGTGATTATGACCCTGACTGCTTCCTGCACTGAGCTCCGCCTTGTGGACATCACATCTTAATGAAAAACTACGCCATATAAGAATTTATGACATACGGTCAGGTATACGGCAATATCAGCGGCATATGTAAAACACACCATTAAAATGTCAGAGATATGACATTTTGACATAAAGTTTATATTGGGGCGTGCTCCAGAGACCCCCAGCGAAAAAAACATGTCATGGATAAACGACGACTTCGACAAGATCGTCGAGAAGATGTTCAAACGGTTCGGGGTGGACCCGACCATAGACCCGAACGATCCCAACGTCAAGACGTGGAGATACGGCTACACGATGTCAATGGGGCCGGACGGCAAGCCAGTCGTCAGGGAGTTCGGCACCGGGCTCCCCCAGACCGGGTTCACCCTAGAGGAGCCCACTAAGATGGAGACCCTGAGCCAGGTAGACGTAGACAGGAAGAACGGTAGAGTAAGGCTCCTCGTCGAGATGCCCGGCGTCACAAAGGAGTCCATCAAGATCAAGGCGACGGATAACCGTGTAAGGATATCCGCGGGAAACGAGACCAAGGACTACGACGCCGAGATACCCCTCGACGCGGAGGTGGACCCCGACTCGGCCAAAGCCACCTACAACAACGGCGTGCTCGACCTCACCTTCAAGCTGGTCAAGGCACCCGAGGACGATGGAGTCGACGTCAAAGTAGAATAAACGAGGAGGAACATTCATGGATAAAATCACTTTAAGAGTAGCAGAGGCTCCGCCGAACCTAGTCGGCAGGGGCATAGCCGTGCTGGACCCCAAGGTCATGGAAGACCAGGGGTGGCAGAGCGGCGACGTAGTGGAGATAACGGGGGCACGCAAGGCCTACGCCAAGGTGTGGCCCGGCCAGACAGTCGAGTACGGCCGTGGATTAATCAGGATCGACGGCATGACACGGAACAACGCAGGGACAGGCATCGACGACAGGGTAGAGGCCAGACGCGTAGAGGCACGGCAGGCGTCCAGGCTCACCCTGTACCCCACCGAGCCCCTCCGCATCGTCGGAGGGGAAAGGTACTTGGCCCAGCTGCTTGAGGGCAGGGTCGTCAGCCAGGGCTCCGTCATCACCATAAACATAATGGGCAGGAGGGTCGACCTCGTCGTCACCCAAGCCCAGCCCAAGGCCGACGCCGTCATAGTAGGCCAGGGCACCCAGATAGTCTTCACAGACAAGGCGCCCCGCCAGTCCATGGGCAACATCCCCAAAATCACATATGAAGACATCGGCGGCCTGGACAGGGAGATCGCCAAGGTCAGGGAGATGATAGAGCTCCCGCTTAAGCACCCAGAGCTCTTCGAGCGTCTAGGCGTAGAGGCCCCAAAAGGCGTGCTTCTGCACGGCCCCCCGGGCACCGGGAAGACGCTGCTGGCGAAGGCCGTGGCCAACGAGACCAACGCCAGCTTCTACCACATCGGCGGCCCCGAGATAATGAGCAAGTTCTACGGCGAATCCGAGGAGCGACTCCGGGAGATCTTCAAGGAGGCCCAGGAGAACGCGCCCAGCATCATCTTCATAGACGAGATAGACAGCATAGCTCCCAAGCGCGAGGAGGTTAGCGGCGACGTCGAGAAACGCATCGTCTCGCAGCTCCTCACCATCATGGACGGCCTTGAGAGCCGCGGAAAGATCGTGGTAATCGGCGCCACCAACCGAGTCAACGCGTTGGACCCGGCGCTACGCCGCCCCGGCCGCTTCGACAGGGAGATCGAGATAGGGCTCCCCGACAGGAGGGGCAGGCTCCAGATACTACAGATACACGCCCGCGGCATGCCGGTCTCCGAGGACGTGGAGCTACAGGACATCGCGGACAGGACCCACGGCTTCGTGGGCGCAGACATGGAGGCCCTCGTCAAGGAGGCGGCCATGGGTGCCCTCAGGAGGGTGCTCCCAGAGATAAACCTCGAGGAAAGCAGCGTCCCGGCCGAGATACTGGACAAGATCAACGTCACCATGAAGGACTTCGAGGACGCCCTCAGGGAGGTGCCCCCGAGCTCCATGAGGGAGGTCCTCGTGGAGAGCCCCAACGTCCACTGGGACGACGTCGGCGGCCTGGAGGAGACCAAGAAGGAGCTGAGGGAGGCGATAGAGTGGCCCCTCAAGTACAGGGCCATCTTCACCCACGCCTCCGTTGAGCCCTCGAAGGGCATTATGCTCTACGGCCCATCTGGTACGGGCAAGACCCTCGTCGCCAAGGCGGTGGCCACGGAGAGCGGCGTCAACTTCATCAGCGTCAAGGGCCCGGAGCTCCTCTCCAAGTGGGTGGGAGAGTCCGAGCGAGGCGTACGGGAGGTGTTCAGGAAGGCCCGGCAGGCGGCGCCCTGCATCGTCTTCTTCGACGAGGTGGACAGCATAGTGCCGCCGAGGGGCAGGGACATGGGCACCAACGTAACGGAGCGGGTCGTGAGCCAGATACTCACCGAGCTGGACGGCCTGGATGCCCTCAAGGACGTGGTGGTCATCGCGGCTACCAACCGCCCCGACATGGTGGACCCGGCGTTGATGCGGCCCGGCAGGATGGACAGGATGCTATACATACCCAACCCAGACCTTGAAGCCAGGAAGGAGATAATCAAGATACACACCAGGAACAAGCCCCTCGCCGATGACGTGGACATAGATGAGCTCGCGGAGCAGATGGAGAACTACAGCGGCGCAGACATCGCTGCCGTGTGCAGCGCGGCAAGCATGGCGGCCATCAACGATCACCTAACGAAATACAGGGACCCCAAGGAGGCCGAGGAGCACAAGGGCGAGCTGGAGATAACCATGGGGCACTTCGACGCGGCCTTCCAGAAGGTGAAGACCAGCAGCTACCAGAAGGCAACCATCTACTGGGACAGCCAGAAGAACGCCCCGTCCACCAACATCATTTAGCCTTTTTCAATTAAATCCGTAAACTGAGATATGTATATTAATCGTTTCAGTGTTCATAGAGCCGGGTGTTCAATGTGCCGATGAGACAGCCGATAGTCTGCATGTTGGGTCATGTAGACACGGGGAAGACCAGTCTCCTCGACAAGATCAGGGGCACAGCCGTACAGGCAAGGGAGGCAGGCGGATTGACCCAGCAGATCGGCGCCAGCTACTTCCCGTTCGACACGCTCGTAGCCATAACCCGGCAGCTGATGCAGAACGTCAACTTAGACGTCAAGGTGCCTGGGCTCCTGGTTGTGGACACCCCGGGGCACGAGGCCTTCGCCAACCTGAGAAGCAGGGGGGGCAGCGTAGCCGACATCGCCATCCTGGTGGTCGACGCGATGCACGGCTTCGAGAACCAGACCTTTGAATCCTTAAACATCCTCAAGTCAAGGAAGGTGCCCTTCATAGTCGCAGCCAACAAGATCGACAGGATCGATGGATGGGTCTCAGAGGAAAACAGGCCGTTCATGAAGTCATACAACGCCCAGTCAAAATGGGTGAAGGAAGACCTCGACAACAGGATCTACAGCATGATGGGAACCCTCAGCCGGGAGGGCTTCAGCAGCGAGCGCTTCGACAGGGTCAGGGACTTCACCAAGAACGTCGCCATAGTCCCCGTCAGCGCCAAGACGGGGGAGGGGATCGGGGAGCTCCTCGCCGTCCTCATCGGCCTCACCCAGCAGTTCCTCGAGCAGAAGCTCCAAGTCATAGAGGGCCCAGCCATGGGCACCGTCTTAGAGGTGCGGGAGGAGGTGGGCTTGGGTACCACGCTCAACGCTATAATCTACGACGGCACCCTGAACGCCGACGACACGATAGTCATCGGCGGCAAGGAGGGGCCGATAACGACCAAGATCAGAGCCATACTTGTGCCCCAGCCCCTTGACGAGATCAGGGACCCCCGCAAGAAGTTCAACAGCATAAGCGAGGCCCACGCCGCAGCCGGCATCAAAATAGCGGCACCCGACATAGACGACGCGATCCCCGGGTCGGCCCTCATCGCCGTCGGCGGCGACATGACTCTGGAGAGGGCCGTCGAGGAGGTGGCTTCCGAGATGGAGCGCCTCAGGGTCCAGACCGACAACGTGGGCATCATACTCAAGACGGACACCCTGGGCAGCCTGGAGGCTATTGTTGAGAGCCTCAGGCAGAGGGAGGTCCCCATAAGGATAGCCGACATAGGCGACGTGAGCCGCAGAGACGTCGTCGAGGCCATGAGCGTCAAACACGAGGAGCCCCTCTACGGCG
Source organism: Candidatus Krumholzibacteriaceae bacterium (assembly GCA_035529515.1). GTDB lineage: Archaea > Thermoproteota > Bathyarchaeia > TCS64 > TCS64 > RBG-16-57-9. The sequence goes on along the minus strand of DATKWN010000188.1, from coordinate 15,666 downwards.
CCATCCTCGCATTCAACGTCAAGATACTCCCGGACGCCGAGAGGGAGGCCCACGACAACAAGATCCAGGTCTTCTGGAACGACATAATCTACAACCTCATGGACGATTATGTCCGATGGATGGAGGAGGAGCGTGAGGCCAAGGCCCGCAAGGAGTTCGACGTGCTCGTCAAGCCGGGGAAGATCGAGATCATGGACGGCTATGTATTCAGGAGGGCCAAGCCCGCGATCTTCGGCGCCAAGGTCCTGGGCGGCCAGATAACGCCCAACGTCAACATGATCAACGTCGAGGGCAGCAGGATCGGCAGGATAAGCCAGATCCAGGACAGGGGCGAGGCTATTTCGCGGGCCGACGAGGGCCAAGAGGTCGCCGTGGCCATGCCCCAGCCCATCGTCGGTAGACATATTAAAGAGCGTGATGTCCTGTATGTCGACATCCCGGAGCGGCACGCCAAGCAGCTCCGCACCAAGTTCGCGGGCCGGCTCACCGAGAAACAGGTGGAAGCCTTAAAAGAGCTCGTCGAGTTGAGGCGGAGGAAAGACGTGCTCTGGGCAGCATAGGAGAAATAACAATGCCGGTACTCATCGTCTCAAACCCCGCCGACGGGACAAGCCAGAGGGTCGAGCTCGACGACCAGCAGCTACGGGCCCTCTACGGCACAAGGATAGGGCAGGTAGTCGAAGGAGCCGTGGCGGGGATGCAGGGATACAAGATAAAGCTCACTGGGGGCACAGACAAGGACGGCATCCCCATGCGCCCCGACGTCCACGGAAGCGCCAAGGCGAGGGTGATCCTCAGCGGAGGCGTGGGCTATAAACCCAAGGACAAGGGGGAGAAGAAACGCAAGGTCGTACGCGGCAACATCGTGAGCGCGGAGACCACCTTCCTCAACTTCGCCATCGTCGAGGCCCCCAAAGGCAGGAAGAAAGCCAAGAAGGAGCCAGCGGAAGCCGAGGCCCCTGCCACGGAAAAAACCGAGTAGCTCTGTTATTTACTCTCTTCTGTTTTACCCGAGAGCAGCTGTTTCAGATCTTCTTCGCCCTCGCTGTAGCCCGAGGCAATGACGACGTCGCCGGGCAACAGCACGGTGCTGGGTCTGGGCTTCATCCATCTCTCCCCGCGCCTGATGTAGAGTATCCACATCCCTGTCTCGTCTGCTATCCTCGCCTCCTTCAACGACTTACCCGCCATGGGTGAGTCCTCCGACACCGTCACCCTCTCCACAGTCTCCTCGGCGTCCTGGATGACCATCTGGAGGATGGGGTGAGGCTCGATGCCCCTGAGCACCACCTCCGCGATCTCGGACGCGGCGTCGGCGATGCGCTCAGTCACGTTGCCCATCCGGATGATGCCCAGGAGGTCCCGCGGATCCACCTCCTCGTCTGTTCTGGACAGGACTCTGCACTGGAACTCGATGTGAAGGCTGTCCATCTCCTCCTCGAGGGACTGGACCTCCTCGGCGAGGTACCTGTTGTTGAGGAGCACCGCGGAGTAGGCGAGGTCTATCATCATCTCGCTTGTGTTCTTCAGCTCCACGAGGTCGCTGGTGATCCGCTCCCAGTGCTGCATGTCGGCCTCACTCAAGGGTGTCCACCTCCCCCTGCGCGGCCTTGACCAGAGTCTTGAGCCCCTCGTCCGTGCCCCTGGCCACGAGCACGTCCTCCGGCACCAGTATCTCCTTGTCGGGGTTGATGTGCCAGTGCATGCCCCGCCTGATGGCTATTATGTCCACGCCCACCTCGGCGGCGAGGTCGAGGTCATCCACCGTCTTGCCTGCGAGGATCGAGTCCTCGGATAGAACCACTCTCGCCAAGTGTTCCTCGGCCCTCTGGAACACTTCGCGGACTACGGGGTGCACACCTATGCCGTGGATGACGAGGCTCGCTATGTCCGCGGCGGCGTCGCTGATGGCGTTGGTCAGGCTACCCACCTTGGCGACGCCCGCCAGGGTCTCGGCGTCGTATTTGTCCCTGGCCGCGAGCATCAGGTTCATGTTCAGCAGGTAGACTAGGTCGTCTACCTTGGCCTCCAACTCCATGACCTCCTCGGCCAGCTCCCTGTTGTGGAAAAGGGCTGCCGAGTATGCGAGGTCGATCATGAGCTCGGAGATGTCCTTCATCTGAATGAGGGTCTCACGTACCGGGGCGGGCCTATACTCTGTCTTCTTTACCTTGATCATAAAAGCGGCTCAACCTGATCACTGGCGGCATACTACCGTTGCACCCAACGAATCAATAATGCAATGCGAGGACCGTTCTTAACCTTTCTGGTTTAAGAACGGGGGGCCTCCCCTTGGAGTGGTACTGGAATATACGGTCAGGAATCATTATTCTGGTAGTGGATCTTGTAAACCAAGACGTACCCGTTCGGCGAAGCGTAAACCCTCTCGAAGTACCGGCTGTCAGCCATCCTGTACATCAGGTTCGCGATGGTTGAATAGAAGTACTTTTCTGTGGGCTGACCCGTGGTCGTGTTAAGATACTCATTCAGGTCGAGCCTACCGATCTGGACCATCCAGGACCACTTTACGTCGTCGCCGACCCTGAGAGACTGGTAGAAGTTGTTCGGGTCGAACGCGTAGAAGACCACGATGTAGTCGGCGCCGTACCTCTCAAGCAGCTTTATGGACTCGTTCTGGGGCAGCATCATTATGTTGCCTATCATCGCGAGCTGTCTCTCCGTCTGGGTGGCCCCGTCAGCCATGGTGGTCTTGCCTGCCATGGCCTCGATCCAGTACCCGTAGTCCCACCAGCTGCACACCACCTCGTCGTCCCCCACGTTCTCCTTCATCCACTCCAAGGCCTCGGGCCAGTCCTTGGAGTACTCGCCGTCGATCAGGTACGGTATCCCGCTGTCCGCGAGGCTCGTGGGAGAGTCGGCCGCGCCCACCGCACTCCATATGCTGGGCATGAACCCGACGACCATGAACAGGATGAAGAATACGCCGAGGTACTTGTTTACCCCGAAGACGGCTCTGCGCCTTTTTTTCCTCCTGCTGCTGCCCTCCGATTCAGCGGTCACGGCGAAGAACGGTCTCGACACCTCAACTAGGCCGTACGCTCCCATGACGCAGGCGGGGGCTGCGAGGATCTGGCTTAGACGCACCATTACCCCTGCGAAGTAGAGGGACGTCAGGAAGAAGAGGGAACCGTAGATGTTCTTCTCGTTCTGGTTCTTCATGGAGAAGAAGGTTCCGGCGGCGGCGAGGACGAGCACTGGGCCGAAGCTGTTGAAGAGGCTGGCCCACGCCACCACCTTGTTCTCTGCGACCGAGTTGTAGAGGGCGTTCTCTATGGAGGTGAAGGGGTTCAGCACCCTGAGGAACTTGTAGCCCATGGGTATTCTGATGCCGATGGCCGGCAGGAGGTAGATGGCTAGGACGCCGACTATGATGGCGGCCCCCGCTAGATTCGCAAGGAGTTTGACGTTTATCCTGTCCTTGACGAGCTCGTACACTATCATCACAGGTACGAGGCCGAAGGCGGCTAGGTTATCTATGGTGAGAAGCGAGTTGACTCCGAGCCTCGGGACCATGATGACGATGAGGAACCCGAACCCGGTGGTGAGGCAGTAGGTGAGCAGGTGTCTGGTCTCGAACCTCTCCGTGTAGAGCAGGATGAGCATGTATAGTATTAGGAGGCCGTTCATGTACCGGGCGGCGCCCCAGGACGCGAAGATGTAGCCGAGTGTCAGCCCAGAGAGCACGCCGTAGGCCACGCGGTGCTCCAGCTTCCTCTTCTCGTCGATGGACCTCAGGAAGAAGAGGCCGATGGTGACCATCGAAAATATGCCGATGGTCTCCGTGTCGAAGAAACCCAGCGTGGACCGGCCGATGAACGCCGGGTTCACGGCCATGAATATGGCGGCGAAGAGTCCGGCCGCCTTACCCTTCAGCTCCTTGCCTAGATAGTAGCTGGAGATGCACGTCAGGGAGGCCATGAAGAGTGGGAAGTACAGGCACACGCTGTAGACGGTTGCCGACGGTATGAGGGGTTTGATAACCATGTATAGGAGCGCCGCAGTGAAAGGGACGCCTGGGTACGCGCTGTTGGCCACGTTCCTGCCCATGGGATACCAGCTGAGGGTGTCGTGCCACGACCCCCACGATCCGAAGCCGTTCTCCACGACGTACTCCGTGGCCCTGTACTGGAACAACGGGTCGTAGCCGGTGAAGTAGGCGCCGTACTGGAGGGGCAGCACCCTGATGAGCGCCGCAATTATCACGACGAGCGTCAGCACCCCTAGCTCCATCGCCGACGTCCGTGTCAGCCTGAGCGGTATCTTGGATAGGCTGGGCAAGGCGTTGGAGGGGCTCCCCGGTGTGTCCTCTGTCAATTTTTCTCGGACTCCGCTATTTAGGATACGATGGGCTCTTATTTAAATTGAGAATACTCGGCTCTCAGTGTTCCACCGATCCGGTAAGCCTCGTCAACACCTACAGGGATAGGCTTAACAGTCGATGCACGTCTGAAAGTGTAATGAGCCTCCAGTTCTCCACCGGCTCGATAGACCACGAAGGCGTCGAGGTCCACGGCGCGTTAGCCGAGCTAGACAACGCCGTCATCGCACTGATCTGGTCGGGTGACAAGCCCCGCCTCGGCTCCATGACTGCGACGCTGCCCAACAGGGCCAGCAGCCAGCTCCTTGGGGACAGGGACGAGGTGCTGTCACGGATGGTGGGTGAGAGGCTTGCTTCACGTTACGGGAAACTCGTGCTTGTTTCCAGTAACCTTCCCATCGGCTTCCAGGCGGGGAGACCCCTGCTTGGGTTGATAGACGAGTTGGTTGGTGAAAGAGATGAGTGACCTAAGGTCTTTCCTGGAGGAGATAGACGAAGAGATAATCCGGATAAAGGAGCCCCTCAGCGTAAGGTACGAGATACCGGCGGCGCTACACAGGTTTGACGGGGGCAAGGTTCTCCTCTTCGAGAACCCCAAGGAGACAGGCACTAGGGTCGTGGGAGGCGTATGCGGGGCGAGGCACCGGATACTGAAGGGGATGGGGCTTACCACCGAGAACCTCTACGAAGGCATAATCCACGCGACTAAGAACCCGGTCAAGTGCAAGGTCGGGAACGGCCCCGTCAAGGAGGTCGTCGAGGAGGGCAGCCTCAAAGACATTCCAGTCCTGACACACTATGAGGGCGACCCGGGGCCCTACATCACCTCCGGTATAGTGTACACCAGCGTCCCCGGCGGCGACCACGAGAACGTGAGCTTCCACAGGCTCCTCGTGCTGGACGAGAGGAGGCTGGCCATACGCATCGTGCCGCGTCACCTCTACAGGCTCACGCAGCTGGCCAGGGACTCTGGGCTGAGCAGCCTGGATGTAAGCGTCAGCATAGGGCTCCACCCCGCGACCATGATCGCCGGCAGCCTCACGGCGCCGTTTGGTGCGAGCGAGTTCGACGTCGTGAACAACTTCCACGGAGGCAGCCTGAAGCTTACGAGGTGCGAGCACGTGGACGCTTTGGCGCCGGCGGACGCGGAGCTGGTGCTGGAGGGCAAGCTTAAGCTGGACGACAAGGTTACGGAGGGACCCTTCGTGGACCTCTCGGGCACCTTCGACGTCCAGAGGCAGCAGCCCATCATAGAGGTGGTGGGGGTGATGCACCGCGAGGACTATATCTACCAGGGGCTGCTCCCCGCGGGCTCCGAGCACAGGCTCATGATGGGGATGCCTCAGGAGCCCAGGATATGGGAGTACGTGAGGGGCGTCGTACCCAACGTGAGGGGCGTTAACCTGACGGTGGGCGGCATGGGGTGGCTCCACTGCGTGGTCAGCTTCGAGAAGTTCAGGGAGGGCGACCCCAAGAACGTCTTGATGGCGGTGTTCGCGGCCCACCCCAGCCTGAAGCACGCAGTCGTGGTGGACAGCGACATCGACCCCTACGACATGCAGCAAGTGGAGTGGGCCATAGCCACCAGGTTCAGGGGAGACGAGGACCTGCTGATAGTCCCCAACGTCAGGGTGTCGAGCCTGGACCCGGCGGCCGACCAGGAGAAGGAGCTGGGATGCAAGGTAGGGGTGGACGCGACGCGACCCATGTTCAAGGACCCCGAGGGCTTCCGCAGAGCCAAGATACCTGTGAGCCCAGAACTCGACAAGATTCTGGGTAAATACACTTAAATATACTTATAAATAAATGTAAAGGTTTATTATTGGTCGTAGGTTAGGCATCAAGGGGGATATGCGTCAGATCAGTGTAGCCGTCATAGGCTGCGGGATCTGGGGATTCAACCACGCGCGGGTATACAGCGGACTCGATAACGTTCAGCTCGTCAAGGTGGTGGACGTCAACCCCGCAAGGGCGAGGGCGGCGGCGGAGGCCTTCAACGCCGGAAGCTCCCTCGACCCAATTGAAGCATTCGTGGACGACGAGGTCGACGCGGTCTCGATATGCACCCCCACGGTGACCCACGCGCAGCTGGCGAAGGAGGCCATCCTGTCCGGTAAACACGTGCTCGTCGAGAAGCCTATGACTGCGAGGCTCTGCGAAGCGAGAGAGCTAATGGAGCTCGCGGAGAGGGAGGACGTCGTGCTCGCCGTTGGCCATGTGGAGCGTTTCAACCCAGCCGTTGAGGAGACCATTAGGCTAGTAGAGAGGGGCGAGGTAGGGCAGCTGCTGATGGCACACGCGGCCAGGCTCAGCAGGAGACCTGAACGCCACGGAGACGTGGGGGTCGTCAAGGACCTGGCTATTCACGATGTCGACATCGTGACCACGGTTCTGGGAGATCTGCCGAGGTCAGTCTTCTCCGTTTGTGGTAGTCTGAGCCACGGCTTCGAGGATTATGCGACCATTGCCTTGATCTACGACGGGGACGCGTCTGGGTTCGTGGAGGCCAACTGGCTGACGCCGAAGAAGGTCAGGTCGTTGACTGTCACGGGCTCTGAGGGGGTGATTAGAGTGGAGTACCTGACCCAGCGTGTATCGGTGGATAGCGGCGACGAGACCACACACAGCGATAACGCCTACGTTGAGCCTCTGATGCTCGAGCTCCGGGACTTCGCGGACGCCGTCTTATGTGGCAGGGAGCCAGCCGTCACGGGCCAGAGCGGCTACGACGCCCTGAGGATCTGTGAGGCGGCTCTCCGCAGCTCGGAGATAGGCGGCGTCGTCAGGCTGTCAGACTTCGGGTGAGGGCTGTCTTTGAAGATTGCTGTCATCGGTATGGGGTACGTGGGAGTGCCGCTTGCCGCGCTGCTGGCGGACGTGGAGGGCTTCGAGGTGTATGGGGTGCAGCGCAGATCGGATCGGTCGGGCTGGAAGATAGACCTGCTCAACAGGGGCGTCTCCCCCTATGGTTTGGAGCCGGAGTTGGGCGGCCTGTTGTCGAGAGTTGTACCTAGAGGATGCTTCCACGTCTCGGACAGCTATGATGTCTGCGGCGACGCCGACTGCGTCATCGTGACGGTTCAAACCCCCATCGATGAGGCGAAGAGGCCTGTGATGGAGAACCTGAAACAGATCTTCGGCGAGGTGGGGAGCCGCCTAAGAGACGGAGGGCTTGTCTCCCTCGTCTCCACCGTGCCACCGGGGACGACCGAGGGGACGGCGAAACCCATACTGGAGAAGACGAGCGGGCTGGAGGCGGGAAAGGGCTTCAACCTCGCATACAGCTATGAGAGGACCACGCCTGGGCGGCTCATACACAACATACGGCATCTGCCGAGGGTCGTCGGGGGCCTCACCCCAGAGTGCACAAGGAGAGGCGTCGCCCTTTTTGAGAGCATATGTGTGGCAGGGGTTCAGGGCACCGACTGCTTGACGGCTGAGACGGCGAAGCTGATCGAGAACACCTACAGGGACGTGAACGTCGCTTTCTCCAACGAGGCGGCGTTGATATGCGAGTCGTTGGGCGCGGACTACTACCGGGTCAGGGACCTCGTGAACAGCCTTCCTTTCATCGGGGATGATCCTCACCTCAACCCCTTCAGGGACCTGCATTTCCCGGGAGCCGGTGTGGGAGGTCACTGCCTCCCCAAGGACCCGTGGCTGCTGCTTTATGGGCGTGACGGCCACGGGGCTTTCAGCTCATCCCCGAGCCTCATATCCGTGGCGAGGAGGATCAACGACGCGATGCCCAGCCACATGAGGAGGCTGATCGTTGAGGCCTTGGAGGAGAGAGGACGGGGTTTGAGGCGCTCCAGGATAGTTTTACTCGGCCTCGCATTCAAGGAGGAAACGGAGGATACGCGCAACAGCCCCACCATCACCCTACATGATTTATTGGCGGGGGAGGCCGAGGACGTGGCGGTCCATGATCCATACGTCGAGAGGAGCGACGCGGTCACACTCTACCACAGCCTTGGCGAGGCGGTGAGGGGTAGGCACTGCGTCGTTTTGATGACCCGTCACAGGGAGTACAGAGCCCTGGACCTTGGGTGGCTGAGGGGACTGATGGAGACCCCCGTGGTGGTGGATGGAAGGAACGTCTTCGACCCCACGGAGTGCAGGGCGGCCGGCTTCACGTACAGGGGGGTAGGGCATCCCAGGGAGTGAGCTAGCGTTATACGGGGGAGCACCCGCCTCGGCTGGGCGCATAGGGCTGGCAAGCCCTCGCCTGGGCGACGGCTACGCGGACAGGTTGAACAAGGTTGTGTCCTCGGGGGTGCTGAGGGAGGACAGGTACACGAGGGAGTTCGAGGAAAGGTTCTCCCGTAGAGTCGGCTCTGGCCAAGGGTTCGCCGTGTGTAACGGGACCGCGGCGCTCCAGCTCGCCTACATGAGCGTGTTGAAGCCAGGTGACGAGGTGATCGTGCCCGCGTTCACCTTCGAGGCCTCGGCCGGCGCCGCGGTCAAGTGCGGCGTCAGACCAGTCTACGCCGACGTCGAACGGTCCACCATGCTGCTGGACGTCGATGCCCTGAAGGAGATTATCGGTGAGAGCACCAAGGCTGTACTGCCCGTTCACCTGTTCGGGAACGTCGTCGACCTCAGATCCTTGAGCGAGGTCGCCGAGGACAACGGGCTACTGGTGATCGGCGACTGCTGTCAGGCCATCGGGAGCAGGTACATGGGCCAGGAGCTGGGGGGGCTACACGACGTCTGCTGCTACAGCTTCTACCCGAGCAAGGTGATTACGACGGCCGAGGGAGGGATGTTGACGGTGAACTCGCACGACATTGCACACCGGGTCCGTGGACACAAGTTTGGTATGGGCGGGATAAGGCCGGAGGACCTCGGGGTCAACTTCAGGTTCGACGACGTGAGGGCGGCTCTCGGCCTGGATCAGCTTGAGATGCTGGATGGTTTCCTCGCGGGGCGAAGGAGGGCTGCACGATTGCTGGACGCCGCCGTCAGAGGGCTTGGGTGCGTCACGCCTCAGAGGGTGGAGCCGCGGGTTGAGAGCTGCTATAACTATTACACGGTTAGGCTGGACCTGGATGCGCTGAGGTGCAGCCGGGACCTGTTCGCGGAGGCGTTGAGGGCCGAGAACGTCGAGTGCAGCGTCTACTATCCCTATGCGCTGTCGTCTCACCCGTCGCTCGGAGATCCTTCGGCCAGGTGCCCCGAGGCGGAGGGGCTCTCGCGCTGCGTCCTGAGCCTGCCCATGCATCCTTTCCTGAGTGAGAGCGACGTAGACGCCATAGGTGAGGCTCTGGGGAAGGTGGTCAGCCACTTCCTTCGCTGATCTCCCATCTCCGCCTTCTCTCTAGGTACTCAGCGTAGTCGTATCTAGGGGAGGCGGGGCCCCCGTAGACCACGGTGCCTGGGGCGACGTCGTGCGTGACCACGGACCCCATGCCCACGACGGCTCGCCTGCCCACGGTTACTCCGGAGAGCAGCGTGGCCCCAGCGCATATGATGGCGCCGTCCTCGACCGTCACCCCCTTGAGCCTCTTGGAGGGCGGGTAGGGATCGTTGGTGAAGACCACGCCGGGCCCAAGGAAGACGTTGTCGCCCACCACGGTGCCCGGCGGCAAGTAGACCATGCCTTGGATCCTGCAGTTCCGGCCTATTCTCACGTCTGAGTCTATGTGGCACAGGGACCCCACCGTCGTGTTGTCTCCGATGGTCGTGTTGTCGCCGATGTAGGATAGGTGCCATATCTTAACGTCTTTCCCGAGGGCTACGTTGTGGCCGATGTGGCTCGTGGACGCCATGTACCTTCACATCCACCTGAAATATGATAGACGGGGTTCTTTATATTTCCCGGGCTTCCTGTTCAAGTGATTCGATGTTTCTCACTCGGGTACAGGAGCAGATGCTGGAGGGAGAGCACGGCGACGCGGTGAGGAAGAGCATGGAGCTCCTGGTCGCCCTGGGCGACGTGTTCGGCGCCGAGCGGCTGACGTCCGTGGAGTCGGCTCACATAAGCGGCGTCAGCTACAAGAACCTGGGCGACGCCGGCACCGAGTGGCTCGAGGAGCAGGCCGCGTTGGGCTCTAGGTGCCGCGTCAGGGCTACGCTCAACCCGGCGGGAATGGACATGGAGAAGTGGAGGGAAATGAACGTGCCCCCCGAGTTCGCGGAGGGGCAGTGGCGGGTCATCGACGCCTTCACCAAGATGGGCGTGGAGCCCACCTGTACCTGCACGCCGTACCTCATCGGCCACGTGCCCAGGAGAGGCGTCCAGGTGGCGTGGTCCGAGAGCAACGCCGTCTGCTTCAGCAACAGCGTCCTGGGGGCCCGCACAAACAGGGAGTCCGGGCCGACCACCCTGGCCTCGGCGGTCACGGGGCTCACGCCCCTCTACGGCTATAGGCTAGACGAGGAACGTAGGCCGGGGAAGATCGTCGTGGTCGACGCCGAGTTGACGACTAGGTTGGACTACAGCGCCCTCGGGTACGTCACCGGAAAGCTGCTGGGCCAAGAGGTGCCCTACATTAGAGGGCTGGGGAGTCCTGACGTGGAGTCCATGAAGACTCTGGGCGCGGCGTGCGCCACCAGCGGCGGCATAGCCCTTTGGCACGGGGAGAATGTGACGGCGGAGGCCATGGAGGCGTCCAAGCACCTGGATGGGCTGGAGAAGGTCACGGTCGAGCGTGGAGACCTGGAGGAGGCCCGGGAGCGTCTGACTTGCGACGTGTCCAACCCAACCTACTGCGTCGGGTGCCCCCACTGCAGCCTCAGGGAGATGGCAGAGACGGCTGAGCTGGTCAGGGGCAGGGACCTTGGGGGGAGGCTGTGGGTGTTCACCAGCCGAGGAGTCTACCGGGAGGCGGCGAGGGCGGGCCACGTGAAGGCAATCGAGGAGGCCGGCGGCAGGGTGTACAGAGACACCTGTATGGTGGTGGCTCCCCTGCACGAGATGGGTTGGGAGGGCGTCGCCACAGACAGCTTCAAGGGCGGCCACTACAGCGTGGCCCACGGCTTCGAGACCATGATCACCACCCTAGACAAACTGGTGGATGGGGCTTCGAGATGATCCTCAGGGGACGCAGGGTGATGGGCGGCCTCGCTGAGGGCGAGGCGCTGATCAGCGTTGACCCGGTCAGCTTCTACGGGGGCGTGGACCCTGAGACGGGGTGTGTCACGGAGCCTGGGCACTGCTGCTGCGGAGAGAACGTCAGCGGCAGGGTCTTCGTGTTCCCTACGGGGAAGGGCAGCACCGTGGGGAGCTACGTGATCTACAGGATGAAGAAGCTGGGGACGGCGCCGGCTGCGATAGTAAACGTGGAGACCGAGGCCATCATCGCCACTGGCTGCGTCATCAGCGACATACCGCTGGTCGACAAGCTGGACGGCGACCCCCTGGAGGCCATAAAGACCGGCATGAGGGTCAGGGTCAACGGCGACGACGGGACAGTCGAGACCCTGTAAAGAGCTCTACCGTTAATGACTTAATGGCGTTCCGCCAAACATCTCGTGGTGCCCTGTTTTGCTTGAGAAGCTTCAGCGGGAGCTTGAGCGGGTCGAGGTCTATAGGAAGAAGGCCATCGAGTTCAAGGACCAGAGGTTCCCCGACCTTGATGGGTTCAACCTCATCGAGGGTACGCCGTACCATGTCGTGGATGGCGTCCCCCACTACTACTACATCGTCGAGGAGGTGAGCGAACGCCTGTTCCTCCACCACGCCCGGACGCTGGACGAGTGCGCCCTCGCGGTGATGGCGGTGACAGACATGAGCGAGGTAGACGTCATAGGAGCCCTGGAGGCCATGGTTATACCCATCTGCACGAGCCTCTGCCTCAAGACACGGAAGCCCATGGCCGTCATCGGCAAACGGAAGTACGTGGACGACGTATCCGGCTACACGCCCCCGGGCCAGATAGAGATAGTGAAGACGACGGGGTACAGCAAGACCTACCTCTACGCCAACGACATACCGAGAGGCAGCAACGTGCTTCTCGTGGAGCCCATCTCCAGCACCGGCGGCAGCCTCCGCAGGGTCACCGAGGAGTTCACGAAGAGAGGCGTCAACGTCGTCGACATGGTCACCGTCATAGGGAAGCCCGACTACGGGTTCGAGGAGGAGATAGCCGAGGCGGGCCGGGAAGCCAAGACACTCCTCAAAGTCCGGATCAAGAACTACGTGGAGCTGGAGGACGGCCACGGCTACTCCGAGACAGAGGTGGAGAAGACCGAGTGGTTCAGGAAGGCGGAGCCCGTGGTGGATGCGCTGAGAAGCCGGTACGACGAAGCCATGACGAGGCTACTAGAGACCTGAAAACATAGCCCTGATACAGAGCCAGGGTATGGGTTCCATGTTTCCAGCTGAACCAACATGCGCCAAGTACAGACTATAATGTCATAAAGGCTTTAACGACAATATAGACTGAGTATCGGTATGGGCAACTACAGCCGCAGGCTCACTGGGATCCAGGCGAAGATGGAGGAAAAGGGGCTGGACCTCGTCGTCCTCGGCGCCAGCCCAGACTTCCAGTACCTCACAGGCGCCCCCGTCGAGTGGAGGAGGGGCAGGGATCTGACGCACCCGGCAGACGCCGTGTTCGTGCCGAGGGAGGGGGAGCCGCTAATCCTAGCCGGGATGGGCTCGGTTAAGAAGGCGAGACAGGGCTGGGTCGACGACGTGAGGGGCCTCGGCATGTTCGAGAACCCCGCGCCTGCGGTCAAGGAGATCATAAAGGAGCTGGTGGATGAGCCGAAGAAGGTGGGCATCGGCGAGTACACTTGGGGGAGCCTCGTGCTAACCGTGGCGTCGAGCTGTAAAGGCGCCTCTTTCAGGAGCGCCGAGGGGCTCCTCGACGAGGTGCGCATGATCAAGGAGCCCGGGGAGATAGACAGGCTCCGCAGGGCGGCGAAGCTCACGGAGGACGTGATGAGCCGCATCATAGACCAGATCGACGCCGGGGAGACCATGAGGGGCGCCGGCCTGAAGATCGAGACCATGGGCAGGATGATCGGCGCCAGCGACGCCAGCTTCCCAGCCACCGCCGGCTTCTGCAAGTCGGGCGGCGAGCCCACCGCCGAGGTCTTCAACTACGAGAGGGGTCAGGGCCTGGAGCCGGGCACCAGCATAGCTTTCGACGTCGGCTTCGTGCTCGACGGCTACTGCAGCGACTGGGGCCGCAGCGTCTACTACGGCGAGCCCGAGGAGCACATCGAGAAAGCCTACGCGGCGCTCCAGACGGCCGTGGTGGAGACGGTGGACGACATGGGCAACGAGGTGCACAGGGTGAACGAGATATTCCTCAGCATAGAGTTGATCTGCGACAGGATGGGATACGGCGACTATCTGCGCGCCAGGTTGCCCGATGGCACGGTGGGGCACCAGATAGGCGTCGAGGTCCACGAAGACCCTTGGCTCAAACCTGAGAACAGCCACGAGCTGGTGGACAACATGATATTCTGCATGGAGCCCAAGCTCTGGCATAAGGGCGAGTACTATCTCCGCGTCGAGGACATGGTGCTGATAAAGAACGGCGAGGCTGAGTTCCTCACCACCTACGACCGTGAGCGTTTCAAGCTTTAATCTCTAATACTCCTCGCTGTATCCTTATATCGGGAGACAACATTACTTGGGGACCGTGAGCCCGAGATGAGTAGAGGCTGCTTCATAGTAATAGAGGGGATCGACGGGTCAGGCAAGTCCGAGCAGTTCCAGAGGCTCACGAAGAGGCTGAAGAAGAGAGGCTACAAGCTGGTGGCTACGCGGGAGCCGACGAAGGTGTACCCCGTGGGACGCCTCATCGAGAAGGTGCTCAGAGAAGAGGAGCAGGTGTCGGAGGAGGCGCTCGCGCTGCTCTTCGCCGCCGACAGGGCGGACCACACGGAGAGGAAGATCAAGCCAGCGCTGGAGGAGGGGGCTCTGGTGGTATCGGACAGGTACGTGCACAGCTCGCTGGCCTACCAGAGCCGCGGAATGGGCAAAGAGCTGGACCTGGACTGGATCAAGATGATTAACAGGTTCGCGCTGGAGCCCGACGCCGTCATCTTCCTCGACATATCGCCCGAGGTCGGGCAGGCTAGGCTGAGCAACGGCCAGGTACGCATCAAGGATCACTCCTACTTCGAGAACATCAGCCAGCAGGAGAGGATCAGGATGGTCTACCTGGAGGTGCTTAACCTCCACGACTCGCCCCTGGGCTCCGAGAAGGTCGTCGTCAGCCAGGCCGGCGAGACGAGGGTCTACAGGGTCGACGGGGCGCTTCCCGTCGGCGAGGTCGAGAAGATCGTATGGAGACGGGTGTCGGGTCTATTGAAGGAGCTGAAGATAGAGCCAGGTGGGAGAGACTCGAAGGTAGAGTCCTTGACCAAGTTCATCGAGGAGTAGACCGTCTCACCTATCCGGATCTTTATATCTTTCCCGATGTTTGCTTGTTGGATCTGGTTTGCAGGTGGAAGCCTACGCCCTTGTGACTGCGTTCAGCTTCGGGCTCACGGCGGTGCTCGTACGCAAAGGGCTGAGCGAGTCCACGGCTGTCACGGCCACCCTCGTCATCAGCGGGGTTCAGGTCATCGTCCTGAGTCTCCTGCTCGTCCTGTCGCCGCCGAGCCTCAGCTGGGCCGCGGTCGGCTACTTCGTGGTCGCCGGGTTGTTGGCTGCGACCTTGGGCAGGACCCTCAACTACACGAGCATCGACAGGCTGGGGGTGCCCATCAGCACGTCGCTGAGCGGGACCAACCCGCTGTTCACCATCGTCTTCGCGTACATCCTCATAGGTGAAGCCGTGGAGGCGAGCACCGTGGTGGGCACCGTGCTCGTGGTCGCCGGAATCGCGTTGATCAGCGGCTGGGGCGGAGAGAACAGTGTGAAGAAAGGCGACCTCGTTATCCCGCTGGCGGCCGCGAGCCTCTACGCCCTCTCCAGCATTGTGAGGAAGACGGCCCTGACCATGCTGCCAGAACCTGTGCTAGGCGCAGTCGTAGGGGTGCTCGCGAGCCTTATCACCTACCCGATTGTGCTGAGGTTGATGAACAGGCAGGGAGACATCAGGCTCACGAAGGGCTCCCTGCCCTATTTCGCGGCGGCGGGCGTCTCCAACAGCGTCGCGTGGATAAGCATGTTCATAGCCACCCAGAGGGGCTCCGTCTCAGTCGTCTCCGCCATTATCGGGGTCAACCCCCTGTTCGGGCTGCTCCTCAGCGCGCTCTTCCTCAGGGGCGTCGATAGTATCACGCCTAGGATCATGGCGGGTTGCCTAGTCATCGTCGCCGGGGTCACGGTTATAACGCTGCTCTAGGCGCCCAGCTTCTTCGCCCTGTCGAGGGCCTCCATGAGCTTCATCAGGGTGTCCGTGAGCTCGCCGATGAGC
>DATKWN010000187.1:0-20363 GCA_035529515.1 Candidatus Krumholzibacteriaceae bacterium | reverse complement strand
GGAGCGGCTTCGGGCTTAGATGCTTTCAGCCCTTATCCGCGGCGGCGTAGCTGCCCGGCGGTGCCTTATCAGACAACCGGTACACCAGAGGCCACAGCGCATTGTTCCTCTCGTACTAAATGCACTTTCCCCTCAGACATCCAACACTCCCAGTAAATAAAATCCGACCTGTCTCGCGACGGTCTAAACCCAACTCACGATCCCTTTTAATAGGCGAGCAGCCTCACCCTTGGCCCCTTATGCAAGGCCAGGATAGGAAGAGTCGACATCGAGGTACCGAACCGCGAGGTCGATGCGAACTCTCGCCCGCGACAAGCCTGTTATCCCCGGGGTAACTTTTCTGACACTACCAGCCCTCATTAATAAGGACATGATAGCTCGTTAAGCCTGGCTTTCACCTTCGGAAACCCTATTGTTAGGTATCCGATCAAGCTAGCTTTTGCCTTTACACTCTACGGAGGGTTTCTGTCCCCCCTGAGCTAGCCTTAGGGCCCCCTCGATTCCTTTTCAAGGGGGTGCCGCCCCAGCCAAACTGCCCATCTGCCGTTGTCCCAGACAACGAGGCCTTGGTAAGGGAAGCAGTCACAAGTGTGTGGTGTTCCATTGTCGCCTCCTACACCCCCAGAGAGGTGTACTCATCGGCTCCCACATACGCTCTGCAAAAGCAACCGCTTCCCAGCAACAGACTGCAGTAAAGCTCCACGGGGTCTTCTTGTTCCACTGGAAGTCGCTGGACTGTTCGTCCAGCAGGTGGGTTCACCGGGGTCTTGGCGGGGACAGTGGGGTCCTCGTGGATCCATTCATGCACGTCGTAACTTACACGACAAGGCATTTGGCTACCTTGAGAGAGTCAGAGTTACTCCCGTCGTTTAGCGGTCCTTAGCCCGGTTGAAATCAGGTTTCAGATACCACCACTGGACAGGATTCAATAACCGTACACACCCTTACGGGCTTGCGGTTACCTATGTTTTTATTAAACAGCCGGAACCCCCTTGTCACTGCGACCTACCGCGCCAACTTTCGTAAGCGCCGTAGGCACTCCTTATACCTAAGATACGGAGCTAATTTGCCGAATTCCCTCGCCAAGATTGTCCCCGACACGCCTTAGGCTACTCACCCTGAGCACCTGTGTTGGTTCTGGGTACGAGTACGGAAGATCCGTTCCAACAGGCTTTTCATGGGATCCAGGGTACAGCTGAATCCGCCTAACGGCAGACTATTCCTGGCTTCCTCTGGTTCTCACCATTACGGTACTCCCCAGAGTTATACAGTTAAACAGGGCGACAACCCTGCTCAGCCTTCCCCGAACCGTCACCTGTTGGACTTTGAGTCGCCTCGTGTACTTCCGTAGCACTGGAATATTAACCAGTTCCCCTTTCGGCCAGTCATGTTAACGCTGGCCTTAGGATCGGCTAACTCCCGGCTGACGACGCATTGCCGGGAAACCCTTGCTCTTTCGGCGGTCGGGATTCTCACCCGACTAAGCTGTTACTACCACCGGGATCTGCAATCCCTGCACGGTCCACAAGAGGTCACCCCCTTGCTTCCGCCCATGCGGGACGCCCTCCTAACACAATATTAATGCCTAAGGTATCGGCGCCTGGCTTAAGACCCGTCCATCTTCGGGGCCCCAATCCTCGGCGGGTGATCTGTTACGATTTCTTTAAAGGTTGGCTGCTTCTAAGCCTACCTCCCCGCTGTCTTAGGATTACGACGCCCTTTGATTTATCACTTAGCCAGGACTTGGGGGCCTTAACCTTAGTCTGGGTTGTCCCCCTCCCGGAGATCTAGCTTAACCAGACCATCCCGTCTCCCAGGTTCTACGACGCATGCGTATTCGGAGTTTAAAAGGCCGCTGAAGAGTTTCCTCTCCGTGACGCCCGATTAGTGCTCTACCCCGCAAGCAGTCTCCCCTGAGGCTATGCTGCGACATACTTCGGAGGGAACTAGCTATCACCAGGTTAGATTGGTCTATTGCCCCTTTCCCCAGATCAGATAAGTGAATTGCATATCAACACTATTGCGGGCCTCCATCAGGCTTTCGCCTGACTTCACCCTGTCCAGGGAAAGATCACCTGGTTTCTAGTCTCACCCACGTGACTCCGGGCCCTATTCAGACCCAGCGGCTCGCCTTGCGGCTGCCCGCACTTCGGTTTCCCTAAGCTTACGATTTCTCTTAGGCTCGCCACGTAAGTGAACTCCCCGGTCCGTGATTCGAAACGGAGCATGGAACCCTGGTCCACAGCGTCCTACCGACACGTTACCGTGCCATCGTTCCGCTGCTTCTACCCTTTAGGGCTCCAACCGTCTGTAACTGCGTGATTTCAGGCTCTTTTGACGCCCCTCTCGGGGGTCTTTTCAACTTTCCGTCACCGTACTAATACGCTATCGGTCTTGAGTTGTATTTAGCCTTGGGAGTTAATGCCTCCCATATTCACACTGCATTCCCAAGCAGTGCTACTCAGGAACTAGGAACATCCACTCAACTTACGTCTACGGGGCTATCACCCTCTATGGCTAAGCTTTCCAGAGTAATTTGACTTCGTTGAGGAGGAAAATCCTAGCCCAAACACCACATCTACAATGCGTTTCCGCACGTATTCAGTTTAGGCTTTTTCCCGTTCGCTCGCCGCTACTAAGGAAATCACTGTTGTTTTCTCTTCCTCCCCCTACTAAGATGTTTCAGTTCGGGGGGTTCCCGCTCCAAACGGAGCAACGCGTGAAACGCGTTTGGAAGTCCTATTCGGGGATCCTCGGATCAATGTCTGCATGCAACTACCCGAGGCTTATCGCAGCTTGCCACGCCCTTCGTCAGCACTCAAGCCAAGTCATCCACCACACAGCGTAGTAACCAGCAAACCCGGTCCCACAGCTGGAGTCGGAGCCTATGCACGGCGTCATCGCCTATCGGGGCTGGCGACCCCAATCGGCTTCACCCTTCACCCCCGACATTTCTCTCGGGGGCTGCATCAGTGTGATTTTGAATGGTCGAGCAGGTACTTCCTTGCTTCTGCTTTCTTAGGAGGTGATCCGGCCGCAGGTTCCCCTACGGCCACCTTGTTACGACTTAACCCTCCTTACGAGGCCCCGGTTCGACACGGCCAACATTCGACCATGCCTCACCCAAACCTCATTCGGGTGGTTCGACGGGCAGTGTGTGCAAGGAGCAGGGACGTATTCACCGCCGGATGATGACCGGCGGTTACTAGGCATTCCATGTTCACGAGGGCGGGTTGCAGCCCTCGATCCCAACTGAGGTACGGTTTAGGGGTTGGCTCCCCCTCTCGGGGTGGCAGCCCTCTGTCCGTACCATTGCAGCCCGCGTGTGGCCCGGGAGATTCGGGGCATACTGACCTGCCGTTGCCCGCCCCTTCCTCAGCCTTATCGGCTGCGGTCCCGCAAGAGTGCTCAGCAACCCTATAGGTTCTGATGGCAACATGCGGCACGGGTCTCGTTCGTTATCTCACTTAAGAGAACACCTCACGGCACGAACTGGCGACGGCCATGCACCTCCTCTCAGCTTGTCTGGCAAAGTCTTCAGCTTGGCCTTCACTCTGCTGTCGCTCCCGGTAAGGTTCCCGGCGTTGACTCCAATTAAACCGCAGGCTTCACGCCTGGTGGTGCTCCCCCGCCAATTCCTTTAAGTTTCAGCCTTGCGGCCGTACTCCCCAGGCGGCACGCTTAACGGCTTCCCTGCGGCACTGGGGCGGCTCGTGGCCGACCCAACACCTAGCGTGCATCGTTTACGGCTGGGACTACCCGGGTATCTAATCCG
Source organism: Candidatus Krumholzibacteriaceae bacterium (assembly GCA_035529515.1). Classification (GTDB taxonomy): domain Archaea; phylum Thermoproteota; class Bathyarchaeia; order TCS64; family TCS64; genus RBG-16-57-9. The sequence goes on along the minus strand of DATKWN010000187.1, from coordinate 16,588 downwards.
GTTCGCTACCCCAGCTTTCGTCCCTGACCGTCAGACGTGTTCTAGTGCACAGCCTTCGCCACTGGTGGTCCTCCGGGGATCAAAGGATTTCGCCCCTACCCCCAGAATACCGTACACCTCTCCCACTCTCTAGCCAGACAGTATCTCCCGCAGTCCAACGCTTGAGACGCTGGATTTAACGGGAGACTTATCCGGCCGGCTACGGACGCTTTAGGCCAAATAATCATCCCTACCACTCGAGGGGCTGGTGTTACCGCGGCGGCTGACACCAGTCTTGCCCCCCTCTTATTCCCTAGGCTTTTTAGACCATGGAAAAGCCACCTTCTTCAGATGGCACTCGAGGTAACCCCTTCGCACGTGAGTGCATTGAGGAGGTTTCGCGCCTGCTGCGCCCCGTAGGGCCTGGACCCTTGTCTCAGTGTCCATCTCCGGGCTACCACTCTCATGGCCCGTACCGGTCAAAGGTTTGGTGAGCCGTTACCTCACCAACTGCCTGATCGGCCGCAGCCCCATCCTTAGGCGTGCGAACACCTTTGGGCGTGATACCATTCCAGGACATCACACCTATCGCGGATTAGCCCCAATTTCTCGGGGTTGTCCTCGTCCTAAGGGTAGGTTAGCTACGTGTTACTGAGCAGTGTGCCACTAACATAAAGTTCGTTCGACTAGCATGGCTTAGTCCCACCTCGATAGCAGTGGGGTCCGACGGGATCAATCGGAATGAATGATGACCGCAAGTTACTCACTCGTTTGTATTGAAACGAGGAAGCATTCTGCTCGACCCTTCTCGGACCCGAAGACGTCGCCGTCTTTGCTCGAGTCGTCATACATGTTCCCGTCTCTGGAGGTCGATACTTCATCCAGAGGCCAAAGCCTCAGTCAGATCGTAGCCGCCGTCTGCCGACGGGGTGCGATTACTCGCACCACCCTTTCCTCAGCGTAAAGATAAAAACGTTATGCTTTTGAGATGCGAAAGCTTAAAAAAAGCCGATAAGAGGCGGATGCAATCTCATGTTTCAATATATAGGGTCACAGAATCTAAGAGGCTGTGACGAGTTTTCGACGTTAATTCATTAGAATTTATTCAGGCAAATTTTCTTGATCCAGCTGATCTCTTTCACTCTTCCTCTTCTTAATCCGCTCAAGCTCGTTATAGAGGAACTCCTCATACTTTTCCTCGAAACTTTGTTGGGCCTTTCCGGATCTTTCAGTAACCCGGTCCCACACCGAAGAGGTGACGCCGCTGATCCGGTTTATAGCCTCATCCGCCACGAACTTCCCCTTGGAGTAAACGGAGAGACCCAGCTCGTTCACGAGCTCAAGCTGCCGCTCAAGCTGTCGCTGGAGCTTGGTGTACTGTTGTAGGGCCTCTTCCCCCTTCTCCGTGATGGTGAAGCCTCCTTCGTCTGTCTCAGTTATTAGACCATCCCTTACCAGCCTCCCGAGGAGCGGGTAAATAAGGCCGGGGGATGGGATCCAGTCGCCCCTGCTCCGCTCCTCAGCCTCCAAAATGATCTCCTTGCCAGTCATGGGTCGCTCTGTAAGAAGGTGTAGAACATAGAATCTCGTGAATCCTCTGGGTACTTTTCCTGATATCTTTGACATCGAATCACCGACGGTTAGTCGTATGTGAAACAGCGTCGGAGAGATATAAGAATATCGCTAGAGATATGGTGGCGGGATCTAGATAACGGGTATAGAGGAACCAGATAATGAAAAAAAAGGTAAAAATCGTAAAAATGATGAAATCACCACATTAAATAAATATCCCGGGGAGTATTTTTTAGGGATTTGAATTGTATAACCTAGATTCAAGTCCAGAGGTAAGTCTGGGAGACGAATTAAACGTATTAGTACTAAAAGGCAAAGGAGATAGCATTATCAGCCGAATGAAAGACGGCAGAGTCATTTTATTCAACAGGGAGAACGTTTTATTCAACGAACTCGAACCCGGGATGACGGTACAGGCCAAGGTGAGCTTCATAGCACAGAACTACATAATAGTAGACCCCGTATCTCCGCCGGAGCGGGGCATAGGGGCGATCAAGCTAGGCTTACAGATGGTCTCTGACACAGAGAACTGGGAAAACGCCGTTATGGCGAATGCATTACTATATGTAATCGAGCTGCTAGAGGAAGGAGTCTAGACCCAGAGTCTTTTTCTTCTATTATTTTAATTTAAAAACGAGTCTCAGGAAAGAACTGAGAAACACGAGGCCCTCACGAAGACTGAACTTGCTTTCACCGTCGGCTCTCTCGTAAAACGTTATGGGCACCTCGCGGACACGGTACCCCTGTTTCACTGTTTTGTAGAGACTCTCGAACTGGAAGTCCCACTTGTCGCAGTGGACGTTAGGCATAACGTCTTCCCAGAGCGCTCTTCTGTACACCCTCAGCCCACTCGTCCAATCAAAGACATCCTTACAGGTAAGAAGCCGTATGACGCTGTTTGTCACAATACTCAAGCAATCCCTCCAGAAGGACCTGCCCACGATGCATCCGCCGTCGATGAGCCTACTCCCGATGACAAGGTCCGCCTTCTCTGCGGCTTTCAACATCCCCGGAAGATAACACGGGTCGTGGCTGAGGTCGCTGTCTATCGACACGATGTAGTCGCCTGAGCATAAACTGTAGCCTTCTTTGTAGGCGGTTCCAAGGCCCTTCTTCGAGCTTCTGTGCAGTACCTTGACGTTTGGGAAAAGCTCTGCGAGAGAGTCGGCTATCACGCCGCTTCCATCTGGGCTGTTGTCGTCGACTATTATTATTTCGTGGGGGACGCTTCTAAGTGCCTCCCGGATTCTTTGTATATTTAGTTTCAAAGTCTTGTTTTCATTATAGACTGGGGTAATGACTGAGACCTTTCCATCCATGAAGACAGCCAGTATGCATTGAAGAGGTTAAAAGAATTAAGAATACAGTATCAGGGAACTGCATGTTAAAGTTACACCCCTGGAACTGATACAGAGACAAGCCACTCAGAGGGACAGAAAGCTCTACAGAATTCGACCCGATCTCACCACGGGGAACTGCGTTACGGATCGCGATAATCCATATGGGGTTCTTCTATAACGGCGGAGGAGAACGCACAGTACTGAACCAAGCACTCGAGCTCGGGAGAAGAGGGCATGAGGTAGAGGTATTCGCACCAATAGTAAACGCCGACTGCTTCCCTGAACTCAGAAAAGAAGTTAGACTCACCGAGACGAGTTCTCTGCTGCCACCGAGTATGCCGCTGCGGAACGCCCTAGGGATGATACACTCAAGTGTACTGGTTCCAATGAAGAGGCTAAGCGGCTTCGATACCATAGTGGCTCACGGCCAGCCAAGCGTATGGATGGCCGTAAACGTGAAGAAAAGGTATGGAACTCCCGTCATAGCGTATCTTCACCAGGTAAACAGGTTCTTCTCTCCAAGAGACGTCGACAAGGATACAGGGTGGACGACCGACAATAACCTACTAATACTCGAAGCATTGCACAGAGGGAATCTGATTCTAAAGAAACTCGACTCGTATAGCGTGAAAAACTCAGATGTCGTGCTTACGAACTCTGAATGGATAAAAAGGAAAATTATTGACTACTACGGGGTTACCCCTAACGTATGTTATCCAGGCGTAAACTCGGCGAAGTTTAGAAAGAGTAACAGAGGACGCGGAGCAGTCTATCTGCTCAGTACAAACAGGCATTATCCACAGAAGCGCCTCGACTATTTACTGCATTGCATGAGGGCGCTCGTAAAACATTACCCCAACCTCATGTGCTACATCACAGGGGGCTTCACGAAGCATACAAGATACTTGATGAAAATAACTGAACGATACAACTTGGCTGGAAACGTGGTCTTCACCGGGAACCTCCCCACGGGTGAACTGATAAAACTCTACCAGAACGCGTACACCTACACCTTCACGTCGCCTGAAGAGGACTTCGGGCTCGGTCCCATCGAGGCAGCTGCATGCGGAGTGCCCTCTGTGGTCTGGGACAACGCGGGCCCAAAAGAGACGGTGATCCATGGAAGGACAGGGTTCCGTGCAACCCCTTACAGCGTCAAGGAACTGGCCTCGTTTCACAGGCAGCTAATAGAGAACCCCGCTCTACGCGACGAAATGGGGGAGAAAGCGTACAAATATTCTAGGAAAAAGTTCACTTGGGAAAAACACGTGGACGTCTTAGAGGATTTTCTATTAAAAGTATGTTAAAAGACGCTTCAGAAGACGATTCTCTATTATAGTAGTTGTCCCCCAAACAGGCGGGGCTTGATACATTATTGTTTATTAAAGTTAAAAAATGATATTGTGTGGGAAACGCAATGGAAACAACATCAAAACTAGACATTGGTAAAAAAATCGCTACAATACTAGCTATACTGATTCTGTTAACGTCTTCAATAATCCCGATGGCGTTCTCACTGACACCGCCCACTATGCCGGGAAACGAGGAATACATGAACGACGAAGGAGTGCTACACTCCGACACATATGTACTATACCCATACGAAGAAAAAAGCATTAACATAGGCTTCAGCAAGTACGGTGAACTCATAGACGGCGAAGCAGGCGTTGGACTGGAGTACGACGGTGTGGATGTCTTCGCGAACCCCGCTGTGGCCGAATGGAAGTGGAGCAACGGCTGGGTCATGGAGATACACTACACCGAGCAGAACAAGCTAAGAAGCGTCTGGGCCTACGCCCTATATTCCGATAACAGCGGCTTCGGTGGGATAGGCGGCGACTGGAAACAGATGCAGCAGTCCAAGGACGGCAACAAGATCGGAGACCAGCACGGCGGAAGAAGGACGAGCGGCTGGGCCGAGACGGACGACATCCGCCTCATCTACGACGGGCCGAGGAAAGCCATCTATCTGCTAAAGACCACCATCTACGACAAAGACCCGGGAGGGACCGGGAAGAGCCTTGTGGAGATAACCATCCAACTGGTCTTCAACAAGGTGAAGAAGTACGTCATGGAGATCAAGGACGTCAAGCGAATCGATGACAACAAGTTCGACGGACCATTCCAGATAGAGTTCAGCCAGAGGGGCGAGTGGGACATCGGCACAGAGTCCAACAACGAGGCCTGGGCCGAGTTCTACGACGGCTTCGAGACAAAGTACTGGAAACACCCCTTCTACTACCCGTGTCCGGAGAGGGACCCCGTTGAATTCGACGTGTGCCAGATGATCGATCAGGACGAGACAGTCGTAGGATTCGCGGCCTTCTGGCCCAACCTCATAAGCAAATGGGTCACAAACGTGGACAGCATCGACCACCTAGGCGGAGACGACATACCCGGAAAGCTTGAGACCATGGAGACCGAGGAAAAGTACATCGACGTACCGACGGCCCTGCCACCAAACGTACTGTGGCCCAACTACCTGTGGCTCGAACCAACGCCTCCAGCAACCCCACCAATATACACATTGGTGATCGACCTGCAGGACGAACTCGTGGAGTACCCGAGAGGGGCCTGCGAGTGGAGCGACGAGCCCTGGGTGTTCAAGAAGAATGCTCAGGGAGAGTACATAAAACTCGTCCCAGGCTTGCACTTTACGTGGGATGGGACCTACCTGAGAATCAATTCTAACTACTGGACCCCAGGCAACCAATTCTGCATAGTGTACAAGAGGGTCATGAAAGGCCATGAGGAGCATGCAATAATTGCAAAAGAATGCAACGAGCTTCCTGCTGACGAAATCTCGTACGGCATGCTAGAGGAGCCGAAGGTGCCCTACGTGTTCGCCGAGTGGGACTTCGACCTAGACTTCGACCACCCCGAGAACAGCACACAGCAGTTCAGGTGCGTCTCAGTCTACGGCCTCACCGACTACAACAACGCCATAGACCCGGACATGCCAGACGAAATGGGCGAATACAGGATAGACGCGGAAGTCACCTACCAGCTCAACGAGATCTTCAACCCGTGGGACCTCAAAGACGCAGCCAATAAGGACACATTCCGATGGGCCCAGAAAGGCACCTACGATGGAGAGCCCGTAGAACTTGCATCCCACCTACACGACAAGTACGGCAACATAAGAGACTGCCTCGACGAAGACCACGGCCTAGTGCAGTATCCAAAGTGGGGCTACTACTGCCACGACGACGAGAAGGTAATTCTCTACGACTCGACCGGCACGCTAGATCCACTGCTGCTTGAGAGAGGTATCCCTGAACCAGAGAAAGAGAAAGACTACTTGATCGACCCCACGACATTCACGTTGACGTTCTTCGAGGAATTCCCCGGCTACGACCTCTACAAGGTGCTCTACAGCACTGAACTAGTGGCGTCCCCGCCGGAAGGAGCAGATTGGAGCGTCGGCCGATGGGAGTGGATCGTCGTCGGCGAGACAAGCCATGCCTCTGACAGCATAGGCACAGGCATGGTTGCAGCCGCGTGGCTCGACTGGAAGAACGCGGAGACCTGGTTAAGCGGCCTAGACGTCGAAGCAGACGTCTACGGACCAGCCATCCCGTACGTACTGAGGCCAATGGACGGCGACTATAAGGACAACCTAGGGAGACTGCACTTCAAGGACGACTGGAGCACACCTGACGATTGGGCAGGCGAGGAGATCTACCCATACGCCATCAGCAGCAGCAACATCATCGTAGTAGGCGGGCCCCTGGTCAACCTAGCTGCAGAGTACTACAACGACTTCACCGACGCCTTCGTGTTCTCAGAGTACGGCGACGGGTTCTACGCGCCCGGATGCTGGGCACGAACAACCCAGGGACCTTACTGGGAGGGAATGGACCCGGTCATGGCCCCCGACGACGAACTCTGGTACGAAAGCACGGTAATAGACGACAAAGTCGGATACGCCATAGTATCCGCGTACAAGGACCTCAACGAGACCAAAGGCTTCATCATATACGGGTACACTGCCGAGGACACTTACTATGCGTGCTACGCCTTACGCGGAGGAGGACTGGAGTGGCTCCAGTACGTCCAGGACGGAGTGACTGCGATGGTACTCAGAATAGAGTACGACGAGTTACACCCGGTGAGATTCCACGTGGAGGAAGAGCTCGGGCCCTTCACCGAGTGCACAGGAGCATACACCAACTTCAAGACAAGCCAGTACTACATTAACTACAAAATAGGTAAACAGATGTTATTGGACCGTGCAGCTGAGCTAGGTATCTGCTACAAGCTGGTAGACATAGAACATTGTTCACAGGTTCACCCAGACCCATAAACACCCAACCCCCTTTTTTATTTCAGTAACGTTTTTCAGCTCCCCAAAGACCATTAAAGGGGTAATCATTTGTCGAACAAGCAGCTACTGGTAAGCAAGATAGAGAACGGCATAGTCATCGACCACATCCCCGCCGGGAAGGCGTTCCAGGTGCTGAGGCTCCTCAAGCTACCAGCCGACGCCAGAGCCCTCATCGCCCAGAACGTCGTGAGCGGCAGCATGGGCAGCAAGGACCTCATAAAGATAGAGGGCACATACCTCACCAGCAGCGAGATAGACGTCATCGCCTTCGTGGCGCCGGACGCCACCCTCAACATCATCAGCGACTGGCAGGTCAAGGAGAAGCGCAGAGTCTCCATCCCGGAGACCCTCGAGGGTACCTTCAACTGCCCCAACACGCTGTGCCCAACCAACGCCAGGTACGGGGCGCCCAACACCAGGTTCCGCGTAGAAAGGGGAGAGCTGCTCGAGGAGACCAAGCTCCACTGCACCTACTGTGGGAGCATCACCTACTACGGCACCATAAGGGACAGCATCCAGAGCGAGAGCTTCAGGATCGAGCGCCGCGGCCTCGTCTCCAGGGGCAAAATAGAGAGCGTGTTCCTCGACGTCCTCATCAAGGGCGGCGCCCTAAGGTTCCTCTCGAGTCCCGACCGGCCCTTCATGCTCAAGAGCGGCCGCCCGAGCCCCTACTTCGTCAACCTGGGCGCCCTCACCGACGGCGAGAGCCTGGGCAAGCTCAAGTGGGCGTTCGCCAGCTACATAGCGCTCCTCGTAGAGGAAGGCGAGATACCCGACTTCGACTACGTGTTCGGGCCAAGCTACAAGGGCATAAGCCTCGCAGCCCTCACATGCGAGGGCCTCAACGAGCTCTACGGCATGGACAAGAGGTACATGTACGACAGGAAGGAGGCAAAGGACTACGGCGACCTGACCAGCGACCAGGTCCTCGTGGGGGCCGGCTACTTCAAGCCCGGCCAAAGGCTCCTCGTCGTCGACGACACCATCACCACGGGCATCACAAAGGTGGAGACCATCGAGAAGCTCAGGATGCTCGGCGACCACGGCGTCGTCGGCCTAGTCATAGCCGTCGACAGGCAGGAGCGGCTCGGAGACAAGGACAACGTCGAGGACATCAGCGCCGTCCAGTACCTGGAGCAGGAGCTGGGGCTCAAGGTCCACAGCATACAGAACATACAGACCATCTACGGCCTCATCAAGGACAGCCTGAGCGAAGAGATGCGCGGCCTCTGGCTGGACTACTATCGGCGGTACGGCACCATGAAGCTGGACTAACCCCCGGTTTTTATTCCCCCGATCATTCATCAACCCATGGAGAAGTACGACGCCATCGTGGTAGGCAGCGGAAGCGGCATGATGATAGCCGAAGCCGCCGTGAGCCGCGGCATGAGGGTCGCCCTCGTCGAGATGGACAAGCTAGGCGGCACATGCCTCAACAGGGGCTGCATCCCCAGCAAGATGGTCATATACCCGGCCGACCTCGTCAACCAGATAAAGCACGCCGAGCGCCTCGGAGTACACGCCAAGATAGAGAGAGTCGACTTCGAGCAAATAATGAGGCGCGCACGGGAGTTCGTGGAGCACGACAGGAGATCTATGGAGGAGAAAATACCCAAGGTCGAAGGCCTGACCTACTACCCGGTGAGAGGCGAGTTCGTCGGCGACTACACCATGAGGGTCGGAGACAAGCATATCACCGCGGAGAAGATTTTCCTCGTGACCGGGAGCAGGCCCCATGTACCGCCCATCGAGGGCCTCGACGAGGTGGAGTACGTCACCAGCAGAGAGGTCTGGGACATGGACCGCAGGCCCATGAGCATGATCATCGTGGGTGGCGGGCTCATCGCGTGCGAGATGGCCCACTTCTTTAACGCCATGGGGACCGAGGTCACGGTGCTTAGCAGAAGCCCCAGGCTCATCAAGCAGGGAGAGCCGGAGGTCTCGGAGATACTCCTCACGAGCCTCAGGGAGAGGATGCGCGTCGAGGTCGGGGTGGAGGTGATAGAGGCCAGGAAAGTCGGCGGCCAGGTGGAGGCGACGGCGGAGGACGGCGACGGCGACACGAAGAGCTACAGGGCGGAGAGGCTCTTCATAGCCGCCGGGAGAGCCAGCAACGCGGACACGCTTAAACCGGAGAACACCGGCGTCGAGGTAGACGACAGGGGCTACATCAAGGTAGACGAGAACTACCTGACGACGAAGCCCGGGATATACGCGTTCGGCGACGCCATAGGGAAGGCCATGTACAAGCACGTCGCCAACAAGGAGGCCGAGCTGGTGTGGCACGGCTTCACGGAGGGACACGTACACCCCCTGGACTACGACAAGGTGCCATACGCGGTCTTCACGTGGCCCCAGATAGCGTCCGTAGGCATCACGGAGAGGGAGGCGGCGGCTAGGGGCCTAGACTACCTGATCGGAGAGTACAACTACATCGACACCGCCAAGGGCGCCGCCATGGACGAGGAAGACGGGTACGTCAAGGTCATCCTCGAGGACGAGAGCCACAGGATACTGGGAGCCCACATCGTCGGCCCCTATGCGCCCATCCTCATACAGGAGATCATCAACGTGATGAACGCAGGCGACGGGTCGGCTTGGCCCATAGCGGACGCCATGCACATACATCCCGCGCTCCCCGAGGTCGTGCAGAGAGCCATCTACAACATCAGGACCTCCGGCCACCGTCACTGAGGTTTAAATAACGCCGCACGTCTTCCACAACCAGTTTCTGGTGAGTCAAAGTGACAGAGTTAAAGATAGGGGACAAGGCCCCCGAGTTCTGTCTACCCGACGCCGAGAAGGGTCGGGTCTGCCTCAAGGATCACCGAGGGAAATGGGTGGTGCTTTACTTCTACCCCAAGGACAACACCAAGGGGTGCACCATGGAGGCCTTGGAGTTTACGGTAGCCGAGGACGACTTCAACGCCAGGGGCGCCGTAGTCATCGGCGTCAGCCCCGACAGCCCGGAGAGCCACATCAAGTTCATCGAGAAACATGACCTAGGCATCACGCTGCTGAGCGACACAGAGAAAGAGATACTGACGGGCTACGGCGTCTGGCAGAAGAAGAAGATGTACGGCAGAGAGTACATGGGGGTAGTCCGCAGCACCTTCCTGATAGACCCCGAGGGAAAAATAGCGTACATCTGGCCCAAGGTGAAGGTGGCCAGCCACGCCGACGCCGTCATGGAGAAACTGGTGGAGCTGCAGGGCTAGGGAACGCATTGAACGTAACCGACGGCATCCACGCGAGACGCGCGTACAGGAGCCTCGAACCCATAGAGATGACCAGGGAGCTGGTAGAGGATCTGGCCACACACGCCGGGCTGTCGGCGAGCTGCTTCAACAACCAGCCCTGGAGGTTCATCTTCGTCTACGACAGAGAGAGGCTGGAGGAGATGTGGGGCGCCCTGAGCAGGGGCAACAAGTGGGTCGAGCTCGCTTCCATGATCGTCGCCGTCTTCAGCAGGCCCGAGGACGACTGCCGGATAAGGGACCGGGTCTACCACCATTTCGACGTAGGCATGGCGACGGCGAACCTCATACTGAGGGCCACGGAGCTGGGGCTGGTCGCCCACCCCATAGCGGGGTTCAGCCCAAGGAAGGTGAAGCAGATACTAGGGATACCCGACGACTACCAGGTCATCACGCTGGTAAACGTCGGCAAGAAGTCTGACAGCGTTCACCCCTACCTTAGCGAGGACCAGGCCCGAGCCGAGAAAGAGAGGCCGGAACGCCTCCCGTTAGACAGGTTCGCGTTCCATAACAGGTACACAGGCGAATAAAGCCATCTTATCGACGTGCCGGTCACTAACGCCTAGAAAATACTGGGTCTCGTAGATAAAAAAACAAGAATATTTTACTTGGTGGTCAGCGTGTACTTGACGCCGAGAGGCGCAAGCACCTCGTCGATCTTCTCGATGAGGTCCTCGACCTGAGCCACGGTGGGCTTGGTGAACCACTCGAAGAAGAAGTCGTACTCGCCAAGGCTCTCACCCGACTTGCTGATTAAGGTGTCGCAGCGCTCCTCGCTGATGTCGTCTACCCCGAGGAACGCCATCACCCCCTCGGCTGTGTCGAAGGATATGTCTGCTGCTCCGAAGCTCGAGCCAGGTATCTCGGGGGCACCTACAGCGGCCTGGATGGTGGTGTCCATGATGCACACCTCCGGCATGTCGACGGCTACCTTCTGCAGGGCCTTCAACGCCTTAAGCAGCGGTGGACCATAGATCTTTACATAGCTTATCATCTAAAATCTCCATGCGGGTGTGAGAAGGCACGGTTATTAAATGTTTACGATAAACGATGCAGACCAACGACGGTAAAATCCGGATTGTTTAGGCCTTTTTTCAGGGTAAGAACCGATGGTGACTGATAATTTAGGTGAAATTTCTCATTGCCGCACAAGATACATGTTTTTCTGCCATGTGTTGGTTGACCCTGATCCCTGTTTGGTCAGTGTATAAAAGACGGAGGGAAACCGATTTAACCCGATTACATACACCCAACCCATGCCAAACCCAGAGGCTATGGGAGCTATCACCTTCTTCTACTACAAGGACCTCGCCAAGGCGGCGGAGTTCTACGGGAAGGTGATGGGATTCAAACTAGTCCAGGATCAGAGGTGGGCGAAGATCTACAGGGTCAACGGGGACGCGTACATGGGGTGCGTCGACGGCAACATAGGCTACCACAAGCCCAGCGACCAGAAGCCGGTGATGCTCACAGTCGTCGTCGACGACCCCGACGCATGGTACGAGCACTTCAAGAAGCACAAGGTGGAGACCCTCAACGAGCCCCACGACGACGAGGAGCTGAATCTTCGCATATTCCTTCTGAGAGACCCCGAGGGCTACGTCATAGAGATCCAGAAATTCTACGATCCCCTTCAATAGACGCGTTAAAATACATTATTTTTAGCGTAGGCAGCAGGAGTTTATAAATGAAACATTGCTGGAATCGAAAACCGCTTATACTGGATGAAAGTCACCTTTTTTAGTCAATAAGAGGATTCTAAACGCCATTTGGAGTATCCGATGATGGATCAACTTGAACAGAAGATCAAGACCGAGGTAGAGGGATGTGAATGTGACGCGGTCTTGGCGTTCGGGGTGGACAACTTTAACTACCTGACACGCACCGTCCTACCCTTCGCAGAGCATTATCCAACACGTAGAGCGGTGGCCGTGCTCCCGAAGGAGGCGGCCTCGGTGGTCATCTGCCCATACGACTGGTCTCAGGCGATAAAGGACCAGGGCTGGAAGGGAGAGATCGTCGCCTACGACGAAAACGAGGCCGTCGGCATAGAGGCCATGGTGAAGAGCCTGGAGGAGCTGCTGGTCAGCCTCGGCCTGGACGGAAAGAGGCTGGGCCTCGACGGCTCACGGATCACGAAGGCACTGATGGACCAGCTGAACATAAGGTTCCCCAGGGCCGAGTGGCAGCCCGTCGACCCGTTGCTTAGAGACATGAGGATAACGAAGACGCCGAGGGAGATCGGGTTCATAGAGAGGGCCTGCAAACAGGCAGACAGAGGCATAGTGTACGCCCTGATGCACCTGGAGGGAGCCGCGGAGAACCCGGGATACACCATCGCCGAGTTCACGGAGAGGATAAGGGTCCATGTCAACGAGAACGGGGCAAGCGGAGTCGGGTTGCTGAACACGGCGTTCGGCATCGACGGCCAGATGTATTACACGCCTCGGAGGGGTTGGGTGAAGAGCGGCGAGCTCTTCAGGATGGATGTCAGCGCCCACTACATGGGTTACTGGACAAACCTGGGCAGGATGGGCGTCACAGGTAAGCCCACGGCGGAGCAAGAGGAAGCCTATAGAGAGAACCTGAGGCTCAAAGCTGCGGCCCACGAGATGCTGAAGCCGGGCGTCGCCGCCAACGAGGTCTACGCCCACGTGGCCAGGGCCGCCGAGAGGCAGGCGATAGGCTTCTGGAAGGAAGCCAGCATCGGACACGGCGTAGGCGCGAGCCACTACGAGCCGCCTTACCTGAACCTGAGCAGCAGCACGGAGCTGAGGCCCGGTATGGTCATCGCCCTCGACATCTACACCTACGGGCCCAGGCAGGAGCTCATCCACAAGAAGGACGTCTACGAGATAACCGAGGAGGGAAACAGGAAGCTGAGCTGGTACCGGAGCTGGGACGAGCTGTACGCCGTCACAGGCTTCAGGGCCACCCACTAGGAGGGGATTGAGATGAGAGACGAGTTGAAGAAAAAGATCGCGGAGAGCGTCAAGGAGTCCCAGTACGACGCGGTAGTCGTCTTCGGGGCCGACAACGTACAGTACATGTCGGGCGCCTACCTCCACTTCCCCCCGACGTTCCCGGACAGGTACATGGCCGTCTTCTGGGCCAAGGGAGAAGAGCCCATATGCATAGTGCCCCCTGAGTGGGAGAGCAGCTTCCTTCACATGGCCTGGGTGAGTAAAACCAAGACATACACTGAGAAACCGGGCAGCCCGACCGGAGTAGCCGAGGCCGTCGCGAACCTGGCGCGGAACACGGTGAGGAAGACGGGAAAGATAGGCGTGGACGCCGAGAGGACGGCTCTGAACCTGTACAGGCGGCTCGAGGCGGCGCTCGAGGACTTCACCCTCGTGCCATGCGACGGCTGGCTGCGCGAGTTAAGGGTAAAGAAGACCCCGAAGGAGCTGAGGCTGCTCGAGACGGTGGCTTCGATGACCGACCACGCCATAGCAGGCCAGGCCCACCACATCCTAGTCAAGCAGACGGCCACAGAAATGAGCAACACGGAGAACGTCAGGATCCACGCCATAGAGAGGGGCCTAGACGAAGTGGGCCACCACGCCGTCGCCCAAGTGACAGCCGGCCCTAACACAGGCAAGTTCTGGCCGGGCGCCCCCATGTACGGCATAGGATTCGACCGGGTCCCTCAGCACAGGGAGTTCATGAGGCTGGAGCTCACCGCCACCCTGGACGGCTACTGGAGCAACGGGGCGAGGATGCTCACCATGGGGGAGCCCACCGAGGAGCAGAAGGCTGCCTACCAAAGCCTCGTCGCCCTACGCGAGGTGGCCCTCCAACACATGAAGCCGGGAGCCAGATGCAAGGACGTCTACACCGCGGTGAAGCAGGCCGCAGACGAGAAGGGCATCCAGCTGGTATCCAACCTCGTCATCGGTGCAGGCGTGGGAGTCACCAACAACGAGCCCCCGTACATCTCGGGGGCGGACGAGACCGAGCTGCAGCCGGGGATGGTTATTGTGCTGAACCCTGTGGTAGAGGCGCCGGGTGGTGAGCTGCTCATGGGCGAGGACACCGTGTTCATCACCGAGAACGGCGCCAAGGTTGTGGGCTGGTTCAAGGACTGGCGCGAGCCCTTCATCTGCAACTACACGTACTAACCCAAATTTTTTCTAGCTCCCACCTCCTCCAAGATACAGAGTACACATGTCTTTTCACGTAGCGGACGTCGAGGTCAAGCCCGGGGAGAAGCACGCCGGATACCTGAGCGTAGGCTCAGCTTCGACCCACGAGGTGAGGATGCCCTACATCGTCGTGAACGGCGCCAAGCCGGGGCCTGTCCTCACAGTGCTCAGCGGGGTCCACGCCGTGGAGTGCACCCCAGTGGAGGCCGTGCTGAGGCTCGTCAAGAGCGTAGAGCCGGCGGACATAAGCGGCACCCTCGTACTGGTGCCCGTGGTCAACACCGAGGGGTTCCACGCCCGGAAGCCCTACAGCAACCAGCTGGACCACCTGAACCAGAACAAGGTGTTCCCCGGAGACCCCGAGGGCTCCATGACGCGCCGCGTCGCCCACGCCGTCTTCGACAGCTTCGTCAGCAAGTCAGACTACCTAGTGGACTGCCACAGCGCGGACCTGGGCGAGGACGCGACCCACGGCATGTTCGTCTACAGGACCGACGACATGGACCTGACCCGTAGGATGATCGAGATGGCAAGGTGCTTCGACTGCGACTGCATAGAGACCACCGACATCTCAGGGAACACGGGGGAGGCCGTAAGGCTCTACGGCATACCATGCATCATGACCGAGAGCGGGACACCCTACCTCATCAGGGAGGACGACGTGCTCTACCACTACATGGGCCTGAGGAACCTCATGCGCCACATAGGGATGATGGACGGGGAGGCCGCCCTAGGCGACCAGCGGGTCGACCCCCCAAGCCAGCGCTTATGGGCCAAGAGCGGAGGGCTCTGGAGGCGGAAAGTCGAGGCAGGTCAGCGCGTCAAGGAGGGACAGCTACTCGGCACAGTCTCTGATCTCCACGGGGAGCCCCTCCAGGTCGCCACAGCGCCACTCAAGGGGGTGGTAAGCTTCCTCAGGGTCCACTACAGCGTCAACGAGGGCGACACCCTCTGCTGGGTCACCGAGATATAGATGGACGCAAAGCTTTTTGACTATGTAGACGCCCATAGCTGGCCATATTTAGCCGACGCGACGTATTCAGTAAGTCTACGACATCGGTCTCAACACCATCGCCCAGTTCAGCAGCAGGATTATCAGGGCCGGCACCGTCGTCGCGGCCGCACGGGTAGCCGATCTCTTTAAAAGCCCCTCATCCGATACGGTTTTCGCTGGGACCGTGGTCAAGCTTGGTTAAGATACGCGGTTTGGGTCCGCGTGATCCCCGGTTCGAATCCGGGCGGCCCCACCATTTGTTGTCGTTTGGGAGCTTTTTTTCTTGGAATAGCCCGTGTTTTTGACTGGAATAGTTTCTTGACGGCGTGTTTTCTCGGTTCCTTTCGTGGGATAGCGGTTTTTTCACGCCCCGATGTATGACCCCCCCTAGGTTTTTATTGATTGTATCTTAATTCGTTGCATAGGAGCGTGTTTTGATGGGAATGCTCGCCCTGTTTGATGTAAATCGTTATTGAGCGGCATTGTTTTCAGGTTATTTTCGTTGTATGACGCTTCATTTTAAAGCAGATGTCAAGAGCACTCTCCCATTTCCTATCACTATGAGTTTAAAGTGTATGAATGTGTCCTTCAGTGTTTTTTCAAGTCGTCCACGCGTTTTGGGGATAAATTTTATCTACGCAATTCTCTTTCCTATGAACACATAAAGAAAACTTTTGGTGAAACAGGTTTTTTCTGCGGACTTTGTCATTTTTTGGATATTTTTTTCCATTTCTGCACAAAAAACCATTGGAATGACTTCTTTGCGCATAGTCATCCCGATTTAATGTTAAGATGTCAAACTTAACCGTTAAGTTAATATACTTAACTGGGTTACGTTTATCTGAGTTTTATGCTTCCAAATGCCTTCCTAACGAGTAGACAACTTGAGATATGGGGACATTTAACTAAGAAAGTCACGAAAGCTGAGATAGGTAGACACCTCGGAATTACACGCCAAGCGGTACACTATG
>DATKWN010000186.1:0-5288 GCA_035529515.1 Candidatus Krumholzibacteriaceae bacterium | reverse complement strand
TCTCCGAACCCGGTCCTGATTCCTAGGCTCATGGCTGCCTCCGGGGTCTCCCTCCTGGGCATGATGTTTGCTCTTACCTTGAGGTTGCCGTTGTCGTGGGCCAGTTGATATGCGGTGACCTCTTGGGGGCCGACGCCGGCGTCGTGGATGCCTGTGCAGCCGAGGCTGAGGGCGCGGTCGCTGGCTGCCCGGAGGCCCTCCACCATGGTCTCCACGGATGTGGGGGGTATGACTCTCCAGATTAGGTCCCTGCAGTCCCTGAAGACGCCAGTGGGCTCCCTGTCTTCGTCTCTGTCGATGGTGCCTCCGTCGGGGTCCGGCGTCTCTGCGTCTATGCCGGCAGCCTCCAAGGCCTTGGTGTTGACGCTGACCAGGTGGCCGCAGATCCTGACCAAGGCGACAGGGTTGTCCGGTGCGACCGGGTCGACGTCCTCCCTGGTTATGTACCTGTTCTCGGGCCACTTCGCCTCGTCGTAGCCGCGGCCAATGATCCACTCGCCTGGCTTGGCCTCCGAGGCACGCTTCCTTATGAGCTCCAGGGCGTCATTCATGGTGTCTGTGTATCTTATGGGTACAGCGGTGAGCGTGTTGACGCCCATCCCTAGGAAGTGGCAGTGGCTGTCTATGAGGCCTGGGAGAACCGTCATACCGGTGACGTCGTAGACCTCAGATCCTGAGGGTATCTCCGTCTCCTCTCTCTTTCCGGCGGCGACGATGTACTCGTCCCTCAGGACGACGACGGAGTCTTTGACTGGGTCTGCACCCGTCCCGTCTATCAGGGTGCCTCCCACAAGTACGCGTGGGCAGGATACTAGTGACATTTTGATATCATTCGCACATTATACCAGAATATAAATCTTTACTTTTTCCGTATATAGATTACGATGAACGAAGGAAACCACGATTCAATAACGAGTATAGCGTAATTTATATGACGAAACACGCAGTCAACATCCCTATCTCTATTGATACCATCGTTCAGGGGTCTGTACGGTGCGTTATTCGCAGCGACGCCTCATCAGTATAGCTTATTTATTGGGTGCCGGTATTGGTGGGTGGGCTCGTAGTCTAGTCAGGACATGATTCTGGCCTGCGAAGCCGGAGGTCGTGGGTTCGAATCCCACCGAGCCCGCTTTTAATGCGAGTCTAACTATCAATATGTGATTACCAGACCTGAGTTCCCTTTTTAATCCCCGACCCACAGATGATTTCAGGATGAACGAGCAGCGCCTAGCCGAACGGCTCGTGCCTTACTTCGAGTCGCTGTACCCTGAAAGATCCAGCCTATCAGTCACCAGCCTCGACGAGATAAACATGGGTTGGGAGACCGAGCTGTACACACTCGAAGTCGATTCAACGAAAGACGGAGACCAGATCAAGGAGCATAGGGTTCTACGAGTCTTCCAGGGAGACAGCGCAGGACGCAAGTCAGCTAAAGAGTATAGCTTGATGAGGAAGCTGGACGAGGTCGGCTATCCTGTGCCACGGGTCTACAGCCATGAAGTATCTGGAGGGACTATAGGGAAGCCGTTCATCCTCATGGAGAGAATCCTCGGAACGACGTTGGACGCCGCATACAGGAACGAAAAACCCGAGGAGCTTCAGAAAGGTCTGAGCAGGTTAATCAGGCTGTTTGTCCGGCTCCACCGGCTCGACGTCACCCCTTTCAAGGATGTCCCGGAGTTACCGTGTCACGACGACCACATCCAGGACAATCTTGACTGGTACGGGAGAACTGCTCAGGGGCATCTACCCTGGCTGAAGCCCGTCGTGGACTGGTTAACGGAACGTAAGCCCTATATCGACCCTGTGCCCCGGTCGCTTCTCCACATGGACTACCATGGAATGAACGTCATGTTGAGGGAGGACGGCTCGGAGGCGGTCATCGACTGGGGCGCGTCCAGGATCGGGGACCACAGGATGGACCTCGGCTGGACCATGCTTCTGTACACGACGTTCGGCGGGGAGACGTTCAGAGACCCCATCCTCACCGGATACATCGAGCAGAGTGGAAAAGGGGTCGCGGACATCGAGTACTTCGAGGTCATGGCCGCCACGAGGAGGATCATCGACTTCGCCACGACCATGGAGGGCGACGTCGGCTCGGTGGGGCTGAAGCCTGAGGTGGTCGAGATGATGAAGGAATCGAAGGAACACTACCAGAGAGTCCGCGGCGTCCTCACGGCGAGGACAGGCATCCGGCTGGACGAGTTCGCTGAAGCACTGGACTCGATTTAGGCACGGTCCTCGCGACCCCGAGATTGAAGTGGAACTTACCAAGTCAGGTTCGCACCGAGCCCGCCACGGTTTCTGAGGCTACGCTCTCTCGAACTTCTGTATCCTGCTGCCCTCCAGAGTCTCCCCCACGTAGAGGTCTCCCCTGGAGTCGACCCACGCGCAGTGAGGCGCGATGAAGAGCCCCGGCTCCCTGCTCTTCTCCCCGCCCCACCTGGCGACGACCCGTCCCTCCATATCCAGTATGCTGAACCTGGCCTGGAGCTCAGGTATGTATACCAGCCCCTCGTCGACGTAGACGCCGCAGGGCTGCCTGAAGCCGGTCCACTCAGTTAGGTACTCCCCGTCCGGCGTGAATATCTGTATCCTGTGGTTCTGCCTGTCCGCGACGAACACCCGTCCATCTGCCGCCACCCACACGTCGTGGACTATGTCGAACTGGCCCGGCCCGGAGCCGTGCTCCCCCCACGAGAACAGGAGCTCGCCGCCCCTCGAGTACTTGTGGACCCTGGCGTTCCCGTAGCCGTCCGAGACGTACATCTCGCCGGCGGGGGCTATCGCCACGTCCGTGGGCCTGTTGAAGGGCTCCCCCTCCCCGCCGGGCTGATCCTTGGTTCCCCACGTGCGGAGAAGCTCGCCTTCGAGGGTGAACTTCCTGACGGTGTGGTCCCTGTAGTCCGAGATGTAGGCGACCTCGCCGTCGATGTAGAGGCCGTGGGGGGCGTTGAAGACCCCTTCGCCCCATGAGCCCTTGAAGGAGCCGTCACAGTCAAATACGATCACGGGGTGCTCGCCCCTGTTGAGGACGTAGACGTCGTCGCGTGAGTCGACGGCGACCCCTATGACGTTGCCGAAGCTCCACCCCTCAGGGAGCCTGCCCCACCCCTCGACCACCTCGTACCTGAGCTTATCAGAGCCAAAAACCATGGGATCCACTCCTCTACTTGAGTCACCTGTATGTCTGATAAAATCTCGCATTGGGCCAAGCTCCCAGGACAACCGTGTTTAAACCTGATATATTCAGTCGACGAGGTTTATCTCAGGTGTTTGAGTTGAGGATCAAAGAGATCGAGGTCATCCCCGTGGACATGCCGCGGTGCAAGGTGCTGAAGCTGGCCCGTTACGGCAACCTGGGGGAGGGCGAGCCCTTCGAGTTCATACTGACGCGGATTCACACGGACGAAGGCGTCACCGGAGTGGGCGAGGTACCGCCTCTGCCGCCGCTTTCCCCGGAGTCACAGCCCGTGGTCGCAGCCGTCATAGAGAGGTGGCTGGCACCCAACATCCTGGGCTTGGACCCCTTCGAGACAGAGGAGATATGGGCGAGGATGGACTACTACGCGCCCACCTACAGCATGGCGAAGGCCGCCATAGACATGGCGCTCTGGGACATAGTGGGCAAGGCCTTGGGGGCTCCGGTGCACCGGCTGCTGGGCGGGTCTCCGCCGGAGAAGATACCCAACGTGGCCCTCATCGGCCTCGGTGAGCCGGAGGAGGTGGCCTCGACCGCCGAGAGGCTTGCAGCCGAGGGCTACACGGGGATCAGGCTCAAGATCGGTCCCGGCAAGGACGTGGATTGTACCGCCGCCGTCCGTGAGGCGGTCGGCGACGAAGTCTCGCTGAGGGTGGACTGCAACCAGGGGTATGGCGTCGCCGACGCCGTGAAGATGATACGGGCCGTCGAGCCTTACGGCGTCGAGCTGGTTGAGCAGCCCACGGTGTGGTGGGACTTCGGTTCCCTCGCCGAGGTCGCGGCCGCGGTGGACACGCCCATCATGCCCCACGAGTCCATGTACCTGCTCTCGGACGTCAAGAACCTCATAGACGTGGGCGCCGTCGGGGTGCTCGGGCTAAAGACCTACAGGCCCTGGGGCGGAGTCACCGGGGCCAGGAGGCTGCTGGAGATGGCCCGGGTGATGAACATCCCGTGCATGTTCCACGACGACGTGGAGATGGGCGTCAGCCTCGCCGCCGCCACCCAGATAATCTCGGCGTATAGACATGTCATCACCCACAAGTGCGAGCTGTCTGGGTTCCCCGAGTGGATGAAGGACGACGTAGTCAAGAAGCCCATCAGGCTCGAGGGCGGCTATGTCCACGTGCCGGACGGCCCGGGGCTGGGCGTGGAGCTCGACGACTCTAAGCTGGAGAGGTATGCGAAGGAGATCGTCACCCTCAGGTGATGTACCCTAGGTTTTTATCGTCCCTCATCCCTTTCTTCCCGTACCGGCTTGTCGGATGAATACGTTGTTCGCTGGTTCAGGGAGGACGACCTCCCCGCCTACGTCGAGGGGCTGAACAAGGCTCTGTACGACGAGTACGACGAGGAGGTCTTCGACTGGAAGCTCCGTCGAGCGCCCTTCAGCCTCGGCTTCACCTCCATCGCCGTCGTGGAGCACGTCCCCACAGGGGCCCCGGTGGCTTTCAACCCCTTCATGCCCCTGGAGGTTGGGGTAGGAGGCGACGTGTTCGTGGCTCTTCAGGGCGTGGACGGGTTCGTCGACGAGGCGCATAGACGAGGGGGGCTCTTCCAGAGGACCATCACGTTCATGGCGGAGGAGATGAAGGGCCGCAGCCCGGAGTTTTTGTTCAGCTTCAACCTCGTGGAGGCGGCCGGAGCCGCGCACAAGGCCGACTCGGAGCTCGTGTACGGCATGGACAAGTGTCTACTGGGTCGGGAGGGCTTCGCCGGCTTGAAGCGGCGCGGCGGTGTAGAGCTGAAGCCCATCGACACGGAGACGTACCACCGCCTCTACATGGAGTGGGCGGAGACCAGCGGCCTCATCCACCTCCACAGGACGACGCCGTACCTGCGGTGGCGCGTAGACGAGAACCCCGTGAGGGAGGTGACGCCCTACAGGCTGGTCTCCGGCGGCGTGCCTCGTGGCTACGTCGTGGTCGACGAGGTGACCGAGGACGGCGTCAACCAGCTGACCATAGACGACTACACTCCGGGGCTGCTCGACGCCACGCTCCCGTGGGTCGTCGCCTGCCTGAAAGCGCTTCACCCCGACGCCGGCGTCATGGAGATCAACGCTGTGCATGGGGGCCGG
>DATKWN010000185.1:0-4179 GCA_035529515.1 Candidatus Krumholzibacteriaceae bacterium | reverse complement strand
CAGCCCGCTTCTGCAGATGCTGGCGGCTGAGGAGGACACGAGGAAGGTTCACCTCGACAGAGACGCCGCGTGGCTCTTCGTATGCGGCAGGGACGTCTTCGAGGAAAACATCAGACGCGTCGAGGGAGTCCTAGAGCTGGGGAGACACTACCTCGTGATGTTCGATGGAAGATGCATAGGCTATGGGCGCTACGAGACCTCGGCAGGCATCCGAGTCATCCGGAACCTTTTCGACTTGGGCGATTTTCTCAGGAGGGAGAGCTGACTAGCCCATCCCACGTGTTTTATTGAGGCATTAAATGTTATAGGTGATAAAAACCGATGTCGGGTTTCGATGCTATATTCGGGTTTAAGAGCTGGAGCAGGGCAGTGGCCCTGCTCGCATGCTTAGTGCTCTTGACCCCCAGTCTCGCCTTCGCTCAAGGGAACGATCTTGTGTTATACGTGGTTACGTGCCCCACCTGCTCCGGGGTCAGCGAGAGAGTGAAGACACTCGAAGACAGCATGCCCGCCGGGGACCTTGTCTTCTACGATGTCGCCGAGAAGGTCAACACGAATCGTTTTCAGAGGATCACAGAAGCGCTGGGTGAAACCCTCTACATGCCTTTAGCGGCGGTGTTCAGGGATGGAAGCCTTACGGCTATAGCCAGCGGCGGCCTCTCCGCCGAGGATTGGCGTAGGGTGTACGAGGAGGAGTGGAACGGCGTCCCCGTCTACATAGCTGCTTCGACGGGCACGATGGAGGTCAAGACAGTCGTCCATGACGAAGAAAAGAAGAAGACGCTTTCTCAACTCTTCACGGAACCATATATCAGCGCTATCGAAGGCGAGGCTGATTTCCTTGAGCTGCTGCCCATGGTCGCCGCCGCGGCGGCTGTCGACGCCATAAACCCATGCTGCTTCAACGTCTTCGTGATCCTCCTCTCCTTCGTGTTCTACGACGTGGGTAGAAGGGCTGCCCTGAGGGTGGGGCTGGCCTTCTCTTCAGGGCTCTTCACCTCCTACTTCCTCCTGGGCCTAGGGCTGTTCAGCATCCTCCCAAGGGTATCTGGTATAAAGTACCTGGTTTCGGCTGTTGCCATCGTCTTCGGGGGCCTCAGGATACTTGACGCCTTGGGTATGGACGTGAAGTATCTTCCAGACGCCCTCGCAGGCAGGGTCTCGGCCCAGATAGAGGGCGTGTCGAACCCCAGGAGCGGCTACTGGGCGGGTCTGGCCACGGGCATACTGTTGCTGCCATGCTCGTCTGCGCCCTACTTCATCGTCTTGAACCTGCTCTCGGAACGGGTCCACATGATCACCGGCCTCGCATTGATAGCCCTGTACAACTTGATCATCGTCGCACCGTTCGTCATAACCACGATTGTGGTTCACGGCTTGATGCGAACCACGATGGACCTCAAGCTCTGGTCCATGGAGAATCGTAGGTGGGTGAACCTCCTGATAGGGGTAACCCTGGTCCTGCTGGGCCTAATGAATCTAACAGTATAGTATGATGTACAAGGATCACGGCACCGGATACGCTTTCAGCCATCTTGTTTATCTTTTCCCTGTTCTCGACCTCAGCACTCTCATGCACACGCTCAACGGTCACAGGAGATAGAGCATATCAGGTTGAATCGTCGTGGTTCCCCCTTGGAAAACCGTTTTATTGTTCTCAATTTAATATGGACCCCATGAACGAATATTCTGGGTACGGAGCAAAACGGGTCAGGCGCTTCGGGAGAAGCAGCGACTTCATCATCAACACCATGAACATCAAAGGTGAAGGGAAGATATTCGTGGAACCCTTCACGGACACACTCGGGTAGCCCCCGTGACCAGCCTAATTCGTGTGCCAGACGGGTTCGACAGGGACATCAGGCTCCTCACCTCAAGTATGTTCACCCGCCGGATAGTGACGGGGTTCCTACAGGTGGTGAGGGCCATCTACTTCGCCCTCCTCGGCTACACGGCCATGGAGATCGGGCTGCTGCTGAGCCTCGCCACCTTTGTGAGCGCCCTGCACAGCGTCACCTTCGGCTACCTCTGCGACAGGTACGGCCGTAAGCCGTTTCTCATACTCGGCACCGTCTTCGCCACCCTGAGAATGGTGGTATTCGCGTTGAGCACCGACTTCTGGATGCTCGCCCTCGGCCAGGGGCTGGGCGCCATGGGGGAGGGCGAGGGAGCCGGCCAGCCCGTGGTGTCGGGGTACATCACGGACAAGACTGAGGCCACGCAGCGGCCCGGCATCTACAGCGCCATGGCCATCACCAACGGGCTGGCGGCGAGCATAGGCTCGGCGTTCGGCGGGCTCCCCGTGTACCTCCAAGACATATACGGCTTCAACGTAGTGGAGGCTCACCAGCTGCTCTGGTGGGCCTGCGCCGTAGGCTCCGCGCTGTCCATCGTGTTCCTGTTCCCCATACGTGAGCCGCGGCGGCGGACCAGCCGCGGAGGCGAGGCAAAAAAAGGCGGCAAGGTCAGGAACTGGGGCGTCATCCTCAGGTTCAGCCTCGTCCGGTCCACCAGCGGCCTCGGCTGGGGCATGATTGAGAGCCTCATGACCCTCTACCTCTTCTACAGGTTCGGGGTGGGCAGCGACGCCCTCGGCCCAATATACTCGCTCAGCAGGTTTCTGAGCATCTTCACCTACCTCCTCATCCCGCGCATGGTGGGCAGGTTCGGCGACATAAACACCATAATTGGGTCACGTATCGCCGCGGCGGTGCTCACCACCGCCTTCGCGTTATCCAACGCGTACCCCGTCGCCATGGCGGTGCTCGTGATCAACAGGATAGTCGTCATGTTCACCATGCCCATCAGGCAGACCTTAGCGTCCGGGATGGTGGACCCGGAGGAGACCGCCACGGCTATAGGGGTAAGTAGCTTCGCAAGGATGGGGGTGCGGTCGGCGGCGCCCACGCTGGCCGGTTACATGTTCGAGGCCGTCAGCCTCTCGATGCCCTTCTTCACGGGGGCGGCGCTGATGGCCGTCAACGGCGCCCTCTACTGGGTGTTCTTCAGGGAGAAAGACTAGGGGCAGAAAACGGGCGGACCCTTCTCCCGCTGTTCCTCCACCCATGCTTCGAGCCCGATCTCTTTGATCCTTTTCATGTTCTCGACGGCCCTCCTGTGGTGATCCATTCCGTCGTCGGCGAAGGCGTCAAGCTTCTCGCAGACGAAGCCACGGCACTGGAAGCAGTAGTCGTGTCCCTTGCTCCGGGCGCAGAGCATCATCCCGCAGTCTGGGCTCCAATGGGTTTCCAGGCTTCCCCTGCAGCCCATGCAGACGATTGCCTCGGACCCCACATCTATGCCGCGTTCCTCCTTGAACCAGCCCATGATCTCCCTTTGTTTCTCCTCGTCTCCCTTCCCGGCGAGCATTATGTCGCAGACGGCGCAGTTCAAGCCGCAGACCGAGAGGTTCCAGCCGCTCTCCATGGATAAGTGTAGGGCTTTGCGTCAAAAAACGTTAATGGTTCATCCGCTGACTATATGGTGGCGTTGATCTCCAAGAAGGACGCCCTGAGGCTCATAGAGGACAGCAGCAGGCGCGACCACATGCTCCTCGTGGGGAGGATCATGGCGGTGCTCGCCGGCGGCCTCGGCGGCAGCAGGGGGCTATGGGAGACGGTGGGTGTCCTCCACGACGTCGACTACGACCAGACCGCGGAGGACCTGTCGAAGCACGGCGTACTCGCCGCCAACATGCTACGGGGTAGGCTCCCGGAGGAAGCCCTCTACGCCGTGATGAGCCACGACCACCGAACCGGGTTCAGGCCCTTCTCCAAGCTGGATCACAGCCTCGTCTTCGCGGACGCGCTGGCGGTCCTAGCCGAGGAGGGAGGCCTCGAGAAGCCGGTGACCGAGGAGGCGCTGGAGGCCGCGTTGACGAGGGTCTCGGAGGAGAAGCCGTGGATCAGGGAAGTCTTAGTCGGGTATCCCTACAGGGACGTGTTCAACGCGGCTGTGATCCTGAGCATCGTCCTCTAGGCGAAGCAACCTTTTAGGCGTACACGGATACGTCTACCCGGTGATTCTTTGTCCAAGCCTTTGACTGTCCACGGCTACACGGAGGAGCAGCTCATGGAGATGAAGCCCGACGACCTCAGGGCCATATTCCATGAGCGCACCCACCACACCGTGGAGGTGTTGATATACCGCATCCTCAACGGGACGCGGAAGATGCCGGAG
>DATKWN010000184.1:0-12681 GCA_035529515.1 Candidatus Krumholzibacteriaceae bacterium | reverse complement strand
GGTGATTCAGGGTTACAGGCGTCGACATCTCCTGGCGCAAAGCTGCACGCGTACTACATGGACAGCAGCAAGAACGCGTATGAACACCTCAGGGAACTCGCCGTGAAATCCGGCTTCAACTTCTACATGACGTCAGACAACGAACTATTCTTCGGTAAAGACAGTGACGGCGGTTCGCATACGCTGGAGTACGGTGTCAACATAATCAAGGCAGACGCCCACGAGGATTTTCAAGCGGCGAGCAGCGTAATGGTGGTCGGGGAGACGTTTGAAGAGCATTTCATGAAAGAACAGTATTCGGCGGAAAACGATGAAGAACTCGAAGACGTGAAAAAGCACTTGCGAAACGTGGACGCCGAGTTCGTTGTATATGACGCCAGCGTAAAAAACCAGGATACGGCGGACGGCATGGTGAAGGGTCTGACTGAAAACATCAAGAAAACGCTCTCCGGGACGTTCAAGATCATAGGCGACGCCGAGATAAAGCTGGGAGACGTGATTCAGGTCTCAGGCATGCAGCACTCGAAGATGAACGGAGATTTCCAAGTCAGGAGCGTCGAGCACTATATTAGTAAGGCTGCTGGATTCACGACTCTAGTCGGCTGGAGAGAGAAATGATGTCGGGAATGGTTGATGTAATCAGGAAAATTGTGGAGGCAGAGATAAGGAAGATATACGTTACGGAGGTGGGGGTGGTGACGAGCGTCTTCCCCGACCCCGACGACTTCTACCGGTGTCACGTGAAGCTGCTCAGCAGAGGCGTAGTTGCTAAAGATGGCGACATAGAGCTGCGCGACATCCCCATCGCGACGCAGCAGATCGGGTTAGTGAACATACCCAACATCAATGACCTCGTCCTCGTCTCCTTCTTGAACGGGGATCTACAGGCCCCCGTGATAATTGGCCGATTATATAATGATACGCAGAAGCCTCCAGCCAACGAGATCGACGAGTTCGTCTACGTCGCGCCGGAAAGAACGGGCAACGCTGAAAACGCCCGGAGAGTCTATGTGGAGTTCCCCAGCGGGATAAAGCTGACGATGACAGAGGATATCGTGAACCTGGAGGCCGGGAAGACCATTTTGACGATAAACAGAGACGGGAACGTGGAGATCGAGTGCAATGAAGCCGTCTCGATTACGGCGACCGGCGACATGACCTTCAAGGCGGACACGATTACCATGGAGAGCGAGAAGGCCATGAAGTTCAAAGCGGAAAAAACCAAGATGGAAACCACGCTGGACATGGAGTTCAAGGCGGGGACGAAGACAACGATAAAAGGAGAGACCGGGGTCTCGATGACGAGCAGCACAACCATGGACTTCAAAGGCGCGACGGGGGTCAAGATGGAGAGCGACACGACGGTGGAGATAAAAGCCGGCCTGACAGCGAACATCGAGGCAACCGCACCGTTAACGCTAAAGGGAGCACAAGTCAATATAAACTAACAAACGGTGTGCATTCATTGAGGGGGGAGAAGCGTCTGAGAAAAGCGCCGCCACGGAGTACACACTGTCATGCAGCGACCCCCCAGACTAGATATTTTAGTGTAATATGGTGAGTACATGTCCAAGGAAGAGCTCAGGAGAGACCTGAAACTGGTCGAACTGGATCTAGGCTACGACCTCACATCGAGCCCGAGAGGCGACCTCGAGATCATCGGCGAGGAATACAACCTCGCCCAAGCCATCATCCTGAGGCTCAGGACCATGGAGGGCGAGCTCAGCGAACTCGGCCTCTCCAGCTACGGCTCGAGGCTCCACGAACTCATCGGCGAGGTGAACAACGAGAACACCAGACAGCTGGCTCGTAACTACGCCTACGAGTGCGTGTCCCAGGACGCGAGGGTCAGACGGATAGCGGACATCGCCGTGGAGACCGTGAAGGGAGAGCCCAACAGGATAGACATATTCATCACCGTCGAGCCAGTGGGGAGCGTCGAGCTCGTTGAGATAATGTACCCCTTCAGCCTGGAGGTGGAGGTATGACGTTCAAGAGGAGAAGCTACGAGGAGACCCGGGACAGCGTAATCAGGCACATCACGGAGGGCGTGGTCAACGAGAGACACGGCTACAGGAGAGGCAGGAACAGCTACGTACTCGGCTACCCGTCCGCGAAGAAGATAGAGAAGCTAGAGGGGTACGTCGACGGAGAGGAGGTGACGTTCGCCGAGGGCACCGACTACAGGCTGAACCAGGGCCGGGTCGAGTGGCTGCCCGAGGGAGCCAAACCCGACGACGACACGGCCTTCGAGGTCTTCTACTCGATAGGCGAGGCCCGTGTCCTCACGGACGCGAACCCGGGCAGCGTCATAAGGACCATAGTCGAGTCCGTGAGCAGGGAGATCGACTACATGTACGCCCAGCTCGGCCACGTCTACGACGCGGGGTACATCGACACGGCCAACGGCAGCTCGCTAGACCTCGTGACCTCCATCCTCGGCGTCACAAGAAAACAGGCGGAGCCAGCCACCGGGACGGTTACCTTCGGCAGGAACACGCCGCCGCCGGACATAACGATAGAGAAGGAGGCCCACCTGGAGACCGGCCGAGACCGATACGAGCTCAAGGTGACCCCGGTCAAATCTATCGTGAAGGTGGAGGCCACCGTGGACGGAGCCGCACAGGAGCTCCAGGAGGGAACCGACTACGCCCTCGACAGGGACCGGGTGAGGTGGCTGCCAGACGGCGGCAAGCCCGACCCAAACACCAACTTCTTCGTTGACTACGTGAGCTACGACTCCATCACCATCCCGGCGGGGACTCAGGTCTCCAACTACTCGAGGGTAGCGGAGTTCACCAAGACCTACGAGACCACCGATGAGAGGTCCTTGGAGCGAACCCCCGACGGGAAATGGGAGGCCCAGGCGTCGGTCCGGGCCCTGGAGCCCGGCACCGCGGGGAACGTGTTCGCGGGGGCCCTCGTGGTCATGCCCCGGCCCGTGGTGGGCGTCGAGTACGTCGTCAACAGAAGCGACATCATGACCGGGGTGGACGTGGAGACCGACGACGACTTCAGGGAGAGGGCGAGACACGCCCTCGAGGTAGCCGGGAAGGCGTCGCTGGCGTCCCTCGGGTCGGCGATAAAGGGCGTCGAGGGAGTCACCTCGGTCCTCATCGATGACATGCCCGAGGGCGTCCAGGGCGTCGTGAAGGTCGTCGTCCAGGGCGGCGACGAGGACGCCATAAAGGCGGTGATAGACGACACCCGCGCCGCCGGCATCAAGGTTGAGTTCTCGAGGCCCAGGATCGTCAACATGGACGTGAACGTGACCGTCACCTACAACTGGGGCGCCTCGCCCACCCGCGTCAGGAACCACGTGGAGGAGATGATCAGGAACTACGTCTCGTCGCTGGACATCGGGGAGGACGTGGTCTACCACAGGATCGTGAACTCCAGCCTGCAGGTCGAGGGGGTCTACGACGTGAACGAGCTCGAGCTCACCGCCATCAGGCTCGACGCGGAGCCCGTCACGAGCGTCAGGGAGAACATACAGATAAGACCCGAGGAGATGGCGCTGTCCAGGGACGTCAACATACTCCTGAGGGAGAGGGAGCGGAGAGGAGGCTAGTTGGAGAGGACCCAGAGGATACTGGACAGGTTCCCGGAGTTCTACATGACCTGGGACAAGGCCTCCATCGTTTACGAGCTCGTCACGGCTCTCGGTAAACGCATCGACGAGTCCGAGAAGGACCTGGACTCCATCCTCGAGGCCCACTGGGTAGACACGGCCGCCAGCGACGACCTGGACAGGCTGACCCGCATCTACAACCTCGGCAGGAGCCCGGGCGAGTCTGACCCGGAGCTCAGGAGCCGCCTCAAGAGGGCCATAATAGAGTACAAGGGGGGCGGAACCATGAGAGCCATACTGGACTCGGTGAGGATGGCCCTGAGGCTTCCCCTCGACTACCCCATCGAGATAGTGGAGAACCCTGAGGCCGAGGTGCATAGGGAGTTCACCGTCCAGTCCGGGGACATGTGGAGCTTCAGCAGCGAGAGCATCTACGACGCGGAGCCGGTGATCGAGGTCACCCTCGCACCCGAGGAGGAGGACGCCATCACCGACCCCACTTTGACCAACCTGAAAACAGGCGAGACCATAACCTTCAGCGGCGAAGTGAAGAAGGGGCAGACCCTCGTCATCGAGAACGGGAAGGCCAAGGTGAACAACAAGGAGGTAAAGAAGAGCCTCTCCGCCCCGAAGCCCCCCACGATACCCCGGCGGATGACCCGGTGGAGCTACAGGCAGCCCATCAGCGAGGAGATAGGGGTCTTCGACGCAGCCGTGTTCGACGAGTCCAAGTTCGCGGTGGGCATACCGAAGGTGAAGCTGGCCCTCAGATGGATGAGCAACCAGCTGGCCACCTTCGAGCTGAGGATCCCAAGGTCGGCGTTGACCAGGAAGAATAGTCTTCAGATGGCCCGGGACGCCGTGGAGAGCATCAAGGCCACGGGCGTCAAGGCTATAATCACGACTGTGGAGGATTGATTAAGTTGAGTAAGTTTGAGCCAATCCGGAAGAACCCCGGCGAAATACTCCGGTCAGAGGACTGGAACCAGATGCAGGAGGACATAAAGTCTGAGATGGAGCGCCTGCTGGAGGAGATCATGGTGCTCCGGAAGTACATCGACACCATGGCCAAGAGCGTCACCCTAACCAACATGGAGAGCCCCGTGGGCGCGTCATACGCGTTGAACGACGCCTCGATAGGCGACTACGCCGCCACCGTCCTCGGCTACATAACTCGACAGTACATCGCCGGCGAAGGCAACATCGGCGAGATATGCAAGTTCGGCGTACTAGACTACTTCGACCTGCTCTACTACTGGGCGGGGGCGCTCCGGAGCGACAAAGGGTGCCTGGAGATAACCCTGGAGTACGTGGACGGCACCATCCACATACAGCCGGACCTGTTCCTGCACAACTACACCCAGCTGCAGGTCAAGGGCGACAGGAACCCTTACTACGAGTACCTCCTCTCCCCCAACGAGAGGGTTTGGTACAAGTACGCCATAAGGAACCCCCACCCCGACAAGGAGGTCAGGTACGTCGGCTTCAAGGACACCGACGACGAGAACGCGCCCAGGATAGCGAACGTGATACAGCACCTAGCCAGGGTTAGGCCGGTATAACAAAGTAAAAAAGGGAAAAAAGAGGGCTAGACGTCTTCGCCTAGTTTCTCCGCCGCCACATCGGGCTGACCGGCGCCACACTCGCCACAGAAATTCGCGACTACCGGTATGACATCGCCGCAGTTCCTGCACTCCTTCACGTCCACGCCTGAGGGCGGCATCCTTCCGCACTTGGGGCACAGGTTTTCGCCGGTGCTCATCTGGGCGCCGCAGTGCATGCAGTACCGCTTCTTCTCCACCACCGAGAAGCTCCCAGACCCAGCCCTGAGTCCCTCGGCCTCGGCTTTCACGGTGGCTGCCCCAAGCTCGAACCCGGCGGTCAGCGTCGCCCTGCCCTCGGACTTGCCCTCGACGATTGTCAGGGGGCTCTTGACGGTTCCGAGGGTCGTGGAGAGGCTCACCACGGTGTGTTTATCCACGGCTATCGGGGCGCCGGCGTCGTCCAGCACCTCCACCTTGACCTGTGCGGTGGACCTCCCGTCTCCCGGGACATCGGACGGGTCTACGGTGACGCGGAGAGCCGTCGCCTTGACCACCGGCTTCTTCTTCATCACGAGGAAGTAGTAGCCGGCAGCCGCGCCGCCGACCACCACGAGGGCGCCTACTAGGAGAATGATCGGGAAAGGCTTGGGCTCAACGGTGACGGTGAAGGTAGCGGTGTCTGTGCCTTCTCTGTCGTCGGTGACAGTCAGGGTCACGGTGTATGTGCCCTCCTCGGCGTAGGTGTGGGCGGGGTTGGCGTCGTTGGAGACGAGGCTCCCGTCCCCGAAGTCCCATGTGTACCCCACTACCTCGCCGTCGGTGTCCACCGACCCCGAGGAGCTGAAGGTCATGGGTGACTCCGCGGTCCCCTCCGTGGGGGCCGAGATGTCCGCCTCGGGCGGCACGTTGGGGGGCAGCTCTATGATACAGTAGGTGGTGGCTGTGCCTGTTAGACCCTCGTTGTCCTCCACGGTCAACGTGATGGTGAAGTTGCCCACCTCGGTGAAGACGTGGCTCGGGCTCTCTTCCATGAACACCCCGGACCCGTCGCCCAGGTTCCACCGGTACTCCACGATGTCTCCGTCTATGTCGTAGGAGCCCGCGGAGCTGAAGGGGATCGAGTCGCCTGTTATGCCGGCGTAGGGGCCGTTAGCGTTCGGTACGGGAGGCCGCGGAGCGATGTCACACCAAGTGGTGTCCGTGTCGGTCACGTTATCGTCGTCGGTGACCGTGAGGGCCACAGTGTAGTTCCCCCGCAGCGTGTATACGTGGCTCGGGTCAGCCTCGAAGCTGTGCTCGCTTTCGTCGCCGAAGTCCCACTCGTACTGTGTTATGTTGCCGTCGGGGTCGTGGGAGCCTTCAGAGCTGAACTCGATGGCGTCGGTGGCTCCCCCTATGTACGGGCCGTTGGCGTCTGCTATCGGCGGTTTTGGTGAAATGGTGGCTGACGTTGTTGCTGTATGCGAATCACCAGAGTCATCGGTTACTTTGAGAGACACGGTATACGTTCCAGGCTCGGCGTATGCGTGTGAGGGATCAGCGTCCGTTGAGTTGGTTCCGTCGCCGAAATCCCAGAAGTTCTGGACAATGAAACCATCGGGGTCAGTTGAGCCCGAGGAGTTGAAGCTGATGGAATCTGTGGCCTCCGCGGAGTACGGGCCGTTCACGTTTGCTGTGGGGTAGTGGTTAATCACTATGTTGAGATAGTTTGGGGTTAGTGTAGCTTGGTTACCATAGAGAAACACATACTTGACGCTCGCCTTGAAGTCGGCTCTGCCATTCACGTAACCAGTCTTGCTCGCGATGACATAGTAAGAACTAGTGGTGAATGTAGCTCTCAACGAGAACGTACCAGATGCGCTGGTGGTGCCTGAAGCCTTTACGCCGTACAGGTTGACGGTGGCGCCCGCGACGGGGTTTCCGTTACTGTCTTTAACGATACCAGATATGGTGGCTGAAGCGGTTTGAGCGTGGCACATCGGAGTGAGCCAAGTCAGAGAGAGTAATACTATTAGCAGTATAGCTGCTTTTTTCTTAAAACTATACATATTGTAACACTAGAAGTAGTCTCTGTTCTATCATAATAATTGTCTTTCGGGTGCTGAAAAGAAATGATTGTAACTAAATGATTCTAAACAACGCCTCGGGGAACTGTATACATCAGTATTTTATGTCCCTTTATTGGTGACTCGTACATGGAATCTCCAAAATATTTTATCACTAGAGGACAAAGTCCTATGCACAGGTGCACCGGATGTTCGCTGAGATCGAGGAAGCCATCGTAAAGGCTCTGCAGGAGAATCTGAAGGACGTCAAGAAGGGAAGCATCGGCGGCACGGGGGTGACTCCCAAGACGGGGCTCCCGTACGTTCAGGTGACGAACAGCGGCTTCAAGCCGGCTGACTCGGGCATCGGCAGGCCGGTGGTGCCGGACGACAAGGTCCAGGACGTCTTCGACGGCGACGGCGAGGAGAAGGTCTTCACCCTGTCGGAGAAGCTCGTCAGGCCGCTCCTCGGCGTGGAGGTGGACGGCATTAAGGCTAGCTCCCGGGCGTACACAGTGGATTACAGGGAGGGGACCGTGGCCCTCGGTCGGCCGCCTAAGAAGGGGGAAGGCAACGTCAAGGTCACTTATCTTAAACCCTATGTGACGCTGGGGCAGAGGCTGAGCCTCGTCTACGAGGTAAACGTCTGGGGCAAGGACGAGGCGCAGAGGGACAGCCTGGCGGAGGGCGCGATGATGGCGTTACTCAAAGAGGAAGAGGCCCTGAATAAGCAGGGGCTGTTTTTGGAGCTTCTGGAGGGCGCCAACATGGAGGAGCCAGGCGTTGAGGCTCTGGGGAAGAGGGTCCTGTACGAGGTAGAGGCAGACCTTGTCGTGAAGATAGACGTCGGCCGCATGGAAGAGATTGAGGTAAGGAAGCCCGAAAGGATCTAAGCTTTGAATAGGTTTCCATTACCACACGACAGCTGTAAACGTGATGAGGTTGACGCGCGGGGGTGTGTTTCGTCGGACTTGATCAGTTATTTATAAATGATCGATCAATCGATTGATCGATTATTTATAAATAAAGGCTTAGACGTCCACTTCCTCGCCCTGCTGCCCCGGCTTCCAGCCCTTGACGTGGTCGAAGGCCGCGTTCACGCCGTTCCTGAGGTACATGGTATCGCTGTTCAAGGCGCAGAACAGGAACCCCCTCTCTATGGCCTCGTTGATGTTCGTGGGGCCGGGCGTCGTGAAGCAGTGCATCCCAGGCGCGACGCCGTGGTCCCTGCCCGCCTCCACGATCCTGTCCAATGTCTTCAGGAACTCGGGATGGGTGTACTGGCGGTGTATCCTCATGTCTAGGCTAAGGTCGCTGGGCCCCACGAAGCACGCGTCCACGCCCTCGACGCTGAATATCTCGTCGATGTTCTCCACGCCCTTCGCGGTCTCTATCATGACGACGCAGAGGGTCTCCTCGTTGGCCGACGCGAAGTAGTCAGGGTCCCTGAACGCTGCGAGCCTGGGTCCCGCTCCCCGTTCACCCCACGGCGGGTACTTCATGAGCCTCACCATCTCCTCGGCCTGCTCCTTGGTCTCTATGCGCGGCGACACGATTCCCGTGGCGCCGGCGTCCATGACCTTCTTTATCCAGATGAGGTCCGTCCACGGAATCCTGCACATGGGCATGCACCGCTCCCTGGCGTAGAGCATGCCCTGCACCATGAAGTGGTAGGTCTCGGGGCCGTAGGGGCTGTGCTCCATGTCGCATACGAGCCAGTCCCAGCCCATGTCGGCCAGGTACATGGTCACATCGGGGTGTCCTATGGATACCCATGTGCCCAGCGCGGGCTTGCCAGCCTTTAGTTTTCGTTTAACAAGATTCTTCATGGACTCAACTTGATGCCTACGGCATAAAACGGTATCGAGGAGATCAGAAGACTTGAATTCCGGCGCCTCGTTGATGGAGGGTGTTAATGCGTTGGAGGGCTGGCAGCTGGCTTTGATGGCGGCGGTCTGCTGGGCAGCCGAGGCGCAACTTGTACGGATGGTCGGGGACCGTGTGGACCCCTTAATGGGCACGGCGTACGGCTGCGTCGCGGCGGGGATCATGTTCGGCGCCTATCTTGCGCTGACCGGCAGGCTGGGCGTCGGGGGGCTGAACACGTCGGCGGCCTACTACGTCCTCGCCGGCGTCGTCAGCTTCGCCGTGGGCCACTACTTCTACTACGCGGCTATAACCAGGTCGGGGTTGTCGCTCAGCGTGTCCCTGGCGGCTGGCTACCCTCTGCTCACGATGCTGGCCTCGGTCATAGTATTCAAGGAGCCGGTGACTCTGAGGACGGCGGCGGGCGCCCTCCTCATCACCCTGAGAGGCATGGTCCTACTAATATGATGTCAGAGGGCCAGGTCGTCGGCGACGTGTCCTAGCCCCAGGTTTTCAAGGGTCTCCCTGAGGGGGACCCCTGTCTCAGGGTCCCATCCCATCAGCGTGTAGTAGTTTCTCAGCATCTCGTCCCAGTGAGGCATTATCCCTATGCCTTTGATGGGGCCGTCCACGGGAACCGATCCGTAGCGTGCGGACGGTCTGTCGTGTTTGGCTGTGAGCCCCGTCTGGAGGTTGAAGGCCCTCATCAGGTTCACCGCTCTGCGGCCCACGTCCCACGCCTCCTCGGCGCCCATGTCCCACCCGGTGGCGGCCGAGACGGCCCTGGCGATCCTCTCGGCGTTCATGCGTGTGTTGAACCGGCATGTGCCGACGCTGTCCTCCATCTGCATGAGGCCCTTGGTCCGAGCGACTTCACCGCTGACCTCCATGGGGTTCTCGGGTCCCTGGGCGCCGGGGCTCATGGCGCTCGTGTGGGCTTCGATGGTGCCCGTGTTGCTGACGCAGGTGTCGAACATCTCTGCCCACCGGTACCTGTGGTCGTGGCCCCTCGGCGTGTTTCCCTTCATGGTGTAGATTGCGGACTCGGCGGCCTTCCCACCGATCCTCGTGGAGGCTCGTTTCACGCCCTCCGCTAGGACGTCTCCGAAGCCCTCCCGGCTGGCCACCATCCTCAGTAACCTTTCGGCGCCCTCGGCGTCTCCGAAGCCCGTCCTGAACCCTACCTGCTCCTCCGTGAGGATGCCTTTCTCCATGCACTCCATGACCCAGCCCACGATCCAGCCCGCCTCGTTGTTGTCCAGCCCCAGCCTGTCGGTGAGGCCGCTGAGCATCATCGCGGCCTCCACGTCCGTCTGCCCTATCACGGGGCCCCAAGCCGCCATCTGCTCGTACTCCGGCTCCTCGACCTCCCCGGCGTACCTGCCCTCCTCGACCTCGAACATGGTGCTGTGGAGGAGCCTGCAGCCCCAGCACTGCATCCTGTCCTTCTGGTAGTTGTCTCGGACGCTCTTGGCGTTGAACCTGTCCAGCTCCCCGGGCTCTATGCCCCAGTCGTAGGTGCTGTAGTTCTTGATGGGCAGGGCCCCCGAGCCGCCTTTGTACATCCGCTCGACGCCGCCTATTGTGCCCTTGAAGTACTCGACGTCCTCGTACATCTCCTGGGAGACCTCCAGCAGCGCCTCGGCGTCGTGGACGTCTACCCGGCCGACGCCCCTGAACGCTATGATGGCCTTCAGCTTCTTGGAGCCGAGGACGGCGCCAGGTCCATTGTGGCTGGCGCTGTGACCGTGGTCCACGAAGACACCCGCCCAGCGGACGAGGCTCTCCCCGGCGGGCCCTATGGAGAGCACGCTGGCGCCCCTCCCCGCGCCGCCGTGCTCCTCGCGGAGGGCGTCCGTCACCTCGTAGGTGTCGAGACCGAGGAACCTGGAAGCGTCCCTGAGCTCGGCCCCTCCGTCCCTGAGGACCAGGTACCTCCACTCGTCAGCCGCCCCGGTCAGTATGACTCCGTCGTAGCCGCTGAACTTCATGTAGGCGCCGAAGAGGCCGTTGGCCTGCACCGAGGTGGCTCCCCCGGTGAGGGCGCCCTTGGTGACCACGCTGATGGTCCCTGAGCCGCCTACGGCGGTGCCGCCTAGGGGGCCGCTGGCTATCACCACGACGTTCCTGGGGTCGCTGAACTCGATGTCCCTGGGCACCTCCTCGTAGAGGACCTTGGCGCCCATCCCCGTGCCCCCTAGGTGCCTCCTCAACGTAGCCTCGTCGTACACCTCGTCTACCAGGCTGCCGTCCGATAGGTTGACCCTCAGGTACTTCCCGGCGTATCCTTTCACAGGCATAAAACTCATTTAATACGATCGCGTTGGAACCAATAACGTTATCGAGGGTGGCCGGGTTGGAGGTGGAGTTGAGGTACTACGCCATGGTCAGGGACGCCGCTGGGAAGAGAGACGAGACCCTGTCCCTGCCCGAAGGCGCCACCGTCATGGACCTGATCAACCACCTCATCAGCCTCTACGGCGACCCGTTCAGGGGATACGTGTACGATGACGAGGGCAAGCTTCTCGACTACCTGATGTTCTCGGTCAACGAGGTGGACATAAGGAGCCTGGACGGCTTCGACACCGTTCTGAGGGACGGCGACAGGGTATTCATGATGCCCCCCATCGGCGGCGGCTAAGCGGCCACCGAGAAGACGTCGAACCTTAAGAGTATCTTAAGGACGTAGAGCACGATGACCGCGGCGGCGTTCTGGACGGCGTACCTGTAGTATTCGGGATCCTCC
This sequence comes from Candidatus Krumholzibacteriaceae bacterium, assembly GCA_035529515.1. Taxonomy (GTDB): domain Archaea; phylum Thermoproteota; class Bathyarchaeia; order TCS64; family TCS64; genus RBG-16-57-9. The sequence goes on along the minus strand of DATKWN010000184.1, from coordinate 909 downwards.
CGGGACAGGTAAAGGCTTCCAAGTATGGGAGGAACCGCCGTGACGAACCAGAGGCTCCAGTAGAGCAGGAAAACCATGTTGATCAAGGAGACCACCGTGAACTCTAGGATGCTCTCCGTCACGGGCAGCAGGGTCTTGGTTATATACAGAATGGCCGCGGAGACTATGGACAGACCGGTCAGACAGAGGTTCATGAGGGTCCACCCGGGGAGGACACGGGTGAAAACAGTTTTAATGTTCAAGCAGGCACCGGGACCTTGATCTACTCTGCTTCATGCTCCCGGGGCTCCGGGTCCACCCAGCTGAACTTCTTCTCCAGAGTCGACGAGTAGTAGTTGCGCCAGTCGTAGTCCACGTCGCGGCCCCACTCATAGTAGACCCGGGGGTCGACGTAGCTCTTGAGGCTCGTGCCCAGGTTGTAGTCCCGGGTCAGCTCCTTAGCCTCGATCTGGAGCGTGGCTTTCTCGATCATCTGCTCGTCCTTCATGCGCCGCGTCTCCATCAGCTCCTTGAGGTTGGCTACGCGCTCCCTGTGCTTGTCCCTCGTGTTCTTTATGCGTTCCCTGCCGTTCCTGATGACGCTTCTCTTGGAGGCGATGCGCTTCTTTATCCCCTTCGTGGACTTGTCCGCCGCCTCGCGCATCTTGAGCTCCTGCTTGTACTCGTCGAGCTTCTTCTTGTCCTCCTCCAGCTTCGCCTCGTACCCGGCGATCCTTTCCTCGTACTTGGCGACGGCGTCTCTGATGCGTTCACGGTAGTTACGCATGTTCTCCCTGGCCCTCTGCTTGCGGGCCGCCAGCCTCTCCTTCTGCCGCGTGAGGCTCTGCTCCCAGGTCTTGGGTATGGTGCGTTTGTGGTTGCATGTGATGGCCGCCTCCAGGTTGGCGAGGGTAGCCACGTGCTTCTTCC
>DATKWN010000183.1:0-13224 GCA_035529515.1 Candidatus Krumholzibacteriaceae bacterium | reverse complement strand
TTCAGAAACAGAAGAGCCAGGATGGAGGCGCCCACGGGCTCGCCGAGGAGGCTCATGGAGACGAGGGGCGCCGAGACGTACCTCAGGACCCAGTTATAGACCGTGTGGCCGAAGATCATGGGGACCAAGGCGATCGCGAAGAACAGGACGTACTCGTTCACAGCGTAGCCTGTTAGAGGAGTGCCGCTAAGCAGAGACATCAGCACTAGGACGAGAGAGGCGGTGGCGTACACAGGCGTGACGTATGAGGTCAGGTCAAGGCTCCGCCTCACGACCCTCCCGCCGAGGATGTAGATGCCGAGCATCACGCCGCCTATCAGTGCCAAGAAGTCGCCGTAGAGGTTGAGCTCCCCGATGCCTGCGTCGCCCACAGCAATCATGGTGGCCCCGATCAAGGCGACGACTATGCCTGCCACCATTCTTCTGGTGACCCTCTCCTTGAGGAAGAAGTGGCTGACTACTGCCACGAATATGGGGTCTATATGGACGAATATGGCGCTGCTGGCGACGGTCGTGAAGCTGAGGCTGCTTATCCATGAGGCGAAGTGGATCGCCAGCACCACCCCTATGCCCATCAAACTTGCTATGCCCCTCACGCCCATCCTCCGCATCTTCCCCAACCCGTCGAAGTAGACGAACAAAGGCAGCAGGAGGAGGGTCGAGAAAAGCATCCTGTACGTGGCTATCGCTAGTGGAGGCCCGTTGCTCATCCTGATCAGTATCGAGGCCGTCGAAACCGCTATGATGCTTATGAGCAGCGCCAAGTTGGGCGGGAAACTAGGCCGATCCTCCATGGTTCGGGTTATGGTTAACTTATTATATAATATGTAGAGGATGAAGGTCGAGGATAGAGGATGCCGAGCCGGATAACCGTCGTCGAGTACGATCCTGAGTGGTCGCGTTTCTACGAGGAAGAAAAGAAGCTCATCCTAGACGCAGTCAGCGAACACATCAAATCCATAGAGCACTTCGGCAGCACCTCGGTGCCTGGCCTCGGCGCAAAGCCAATAATCGACATAATAGCTGGGTTGGACATCCAGGAGGTCGCAGACCGCTGTCTCCCAGCGCTTGCAGCGATAGGGTACGACGACGTGACACCCGAGCCTACGGATGATGACTGGTATTATTGTCTCGGGAAGGGGCCCCACAGCCCAGGCGTCCACCTGCACCTCGTGAAACATGGAAGCGGTTTCTGGAAGAGACACATTTTGTACCGGGATTATCTCAGGGCTAACCCTGAGACAGCCATGGAATACTATGAGTTGAAGAAACGGCTCGTGGAGAAATATATTGATATGCGGGAAGTCTACACCGAGTCTAAGACCGAGTTCATTAACGGGGTTCTAGAGAAAGCGATGAAAAAAGGTGACTAGCCGTTCTGGGCTTTGAATAGAATGTCTACGTCCATCTCTAGGGCCGCGACGGGCATCTCTAGTTCCCATCTCTCCAGCACCTCGGGCTTCACCTCCCCAGCCCAGCAGAGAGGTTCTCCCCCCAGCATGGCGGTGTATCTCCTGCCCTCGATGAAGCAGTCCCATCCGCCCTCCACTACCTCTGCCTGCAGCTCTAGGTTCTCCAGTATGGTGTTCATCGTTGCCTTTATCTCGCTGAAGCTGGCGCTCGAGTGGCACAGTGCTATGGCTAGTCTACGCCTGGATCTGGCTCCTGTCTCTGTGGATGGGTCTATCACCACCACGTCGTCGACCTCGTAGAGGTTCTGGGGGTACGGGTGGTGCTTGTTGGTGCTTATGACCTCCATTAGGCATGGCAGCAGCCTGTTCCGGAGGCTGTCGTAGGCTTCCATCTTGGGGTTATCGGTCTCGCATATGGGCTCCTCGGGGAGGCTCATCCTTTGGAAGAGCTTGTCCCTGTTACTCATCATGAAGGTGACCACCTCCAGCAGCCTCAAGCCGACCAGGAAGTTCCGTAGGCCCCTGCTGAACACCTCAAGGGGGTCCTCGCCTGCCTCGCTGCTTATGGGCGGTATCTCGGGCTCGAAGTTGTCGTAGTCGTAGCCGATGGCGATGTCCTCCACCAGGTCGATGGGGTGCATTATGTCGGCCCTGTAGCTGGGTATCAGGACCTTGATGACGTTTCCGTTTACCTCGGTTCCGTGCCCCATCTTCTCCAGCTCGCGGGCCGACCCCTGGGGCGTGAACTCGTAGCCTAGGGTGTGGTTGACGTAGTCGTTGTCTAACTCCATCACCCACGGGTCGAGGTTCGGCGTGGTGAGCACCGAGCCGTCCGGGTAGTGGTTGTGAACCTCGTGTATCTCGGCCCCCCTGTCCGCCAGCGTCACGCATATGACGTTCAGCACCTCGGTGATGGCCTTGAGGTCGGTGCCCGTTACGTCGATGAACAGCTCCGTCGTGGACTCGTCTATCCTCGTGTACTCGCCGTTGATGATGGGAGGCATCGACAGCACCATGCCCTTCTTATCAAGGATCATGGGGTACTCCTTGAAGCCCTCCACTGTCCAGGCGTACTCCTTACCAGTCTTCATCTCGCTGAGTATCCAGGTGAGGTCCTTATCGAACCGCTCCCCAAGAGGCCTGAACTTGAATTCCGGCGGCTTGGTGGTGTAGGTCACAGGGAACTCTATGGGCTCCAAGCTGTGTAGCCCTATTGCCACCTTTCTGCGTCTCCTGCCGTGGGTGACGTGGAGCTTCTCCTGCATCTGAATGATGCTCCTGATAAGAGGGTCGTCGAATTCGACGTTCTTAACTACAGCAGTCACGAACCAAGGACGTACCCCCTGGGTTTTTTCATCGACGACTACCTTGTAGTCGGTCTTCATCACAGGATACTTCCTTAGCCCGGTTTTCGCCCCTGTCCAGCTGGAGTAGGCTCTGGCCAAGCCCTCGATGCTGAGGAGGTCCGGCCTGTTGGGGAACACCTCCAAGTGGAAGCCGTCCTCCGTGACCCCCTCCCAGCTTGTACCCATCATGGGCAGCCTGTCCTGGAGCTCCTCGATGGATACGTCCCTACCCAGCAGCTCCCTCAAGTCCTCAAGGTTTACCTCTATGACCGGCATCTCTCATCACTCCATCCACAGCTTGGCCCGCCTGAGCAGGCCGATGTCGTTGGTGTACAGCTCCTTGATGGTGTTAACCTTGTAGCTCTGCATGACGAGCCTGTCGAAGCCGGGGCCCCACGCGAGCACCGGGACGTCGATGCCTATGAGGGGCTTGACCACCTCGGGTCTGAACATGCCTGCGCCGAAGAGCTCCATCCACTCGCCGCGTTCCTCTATCCAGACCTCGGCCTCCATGCTCATCTCGGTGTAAGGGAAGTAGCCGGGCCGGAACCTGAACCTCTCAACCCCGAGTCCCTCCATGTAGGCCTTGAGGTAGCCCTTCATGTCGCGGAACGTCACTCCCTCCCCGATGACGATGCCGTCCGTCTGGTAGAACTCGGCGAGGTGGTTCCAGTCGATGGTCTCGTTCCTGAACACCCTGCCGCAGCTGAAGAACTTGGCCGGTAGATCGTCCGGCGTGAGCTTCGCTATCTGGTTGACGCTCAGGCTCGTGGTGTGGGTCCTTAGACAGTTACGGGCGGCGACCTCCGGGTCCCAAATGTACCGCCACCCGAGGCTCCCGGTGGTCCACCCGTTCTCGTGGGTCTCCTTCACCTGCTCCACCATCTTCGGGTCGGGCAGGTGCCCGCTGTAAGGCGTCTTCATGTAGAACGTGTCAGCCAAGTCCCTCGCAGGGTGGTCTTGGGGCTGGTAGAGGGCGTCGAAGTTCCAGAAGCTGAGCTCCAGGTACTCGCCCTTCATCTCCTTGAAGCCCAGCTCCACCCAGAACCGCCTGATGTAGTCGATGACTTGGCTGATGAAGTGACGTTTCCCGGGGTTGAGGCTCGGCGCGGGTAGCGTCACGTCATACCTCTGGAACGCGGCGCTCCTCCACGACTTGTTCACCAGCATCTCCGGAGTCAGCTGAGTGATCACGTTCACCGACTTCGCTGACTCAAGCTCAGGCAGAACCTGCCTACCGAAGTCTGTTATGGCGACGGAACGCTCCGTCTCCTCGTGCTTTGTAACCAGCTTCCGTTTCGCCAACTGCTCCAGCAGAGTTAGCTCGTCTTCGGTGAACGCCTCTCCGCTCTGGGGTGTGGGCTTGTCCAGGGCTCTCAGGAGCTGTTCCTCAGGGGAGTCGTCGACTTTCCTCCCTTCCTCGGTTAGCTCCATGACTCCCCTCCGGATGTCGGTCCACCCGTTGCGCCGCATCCACGCCAGGGCTATGTTCAGGTTCTCGAATGTCTGCTTGAGCTTCGCTATCTCCTGGGGGCCGTGTACCAGCAGCTTCCTGAGGTTCTGCTCGGGTAAGCCGTTCTCCACGTAGACGCTTCCCTCGTCTGTGAGACTAAAGAACTGTGAGACCTCCTCCTTAAACGAGACAACGCCTTTCGTCGCGGCCCAGTCGGACGCCTTCTCCACGGCGTCCCTCGCCAGCCCCGTGAGCTGGCTCAGTTCCTCTGTTGTCGCGATACCCCTGCCGCTCAGCGCCTGGAGCACCTTCCTCTCGTTCTCATGTAGCCGCTCGGCTACCTCTCTAGGGTTCATGGGTCTCACTAACCTAACATAAGGGGCTAGGGAAGACGTTTAAAAGTTAACCCAATTAGTTGATACTTTTTAATAAAAGAATCAATAAATATTGGTATATGTCTCATTACCATAAACGTTTGACTAAAAATAAGACTTTTTGGCCTATTCCGGGAGGATTGGATAATTACCTTAATACAGTTTATGAGACATTGGATTACATTAATCAAGCAAAGCCAAGTCATGCACAACTTGTTGATTGGTTTCTCGACAATTTTGATAGAGTTAAGTCACGTCAAAATGCACAGGGGTATGTAAATAACGTTTTCAAGAGTAGTGGTTTAATTTCATTTAAGAATCGTAACGAGCTTTCTCTAACGCAAGATGGTTTAGTTTATCTCCAAAACAGAGATGCCAATCTTTTGTTTGAAGTGATTAATAATAATGTTGTAGGTTTTTCTGAAATTCTAACCGCAATAAAGATGGGTAAACACAGACTGGATGAAATTCATAAGCAGACTCAAACATTTCTTGAGGGATATGTAAATTGGACTTCAACACACCCGGTAAAATATAGATTAGATTGGTTGAGAGCTTTTGGATTGGTTAGCTTATCAAAAGGATCCTATACTTTAACTGATGAAGTAAAAGTTGATATCGAACCAGTAGAAGAGACTAAAATTATAATTAAATCACCAGAAGAAAAAGACACGACTGAAATACCTAAAACTCCAAGTTTAGAATTAAGCAATATTATAAACTCGCTGAGAAAAACTGAACATGATAGTAAAAACCCTTCAAAATTCGAAGAAGCAATTGCGAAAGCTTTTCAATATCTCGGTTTCTTTACAGAACATCTGGGTAACTCTGGAGATACAGATGTTTTAGTTATTGCCAAAGCTGGAAAAGAACGTTATTCAATGATTGTGGATGGTAAAACATCTAAACATGAAAAAATATCTGAAAGGCAAATTTCGTGGCCAACAATAAAAGATCATAAAAATTTACATTTTGCAGATTTTGCGTTGATAGTGGCTCCAGATTTTTCAGGGGGAGATATGATAAAAAGGGCTTCTGAATTTGAAGTTTCCTTGATGCGAACTGATGAGTTAATAGAATTATTAAAAATGCATGAAGAAACCCCATTAAATCTAATAGATTTAAAATCCATTTTTTCATCATATGGTATAATCAACATTAAAAATAACGAAGATTTTATGCACAGAGTAAATGACTATTTAAATCAAAAGAATTTATTACCAAAATTAATATCACAGTTGAGAAAGCTACAATCTTCTAACGAAAAAACATCTATTAGAGATTTATACTGGTCACTAAATAAAGAATTTACAGAATATGAGATAAATCAGACTTTAAATCTATTACAAAGTTTAAGTTTTATACATAAAGATGAGAAAGATAATTATTATTCGTTGGTAGAAGATAGAACGATTAAATTGAAATTTGAGTCATTATTTAAATTATTTAATTAAAGAAATCGGTAAGTTTTCTTTGCGTCAACGTATGACGTAATAATGGTCCTGCCTCCATCCATTTCTCCAGTGGTATGCTGAGCCTCCCCATGATGTTGTTTATCGCTGACTGGAAGGTGTCGAACACCCTAGACGGCTGCCTCATGGCGTTTCTGCAGTTCTCACGGACCTGCCATACACCTACAGGCAGTATGTAGTCGGGGTATGCCTCCCTGAATATGAATACCTTCGCCTGCCGTCTCTCCCTCTCAAGGTGCTCCAGCACCGCCAGCTTGCCCGAGTAGTAGCAGCCGCCCATGCTCGCGTAGGTCGAGCGGCCACTATACGGCTCCCAGTCCGTCACGATGGCCACCTCCTCCTCCGACGGGTTCCAGAGGGTCCTCGGGTACCATGCCTCGTATGCCTCGTAGGCCCACGCATCAGGGACAAGCAGGATCTCGAAGCGGTTACCTATGTAGTTACTCTCGTATACCTCGTACTGGTTCACCAAGGGGTAGCCCTTTACCTTACTCGTCAGGTGCTTCCCCAGGAGGTCGTCCACGGCTGTGATGCTCCACCTGGTGGGCACGAGCCTCCTGTTCTTCTCGACGCCGAAGCTGCCCATGCTGAAGGCCTTCATGATGCTGCTGACGGGGAGGCCCTCCTCGAATAGCTTGACTGTGGCCGGCGCCGCCTTGAGGTCGCTATCGTAGTGGCACTTCTCCATGTGCCTGTTCCATCTGATGTACCCTATGTCCATGTCCTCCATGGGCGCCGTGGGCCCTATGGGCTGGACGTCGCCGTTCATGTAGAACCGCTTAGTGGGCCTACGCGTCAGCTTCATCTCGGTCTCGACGTAGTGCTCCGCTAGGCTCAGCTCACGGGTCTTATCCAGGAGCCTCCCCGCCTTCCAGGGTTTGCGGACGTTCACCGGGGTCATCCCCCTGATGAGCTGGCTCCTGTAGCCGATGATCTCGTCTATGCTCTTACCGAACCACTGCTCAGGGGAGTCAAGGATCTGGGTGTTGCCGTAGAAAGTAGGGGTGAGGGGCCCCATCTGGACGTAGGGGTACCCGAAGCGGCCGACGAAGACGCCGGGGGGGCTGCTACCGTCGATGTTGGTTCCCTTTACGCTCTGAAACATCTTGGAGAAGGCCCCTAGACGCGCCATGATGGGGCAGCTCGTCTTCCCGCAGAGCATCTTCCCGCCCTTACACACGCTGCAGAGGCTCTGCTTAGGGGCTTGAAGCTTCAGCATGCCCTTCGTCACGTCCAGAGAGGAAGCGACGAAAGGGTCACTCTCAACCATGTCACGGACCCAGACGTTCCTGGGCTTGAACCTGGTGGTGATGCGCTTCCCCATCGCACTGAATTGGGGCGGCAGCGTTAAAAATATTGTAGGTTACACCGTTAAGGGAGAGACGAGTGAAAATGGGTGAAGCCATAGTCGTCAAAGACACGATCATCCCCTGTGACAGCATTAGACTCCTCGGACGCCTGTACAGGCCTAGGGAGGAAGCCTTGTACCCCGCCGTCGCCGTCTGCCACGGATACCCCGGCGACACCAAGAACATGGATCTTGCGGAGGAGCTCGCCCTCAACGGCGTGGTGGTCCTCATCTTCTACTACATGGGGGCGTGGGGAAGCGAAGGAGAGTACAGGCTGACAAACCTGGTGCCCAGCACCGAGGCGGCGGTCAAGTACCTAAGAGGCCTAAACTGCGTCGACCCCAACAGGGTTGGGCTGGCCTCCCACAGCATGGGGGCGATCCCCCTGACTAAGTGCATGAGCATGGACCCGTCGCTGAAGACGGGGGTTCTAATGGCGCCCGCCTCAGACATCAAGTCTTGGTCCGAGGACCCATACCTCGAGAACATCGTACCCGTTTTCCTCAAGATGGCGGAAGGAAAACTGGTGGGGTGGACGGAGGAGAAGCTGCGAGAGGATATCAAGGTCGCCGCCTCCAAGCTGAACCCAATCGAGGCCGTGAGGAAGGTCCACGCACCCCTGATGGTGGTCCTGGGCACCAACGACAACGTGACCATGCCGTCAGATATTAGGAGGCTCTACGAGGCGGCCAACGAGCCCAAGAAGCTGGTGGAGATCGAGGGCGCCGACCACGGGTTCAGCGAACACAGGATCCCTCTGCAGAAGGCGGTCATCGACTGGGTCTCCTCTCACCTATAGTTTTTAAACCGACGTCAAGATCGGGGCTACATCGAGAAGACTCCTTCAAAACTATGCACGATGTAACCGCCAGAGAGGTACATCATGTTTTTAATCTCATTTCTTTAAGCCTAAATGAAAGTAATGGGCATGCAGCAGAGATACATGCGTCTCATCAAGGCATCTTCGAACGCGAACTGGAGGTTATCCCTCGGCCTAGTCACTTCGTTAGCCCTCATCCTCACGATCTACACGTACAGCGCCCAAGTGACCAACGCCTCCTACCAGCCTAGCGAATACCTCAAAGAGCCCCCGGAGACATCCACAGGCCCCACCGGAAGCCCCTTCGACTGGATAAAAGGACTTGGCTACCTAGGTCTAATCGCGACAATCAGCCTACTGTTATTCAGGTACCTGATGAACCTACCCTGGTTCAGCACATTCGTAAAATCAATGAAAAATAGGCTTTAACGTCTTTTAAATCGCTCTTCCCTGGCGTAGAGAATCCGCTTCTTATAGTTAGAACTGTTCCTTCTCTTGGGGGTGGGGCTCTTCCTATCGATGCCATCGATCTTGGGGGTCTGTGCCCTCACCTTTCCTGCTTTAGTTAGAGAGCCGTGCGTCGGTAAATCTATTCACTGCCAACCCTTACAGGGCAGACTATTTTAAACCTTGTGGAGAGAAGGGCGCGTCGTGGCCGGGCACCACCAAGACGGGGTTTAGATCCCTGATCTTCCGTAGACTAGCCACGGCGACGTCGGCCTCAAGGTTTTTCGTGACCACGCTCGGCGGCCTCAGCTCCAGCAGGTCCTCCTTGACTATGGCGGCGTCCCCCACCAGAGCGACGAGCCCGTCCTCCGTGTCCACGAGGGTCGTGACGCTCCCCGGCGTGTGACCCACCGTCTCGATGATCTTAACGTTGTCAGAGACCCGTGCGTCGCCCTTGAAGGTCTTCACGTCCATGATGCCCATGAAGGCCTCGGTGAACTCGGGCCAGTACAGCCTGTCGCAGAACTTCACCTCCTCCTCGTGGACGTAGAGCGGCTTGCCCTTGAACATGTAGTTGGCCTCTATGTGGTCGTAGTGGCAGTGGCTGTTGATCACGACGTCTATGTCGTCCGGCTTCAGCCCGAACTCCTCCAGCCTCATCCTAAGGGTGCCGTACCTGCCCAGCTGCAGTATACCTGGGTCGTGGACGATATTCAGGTCTCCGTCCCTTATGAGAACCGTGTTGGTGCTCCCGAGGCTGAAGACCTTGCCTCCATAAACCTCGTTCACCGTCTCCTGAGGCATCGGCGTGAGGGGCCACCTGACGCTCAGCACTGGGTGCCCCCTGTGAAGACCCACCCTGTGGTAGAAGCAGTGAACCAGAATGTCTATCTTCGCCTTCTCGGTCAAGAATCCATCACCCGGACTCCGGGTGAAACATATGACGCGGAGAGCTTATCACGGTTTCTTTCGACCAGATTCGACGGGTTCACGGATATCAGGTCCAGCGACTCCTCCTCGCCCAACCCGACGAGGCTCATCAACGCGGCCAACGACCTCGGGTCCCTCATACCGTGAACAGAGTCGGCACCGCTGGAGAGCACCACGGGCACGTCGTATCTTCGGGCGTTCAAGACCTCCTTTCTCAGCTGCTTGATGACGTAGCCCAACTCCCAGGGGTCTTGGGTGAGCAGGTCACCCGCCACCGCCTCGTAGTGGCAGCTGCCTTCACCCGCCAACGACGCCAGCTGCCTATCAAGCCAGACTGTCATCCTCCTCGAAGAGTCCCTCGGGAACCTCAGAAGATCTACCTTAGGATCCTTAGCCGCCTGGCGGGCCACGCCCTTGGATAGACACAGAACCGATATCACCTCGTGCTTACGTCTGTTTCCCTTGAGCATGCGCTGTAGATCCTGCTGGCTCCTAGGCGCGATGTCAAGCCTGGATATTACGTCGATGGGAGCGTCAGACGGGGTGCCCCCCTCGCAGCCGACCGCCGAGTACCCCAGGTGGTTGGCGTGGCTCAGCATCTCAGCCGTCTTCCCCGGCCCGGGGAGTATTTGGAGGTCTATGAAGCGCCTCATGTCGGATACGTCTCCAAGGTTTCTATGTACATCCGTATCGACTCTACGGGGTCCGCCTTGTGGAGGAGCCGGAGCTTCGCCTTGAGCCTGATGGAGTCATGCCTCTCCAACACCGCATTACCGGTGTACGCCTTCTGCTTGTCGAGCCTGATGTAAAGGTTCTTCGATTCGTCGATGCGTTGGGGCAGCTCGTCCAGGAGGGCCTGGAGATCCAGAGACGAGAGCCGTTTGACGACGTGCTCAAGAAGCTCCGTGGCCAGCCTCCTGTGCTTCACGTTGAGCTTGAGGGCGGTTATGGGGTCTCCGTAGTATCCCTGCAGCTTGATGGCCTCGAACGCCGGAGGATCGATGTCCGGCGGCAGAAGATTCAGGACGGCTTTCCTTACCTTGGACTCGTCCTCCGTCGCGTGGACCAGCGCGGTCACCTCGATGCTCTGAACCACCCTCTCAGGCCACACGGCCATCACTCCAACAGCGGAATCGTAGACGGCCCCCCGGGTATTATGCTTATCTCGGGGGCCCGGCCAACGGCGTCTAGTGCCATCTTCATGGCGTCGTCGAGGCTACGGGAGGGGGTCAAGAGCATCTTCCTCACCTCGTCTGCCTCTACGCCGCCCGTCACGCATATCACCTGGGCTCTCTGAAGCACCCTCGCAAGCGTCTGGGCCTGCCACTGGTCTATCATGAAGAAACCTGGGCTCCTCACGGTTTCTAGGATCTCGCCGGGGCTCCGGGACTCCTCGACGAGCCTCCTGAACTCCGGGTGCCCTACGCCGTCCCTGCACTCGGAGGCCACGACGATGATGCCGCCCTCCTTCACGCAGGCCTCGCCGACGGTCATCCCCTTCACCGCCTGGTAGAGGTCCCTGTCCAGCGGGTAGCCGTCGTTGGTAGTGACTACTATGTCTGCGGGCTCCGTCTTCACGCCCACGTAGCCCTCAAGGAAGCTGCATCCCTCCAGGTGGGCTTCCTCAAAGTCGCCGGCGAAGACGCCTGACAATTTCTTCATGGAGTTCAGCGTGACGTTGACGCTGAAGTGGTATCCCGTCATCCGCGCCCCCTCCACGATGTCCATGTAGATAGGGTTTCCATCCAGCACTCCAGCCCTAGCTTTGGGGTGGTCGATCATCTCGGCTCCGTGGTTGGCCTTGATCGTCTCCAGCCCCGAGACACCGGGGAGAATGTTTTTTCCGCCGCCCGTATAGCCGGCGAAGAAGTGGGGCTCTATGTACCCGTCGCCTATGACCAGATCGGAGTCAAGGACCTCCCTATTAACCCACACCGGCGTCCCAAACGTCGTGTCTCCTATATACTCGACGGACCCCCGGTCACGGGCTGAATGGTTTATGATCTTAACCCGTTTAAGCAGCGCCGCCCCCATCATCTCCAACAGCTCCGCGTCGGTGCACGGCCTGTGCAGACCTGTGGCCACCACCACTTTCACCCTCTCATCTGGTACGCCCGCCTGGTTTAGCACGTTGAGCGCCGCCTCGGTTATAAGCCCGCTCGGGGTCGGCCTCGTCGAGTCTGAGACGATTATGCACGGGTTCCTCGAGCCCTCTGCGAGGCCCAGCAGGCTCTCCGATCCAATTGGTTTCAGCATCGAAGTCCTCAACGCGGCATAGGGGTCCCTTACGCTCTTCATGTCCCTCGGCTCCAGCACGGTGCATCCGAATCGGCCGGGAATGCTCAGTCTTAAACTCGTCTCTCCGTATGGCAGGTTGACCTCGGTGTTCACGTGTATCGTGTCGAGCTACGGGTATTTAGGTTCAACCCGTGGAGGGGTAACCCTTTTCTAGTGTGCGAATCTCTGAACCATGAGCGGTCGTAGCTCAGTGGATAGAGCACGGGTCTTCGGAACCCGGGGTCGCGGGTTCGAATCCTGCCGACCGCGCCAAACACCTAACCAGAGCGAGGTTACTAGGATAAACCTCCAAGATTTATAGCGTCCGCCGATTAACCATTCTCTATGATCCCTGAAACCCACATGATCCGCCCGGTATGGGCGGAGGTAGACCTGAATAGGTTGGCTCATAACGTCCGCGAGGCGAGGCGGGTGACTCCAGGCTCGTCGAGGATAATGGCAGCCGTCAAGGCTGACGGGTACGGGCACGGAGCGGTGGAGGCATCCGAGGTGTTCCTGGAGAACGGGGCTGATCGTCTTGCGACGGCTACTCTCGGCGAGGCCATGCAGCTTAGGCGCCACGGGGTTAAGGCACCTATCCTCGTGCTCGGATATGTCCCTGAGTATCTCTATCCACTGCTCCTTGAGCACGACGTCTCGGTTGCCGTTTACCGTCTCGGCCACGCCAAGGCTCTTAGCGCCGCGGCCCTCGAGGCGGGGCGCGAGGCTGTCGTCCATGTGAAGGTCGACACAGGCATGGGGCGGCTGGGGTTCAGGGTCGATGAAGCAGCTGACGCGATCATGAAGATCGGCAGCCTTCCAGGGATTGAGGTCGAGGGCGTCTTCACGCACTTCGCGGTAAGCGATGAGGTGGACAAGACCTACACCAGGAAGCAGTTCGAGAAGTATATGCGGGTAATAGAGGAGCTGAAGGACAGGGGGTTCGACGTCCCGATCAAGCACGTCAGCAACAGCGCCGCCATCATCGATCTCCCCGAGTACAGCCTAGACATGGTCCGCCCCGGCATCATGCTCTACGGCTTATACCCCTCGCCGCACGTCGACCACAAGCGCGTAGACCTCCTCCCCGCCATGACCTTGAAGGCGAAGGTGTCCCACGTCAAGACGGTCCCGCCCGGCACGGGGCTTAGCTACGGCCTCACCCACATCACCCAGAGGGAGAGCAGGATAGCCACGCTCCCCGTCGGCTACGCCGACGGCTACAACAGGGGTCTTAGCAACGTCGGGGAGGTGACGATCGATGGACGCCGGGCCCCAATCGTCGGGAGGGTGTGCATGGATCAATGCATGGTAGACGTGACGGATATAGGGCAGGTCAAGGTT
>DATKWN010000182.1:0-3810 GCA_035529515.1 Candidatus Krumholzibacteriaceae bacterium | reverse complement strand
TGTACCCGGACTTCCCGGGCTCGCTGAGCTGTGGGTTCTCCTCGTCGCTTACGCTTCTGCGCGCCACCCTTATGCTGCCGCCGTCGTCTATCCCGTACCTGCCCACGTGGTAGACAAGGGTCCACGTCACCATGCTCCCGGCATAGACATCCGAGTCGGGCTCAATCGTCGCCCATCCAAGCCATGACCTGTTCAAAACCGATACCTGGGTAGTAAGTCGTCGGCCGCGGATGTAAAACTAACTAAAAAGGGGTGTTAGAGGCTTCTGCCGGGGCCGGGGCGCATTATGTCGTGGGGCGCCGCCTCCTGGGCTCCCCGCTCCGTTATGAGGGCGAGCCTGGCCTTCTCCCACATCTCCGGGATGGTACTTGCGCCAACGTACCCCATAGCCGCCTTGAGGCCGCCCGTGAACTCGCCGAGGATGTCCTTCACGGGGCCCCGGTAGGGCACCCAGCCTTCTACGCCCTCGCTCACGGACTTTGACGGCTGGCTGTAACGGTCCTGTGCGTACCGCTTCTTGCGGGCCCTCTCGCTGCCCATGCCGTAGTACTCCTTGTAGTAGCGTCCCTCCATTGCCACGAGCCTGCCGGGGCTCTCCCTGCAGCCAGCGAAGACGTTTCCCATCATGGCGCAGGAGGCGCCGACTGCCATGGCGACCGCGACGTCGCCGGGGTTCCTAATGCCGCCGTCCGCGATTATCGGGATGTCTGCGCCGTACTTCTTGACTGCGTCGGCGACCCTGCTGGTCGCAAAGAGCGTGGGGGCTCCAGCGCGGGTGACGACGCTGGTGCTGCAGATACTTCCGCTGCCGATGCCTACCCTGAGCCCGGCGACGCCGTCCAGCTTCGTGATCACGTCCTCGGCCGCCTCGTAGGTGCCTATGTTGCCTACGATGACGTCTGCCTCCACCCCCTTCAGTATCTTCTTGGCCGCGTCGAAGCAGTTACTGTTGTGGAAGTGGGACACGTCCAGCACCAGTATGTCCACGTACCTGTCCAGAGCCTTCGCCCGGGGCAGATCGAAGGGGCTTATCGCCGCTGCGCAGATCAGCCGGCCCTCCTCGTCCCGCACGGCGTCCTGGTACGTCCCCTTGAGGGTGATGTCCTTCATCGTGATGAGTCCTTTCACCATCCTGTCCTCGTCGATAATTGGCAGCTTCTCGATCCTGTGCTCGTGGAGAATCTTCATGGCCTCCTCCAGGCTCGTGTCCTCCGTGCCCGTGACGACGCTCTCCGTCATCACGTCCTTGACTTTGAGGTTGCTCTCCGCTAGGCGGACGTCCCTCCAGGTGACTATGCCCACAAGCCGGTCCTCGTTCTCCACGACGGGGAACCCCTTGATGTTGTGCTCCTTCATGAGCCTCAGCAGCTCCTCCACCGTGTTGTCCGGGTTGACGGTGATGACGTCTCTGATGATGAGTGCCTCGGCGCGTTTGACGCTGCGCGCCATGGCGACCTCCTCCTTTGCGCTGCAGTTCCTGTGCAGGACGCCTATGGCTCCCTCCCTGGCGAGAGCTATGGCCATCTCGGCCTCGGTGACGGTGTCCATCGGTGAAGCCACGAGGGGGATGTTGAGCGTTATGTTCCGGCTGACCCTGGTCTTCACGTCGGCCTGATCGGGCTCGACGGTGGTCCATCCAGGGAGAAGAAGAACATCGTTGAAGGTGAGGGCTTTTTCCGCGTCTTCAAACTTTGAACGGAAACTCATTCCTTACACCATTTTAGAGACCCTTCTCGTTTACGCGCTTAATATATCTTTGGGTTAACGGGGATTGAAAATTTATTTAAAAATGCAACGGGGCGTTCATCGATATTTTATTTCACCGACGGGGTCACTAGGTATGGAGGCTCCACGCTGACCCTCGTAAAGACCATGTGCACGCGGGACTGCCCTGACGCCTGCTTTCTCGACGTCGAGGTCAATGACGACGTAATAGTCTCCGTGAGGGTGAGCAGCGAGAACCCCGTCACAGCCGGCATCACGTGCCCCCGGGCCCTCGGCGACCCCCAGAGGAATTACAGCATAGGCCGGGTCCTGAACCCCTACATCAGGAAGACAAGGGAAGGGCAGAGGTTTGGGTTAGCCACGTGGGACGACGCTTTAGGCCTCGTCGCCGAACGACTCAGGGAGACCCTTGATAGATACGGCCCCGAGTCGGTGCTGCTACTCGACTACTACGGCAACACCGGGCTCCTGTCAAGCGGCTTCAGCAGGCGGCTATGGAACGCGTTGGGCGCCTCACGCACCGACGAGGCCGTCTGCGCCTCCTCGGGCCACTCGGCCCTGAGGCTCCATTACGGCCTCAGCTACGGCGTGGAGCCTGAGGCGCTCCTGGGCAGGAAGATCATCGTCTTCTGGGGGTTCAACGCCAAGCACAGCTCCCCCCACATGTGGGCCATGGCGCTCAAGGCCCGGAGGGAGAACGATGTCGCCATAGTGGTCGTGGACCCTCGTCAATCCGAGTCCACGTCCATGGCAGACCTCTGGCTCTACCCGAGGCCGGGGACCGACGTCGCCCTCTGCTATGGGCTGGCGCGACACCTAGTCACCAATGGCCACGTGGACACAGGTTTCGTCGAGGAACACTGCGCCGGCTACGAAGAATACATGGAGGAGGCCCTGAGGTGGACTCCAGAGCGGGTCGAGGCGGTCACCGGGGTGTCGTGGGAGGGCGTCGAGGCATTAGGCGACGCCCTCGTCAAGTATGGCGACCCCGTGTTCATGATAGGGATCGGCCTCAACAAGAGTCTCTCTGGCGCCGAGTCCGTTAGGGCGGTCTCCCTCATCCCCGCCCTCCTCGGGGAGCACCGCGGCTTCTACTACACGAACAGCAGGGGCAGGTACCTCTCCGGGGACATGGAGGGCGCAGCGCTTACGAGCAGAGCCCACCGGGTGGTAAGCCAGATCTCCATTGGCGACAGGCTTGCAGCCGGCGAGTTCAGGTTCGTCTACGTCCAGAACATGAACCCGGCCCTCACCCTCCCGGACTCCAACAGCATCAGGAAGGGGCTGCAGCGTGACGACGTGTTCCTCGTGGTTCACGACACCCACCTTACCGAGACGTGCCGCTTGGCGGACGTCGTCCTCCCCGCACCCACCTACCTAGGGAAGGACGACATCGTCCTATCTGACTCCCACCCATACGTCAGGAAGGCACGGAAGGCCGTCGAACCCGAGGGAAAGAGCCGGGACGAGGTGTGGGTCATGAGGGAGCTTGCTCGTCGCGTTGGAGTAGAGGACAGGTGGGTTTACGACGACCCGTGGGCCGAGGCTGGACGCACTCTGGCGAACGCGTTCATCGACGGAGGCTTCGAAGACCTGATGAATGGTTCGACGCTGAGGCTCCGCATGAGGCCCGCCGACGAGTACCAGACGCCCTCCGGTAGGATAGAGTTCTACTCCTCGGCGGCCGGGGACGGTGTGTCACCGCTGCCCAGACAGATCGAGTTCACACTCGGCTCCGACGAGTTTATTCTCATAAGTAGCAGCCTCCCCAAGTACACCCACACCCAGTTCAGGGACGTGTACGGCGAGATACCGCGTCAAGTCTGGATAAACCCATGGGACGCGGAGAGGCACGGCGTCCAGGAAGGCGCCGATGTGACCCTCTTCAACGACCTCGGCAGGCTCAGGCTCACGGCGGCAGTCACGGACCGGGTCCCCCGAGGAGTGCTCTGGGCGCCTAGGGAGCTGATAGACTTGGACGGGAACGCTCAGAACTCCCTTACCAATGGGGTGCCGCAGTTGATCGGCGGCGGCCCTGTCTTCAACTCCACCAAGGTGAAGATCCTCTAGGACAAGTTTTTACAC
>DATKWN010000181.1:0-2588 GCA_035529515.1 Candidatus Krumholzibacteriaceae bacterium | reverse complement strand
TCAATGGATAAAAACGACGTATCCGAGCTATCCCGGTTCATCCTCGCCATGTCAGCTAGTGGCCTCGACTCGTCAGATATCGACGGCTACGACTATGTCGCCAAGCTCCAGAGCCTCGTAAACTCGGGGCAGTACGGCGACACGTCATGGCTTTTCGACGACTTCTGGTCAGTGATAGCTTTGCGCTCAGTGAGGATCTCTGCGACCGACCCGTCCATAGCTGATCCTGTGAACTTCATAATGATGAACCCGAACCCTGACGGAGGGTGGGGGTGGGCAGTAGGCGCTGCGTCCGACGTCGACGACACGGCGGCAGCCATCATGGCGCTGCGGGCCTCGGGCACAAGCCACACCAGCACGGTGATACAGGACGCCCTCAACTACATACGAAGCCAGCAGATGCCGGACGGTGGATTCCCTTCGTGGGGGGCATCCAACAGCGACTCCGACAGCTGGGGTATCTCAGCCCTCTACTCCTCGGGAGAGGACCCGGCGACATGGCTCTCTGGGGGCAACAGCGCCATCGACCACCTAAAGTCCCTCCAAAACCCCGACGGTTCATTCAACTGGCAGCCGGGAGCCCCAGGTTTCAACAAGTACCTAAGCACGTCCTACGCCATAGTCGCCCTATCCGGCAAACACTATCCCACCGGATATTACTCGGGTGTAACATACGTCAAAGACCCCAACAACAGCAAGCCGAAGGTATCCTGCACCGTCAAGGTCGTCGGCGCATCAGAGGTGTCATCGAAACTGGAGTTCACCAACTTCGACGTTATCGAGTTCAACGACACATCTGAAGACCCGGATGGTCGGGTAAAGAACTATGAATGGATCTTCTTCGGTGACCCCACGGTGAAGTACTACACCAAGTCATGCACCCACCAGTTCACCGAGCCAGGACGATACCTCGTCAGGCAGAGGGTCTGGGACAACAAAGGCTGCCGCGCCCAGAAAGACTACTTTGTCACAATTGATTACGGTGAGCCGCCGAACGTAACTGCCGCGGTTTACTACTTTGATGGCGGCGCAGTGGTCGCCCTCCAAGCCCCGGAGGGGTCCAAAGTCGCGGAGATCTGGTACACCTTGGATGGGGGAAACTCCGTGAACCTTCTCCATGGTCCGCCCATAGTCGAGGGTAGCGGTGAGCACACCTTGATCTTCTGGTGCATCGACGAGAATGGGAATAAAGGAGAGCCTGAGGAGATCAAGATCACGATATGAAAAGAAACTAGGAGAGCTGGTTTTTAACGATGCCCAACATGGCCTCAATCGACTCGGTGAACCTGGCCGGGTTTCCTCCGCCTCCCTGACCGAAGTATGTTGCACCGCCACCTCCACCTCCGATGAGTCTACCCAACTCAGTTGTTAACTTACCTGCGTGGACGCCCCTCTCCATGGCCGCCTTACCCGCCTTGACGCCAAACCTTCCCTCGGTGGCGCTCATCATGAAGGCCACGACGCCCGGCTCCAGCCCCTCGAGGCTGTTACCGAGCTCTATGATGAAGCCCATGTCCACGTCGTCAACGTAGAACACGACCTTGACCCCGTCCACCTCCTCGGCCTCGCTCAGAAGCTCCTCGGCTTTCTGGCCTCCCATGGCCCTCTGCAGGCTGTCCAGCTGGCTCTTCAGCTCCTTGAGCTGGCTGAGGGTGCTTCCCACGCTCTGGGGGAGATCGTCGTAGGGAGCCCCGAGGAGCTCCGCCGCCTCCATGAGAAGCGCCTCGCGCCTCTGGACCTCGGCCAATGCGTATGGGCCTACTGCGTAGATGAGGCGCTCCACGCCGTCCTGGACGCGCTCTGTGCCGATGATCTTGATGAGCCCCGCCTCGCTGGTGTTGGCTAGATGGGTGCCTCCGCACGCCTCCACGTCCCAGTCCCCCATGTCGACGATCCGGATCTCCTTCCCCGGCACCGCGCCTCCTTGGTAGAGCCTCAGGCCGTATAGGCGCTCGGCCTCGTCCCGCTGCATGAACCTGCAGGTGACCGGCCGGCCCTCCCGCACAACCATGTTGGCGAGACGCTCCATCTCCTCTACCTGCTCCCGGGTGATGCGGGCGTAGTGGCTCACGTCCAGCCGCGCCCGCTCAACCGTCTTGCTTGCACCGGCCTGCCACGCGTGCTCCCCGAGGACCCTCCTAGCGGAGCCTAATATGATGTGTGTCGACGTGTGGACGCGCATCAACGCGATCCTCCTGTCCCAGTCTATGACGCCGTGCACCCTGTCGCCTTTCTTCAACCCGGGTCTGTCCAGCTCGTGAACCAGGACGCCCTCGATGCTCTGGACGTCAACTACCTTGTACTCCTCTCCGTCTGAGATCAAGGTCCCTTGGTCTGAGATCTGGCCCCCGCCCTCCGCGTAAAACACCGTCTGGTCGAGCACCACATGCTTGCCGTCGAGGACCTTGATCACCGTGGCGTCACACTCCCGCTGGTAGAGGTCCTCATAGAAGAGTCGCCGGGTGTTTGGGAGATCCTCCACCCGTTTGGCGAGCTCCGCGCCCTCCCTCTCCATGATCTCCTTCTTGCCCTTCATGTGCTTGCCGCTGACGAGGGCGTAGAACTCGCCGGGGACTGTCAGCTCGACG
>DATKWN010000180.1:0-6928 GCA_035529515.1 Candidatus Krumholzibacteriaceae bacterium | reverse complement strand
CTGGGGCAGACGAAGACGCTGCTAATAGCGTCCGCAGGGATGGCTCTCAGCCTCGTGCTGCTCATGGTACTGCCCACCGGCACCTTGGGCGTCGCCCTGTTCATCGTGCTGTACGGTGTCTCCATGTTCGGGCACCAGCCCACGG
The DNA here is from genome assembly GCA_035529515.1 of Candidatus Krumholzibacteriaceae bacterium. Lineage (GTDB taxonomy): Archaea > Thermoproteota > Bathyarchaeia > TCS64 > TCS64 > RBG-16-57-9. Next base: position 6,783 of record DATKWN010000180.1, on the reverse strand, counting down.
TCACCAGCATGGTGAGCAGGCTTTCGCCGCGGCACATGATGGGCCTGGCCTACGGGGTGATGTTCTTCTCGGCGTTCGGCGTCGGCAGCCTCTCCACGACGGTGACGGGTTACCTTGCCGACAAGTATAGTCTAACGACGGCGTTCTGGCTGAACGCGGGTGTTGGTGCTGCGCTGCTGGCGGTGAGCGTCCTGATATATCTTAAGATAAACAGCAACGTCGTGAAGCCATAATTCTATGGGGTTACACCAAATTGCGTGTTATATCATTAACCAATCAGTAATTTCATCACCCAAACCCACACACACCCAACTGGCCCTGGAGGAGGCTTGTAAGAGGCTCGAGAGTCACGTCAAGACCATGAGGGGCTGACTCCGAATATCCCCTTTTCTCTACCCTTCTCAACTTCTCCTAAGGTATCCTTTGAACTACCTTCGATGAGACCTCATGGAGATAGACACTCACCCTAAATTATCTACAGGGGCTCAACCAGGAACTCTGACGGGGAGGCTATCGTGATCGCCCCACGAGAAGTGGATTCTACTCGGCGGGCTCCCGACGATCCCGTTGAAGAGGCCCTTCCTCTCGTATTCGTCTATGAATATCCTTATCTTCACCCTGCTGTCCACGAACCTAAGCCTCTTGAGCGCCCTCTCGTGGGGGTGCCCCTTGGCGACGAGGCAGTTCACGATGTTCACGTCGTTGGTATCGAAGTATTCTAACGAGTCGGCTGCAAGGGCCTCGACGACATCTCTCCTTCCCGGGCGCCCCAGAAGATCGACGATGTAACCTACTGGGTAGCCCTCCAGGTACCTGTTGACCCTGAGGACGCTGTACCCCAGCAGCTCCCCGTCGTCTCCCTCGGCCATCATGGCGATGAAGTCGCCAGCCCGAGGATCGCAGTACCGCCAGTTCAGGTAATCTGCGCTCCTATCGCATATGAAGTCGTGGTCGACTGAAACCTCTTCCCAGAGGTCGTCGGCCCGCTCGTCGAACCTATCCAAACGCTTAATCTTGAACTCAGTTTTCCGGGATTCGGGCGGGTAGAGCCTTCGCCGGGCGATGTTTAACAGCTTGACGGCGCCGTAGCCCATTTTGACAAGCCAGGGACGCTCCATAGGCAGGGCCTCCAGCTGGGCGTCGATGTCCCTTATCCTCACGAGGTTCTCCATCGGGTGGGGGAACTCGGCGTACCTCTTCGAGTAGGTCTTAACGAGTATGGGGTTCCCGACGATGGCGTAGCTGAAGGCTACACCCGAATCTTTCAGGAGCCCGTCGGTGATGGCGTTCAGTCTTGTCGAGATTCCCCTACTCTTGCAGCCTGGGTGGACGGCGAAGTCGACGCCGTAGGACCCCAGCAGCGAGGCTTCACCTATTCTTATAGACCGGGGGATGGACTGGAGGGACCCGACGATGCGCTCATTGTGGACGCACATGGCGCCGAGGCTCGAGTTCTTACCTCCTCCATTCTTCCATCTCCAGTGTTCCAGGGGCGTGCATCCCAGGTCATGTTGGGGCCACCCGTTGAAGACGATATCCAGGAGCTCGACGATCTGTTCTCCATCGCCTAGTTCGTAGGGGCGGTAGGACAAACCATCTTCCGATGGTTGATTGGGGCGATCCATTCACATGCCCATAAAGGAACGAGATATCAATTATAAAACACAATACACCAACCCAATGAACGACGTGAAGCCCTAATTTTATCCTATCATTCCCTGTTAAAAATTCCTGAAACGAAGAAGGGTTAAACTGTTGACCTCGTGAGGTACGACAGCACCCCCGTTATGGTCTTGGAGTCCATTATCTCGTTGTCCTCGATCATCTTAATGACTTCGTCGAAGCCGTGGCGCTCGACAGTGATGGACTCGTCCTCCTCCGGGTGCATACCCACCTGGCTCAGCCCCTCGGCGACGTAGAAGTGGATGACCTCAGAGCTGTACCCTGGAGCCATGTAGCAACTGAGGAGCCTACTCCAAGCGCTGGCGGCGTACCCCGTCTCCTCCTGGAGCTCCCGGACGGCGCAGCCGTAGGGGTCCTCGACCGGCTCCAGTGTGCCCGCCGGTATCTCCAGCAGCTCCCTCCCGGCGGCGTACCTGTACTGGCGCACGAGCACCAGCTCCTCCCCGTCAACCGGCACTATGGCCACTGCGCCGGGGTGGTCCACGACGTCCCTGACGGTCTCCCTGCCGTTGCTCAGCCTAACCCTGTCCGTCTTGAAGCTGAAGTTCCTGCCCCTGTGCAGCGTCCTGGATTCTATGGTCACCTCCACGGCGTAAGCCTCCCCTGTCATGTGGATTTAGCTGTATAAAGCGTTCTAGTACCTGCTGTGTCCCCAGTACCTGTCCGTGGTGTCGAAGAGGGTCTTCATGCCGCTGCGGCCCACGGCGGCCTCTATCTCCTCCTGCGCCATCTCCAGTATCGCTGCCTCGTCCACGGTCTTGACCTCCCTGCCCTCCATGAGGACCTCGCCGTCCACGATGACGGTGTCCACATCGCCGCCGTTGGCGAAGTAGGTGACCTTGTCCACGGGCATGTTAAGCGGGTAAAGGTGGGGCTTCTTCATGTCCACGAGTATGATATCCGCCTTCTTACCGGGCTCCAGGCTCCCGATCTGGTCGTCCAGCCTGAACGCCTTGGCGCCGTCTATTGTAGTCATCTCCAGGGTCTTCCCTGGGGGCAGCACCCTGCTGTCCCTGAAGTGGCGCCTGTTGTACCTCATAGCCACGAACATGTGTCGGAACATGTCGAAGCTCCTGTCGGGAGCCCCGGCGTCGCTGCCCATGACAACGGTAACGCCGGCGTCTAACAGCTCGGGGACGGGGCACCTAGCGACCATGGAGGCGACGGCGCTGGGGTTGTGAGCGATCTTGGTGCCTGTCTCGGCGCATATCCTGATCTCCTCGTCGGTGAGCTCGGTGCTGTGACTGAACAGGCTCCGGGGCCCGGTTATGCCCAGCTCCTCGTGGCAGAACTTGACGGTTCCCCGCGTGTGGCCGTCCATGGTGAACATGAGGTCGTGCTTCTCGGAGAGCCCGTAGGCAGCTTTTGCTCTATACTTGAGGTCCTCCAGCTCTGCTCCCTTGATGAGCTTCCTCTCGGGGTGGGGAGTGGGGAGCATCATGGATACGTTCACCCTGCCGCTGGCTCCCCCGTGGTTGGCCTCGATGACTTCCCTGCAGGTGTCCATCTGTTCCTCGAAGCCGACCATCTGCACCGTCTTCTCGTCTCCTCTCCACGACGCGTACTTGGAGGGGAACGGCGGCCTCCTGGGCCCTACGGCGAGGAACGTTCTGACCCCGATCTTCTCGACGGTGTCGCAGTGTTTCGCGGCGTAGACGGGGTCGTCGCTGCGCATTATGCTGTCGCCTCCGCCGAGGAAGGTGACGCCGCAGGTGGTGCCGAACTTGAGGCGCTCCAAGTTGAGGAGGAGGGCGTCTGTCTCCCAGAACTCCTCCGTTGAGCCTTCTGCGTATATGACGTTGCATGCCAGGTACCAGGTCTCGTCGTGCATGCCTAGGCTCCTGAGGAGGCTGTGGCCGGCGTGGCTGTGGCCGTCCATGAGGCCCGGCATCACCACCATCTTCTCCGCGTCGATCACGGTGTCGGCGCTATAGCTTCGGGCTAGCTCAGCGGTCTCGCCTACGTCGAGTATCCTGTCCTTCTCGATGGCAACGGCGCCGTCCATCAACACGCGGCGGCCCGGGTCCATCGTGATGACTACTCCGTTCTTGATGAGTATGTCGCACATGGTTTCATTCATCCCTGGTAATGGTGTTCACCAAAAGGCGTCACGTTCCGTGGTGAACCCCTATACCCTCCTTAATGTTTCATAATCCTTATACCATGAACTTGAAATTACCGACGGAGGGCGGCGAACCTAGCCCCCCAGAAAACATGGGAAAAATAATGCTGCCCTCCACCCCTCTTTTCAGTTCACAGCCTTTACCATATGTCCTACTGTTTATAGAATATAGGATAAGTGAACGGAGAATCTATACTAGGCACGCTCGCTTAAAAAGTGGTAAGTGACGGATTTTCAGAGCATATAATCGTGTCCCGTATGAGACAATATAAACGTGTTTTGTCCTAAAGGATACTGTTTTATTGGTCCCCGCCCAAACCTTAAATGACGTTCAATGGCACGTAAAGCAATAATCATGGGAGCCGCGGGAAGGGATTTCCACAACTTCAACACCTTCTTCAGGAAGAACCCAGGATACGAGGTGGTCGCCTTCACCGCCGCCCAGATATCAGATCTCGACACAGGGGCCGGCGTCGAGAAACGAGTCTACCCCCCGGAGCTGTCAGGCCCCAGGTACCCGGACGGCATAAGGATCTATTCCGAGACCCAGCTCACCAGACTCATCGAAGAGCTTAAAGTCGACGAGGCCTTCTTCTCCTACAGCGACGTCTCGGCGACGTACCTCCACGACAAGGCCGCCGAGGTTCAGGCTGCGGGCGCCAGCTTCGTTCTGCTGGGGCCAAGAGACACGATGATCAAGCCGAGTAAGCCCCTCATCAGCGTCTGCGCTTCCCGCACCGGCAGCGGCAAGAGCCCCACCTCCAGGTGGCTCGTCTCCCTCCTCAGGGACAAAGGGTACAGGGTGGTGGTCATACGCCACCCCATGCCTTACGGGGACCTGGTCAAGCAGCGGGTCCAGAGGTTCGAGACCTACGAGGACCTCGACCGCCACAACTGCACCATCGAGGAGCGTGAAGACTACGAGCCCCACCTCGACATGGGGGTCGTCGTGTACAGCGGCGTCGACTACGCGGACATACTGAAGGCGGCCGAGGAGGAGGCCGACGTGGTTATATGGGACGGAGGCAACAACGACTTCCCGTTCTACGAGCCCCTCCTCCAAATAGTCGTCGTCGACCCCCACAGGGTGGGCCACGAGCTCAGATACTACCCGGGGGAGACCAACGTGAGGATGGCCGACGTGGTGGTCGTGAGCAAGGTGAACACCGCGGACCCGTCAAACGTCCAGAAGGTAAAGGAGAACGTGCGTAAGATCAACCCAGACGCCAAGATAGTGACCGCCAACATGGTCATCACCGCCGAGGACGAGGACAGCCTCAGAGGGAAGAGGGTGCTGGTCATCGAGGACGGGCCCACCCTCACCCACGGCGAGATGGAGTACGGCGCAGCCACCATCAAGGCCATGGAGAAGGGAGCCGACATCGTCGATCCGCGGCCCTACACGAAGGGCACCATAAAGGAGGTCTACAAGCTCTGGCCCCACCTGGGCAAGCTGCTGCCCGCCGTCGGCTACAGCCCCCACCAGATGAAGGAGCTGGAGGAGATCATAAACTCCGTTCCCTGCGACATCGTGCTCATGGGAACCCCCACGGACCTCCGGCGATACCTGGAAGTCGACAAGCCCGTGCTCAGGGTGCGCTACGAGTTTGAGGAGATCGAGACGGGGAGCCTCGGCATCGAGGTCCTCAAGGCCCTAGAGTAGGGTCCCTCAGCCTCTTCTAAACATTATATTCTCTAAAACCCAATACATGGCGAGGAGATCCTTTTGGACGAGTACGATGTCCTGATCAAGGACGCGACCATCGTTGAAGGCACAGGCAGGAAAGCCTACAAGGGCTCAATAGGAGTCAAAGACGATAGGGTCGCGGCCATAGGAGAGGTGAAGGGCGACGCCGTTAAGACGGTGGACGCCAAGGGCCTCACGGCCACCCCAGGGTTCATAGACGCCTACAGCCACGCCGACTGGACCCTGCTGTGGTTCCCCAAGGCAGAGAGCTACGTGATGCAGGGGGTCACCACCTTCGTGGGCGGCCAGTGCGGAGGCAGCCCCGCGCCCCTAGGAGAGCACATAAGGGTGCCCAGGATGCTGACGGACCATCTGCCGGAGCTAGACCCATACAAGTACTACTCAAGGCTTCCCTACTATCCGCTTGAGCAGGTAAACGAGTGGATGGAGGAGTACTTCGGCTGGAAGCTTGACTGGGATACCATGGCGGGCTACTTCAAGAGGGTCGAGGAGACGGGTGTAAGCATGAACTACGCGCCTCTCGTCGGCCATGGCAGCGTCCGCACCAAGGTGATGGGGCTCGACTACAAGCGTCACAGCACCGAGGAGGAGAAGGCCGAGATGCGGGAGCACATCCACCAGGCCATGAAGGACGGCTGCGTAGGCATGAGCACGGGCCTCGACTACGACCCCGATGTCTTCGCGGCACACGAGGAGATCATCGACGGTGTCTCTGTGCTAAAGGAGTACGGCGGCGTCTACTGCCCCCACTGGAGGAGGACGGGGAGGCGACGCGGCGTCGCAGCCGGCCACGTGCCCAACGAGAAGATAACCGCCCTCATGGAGTGCGTCGACGTCTACAAGAAGACCGGGGTGCGGCTCCACTACGCCCACCTGAGCACGGGGTGGCAGATATACCCGACGGCGCCCGACGAGCTGGAGGCGGCCAATCTCAAAGCCACCATAGAATTGATAGTGAAGGAGAGCGGAGGCGACCTCGACATAACCTGGGACGCCATCCCCCAGATGACCCGCAGCGGCTTCGCCGTGATGCCCTACCTCTGCAGCCTCTACGCGCCTTGGCTCAGGGAGCTGGGGAGCCGCGAGGCCTTCGCCAAGTGGCTCAAGGTCGATGACTTCAGGGAGGAGGTCAAGGACGCGATACGCCGCGGCAAATGGTTCATCAGAGTGGGCTACAACCCCAACACGAACCCCAGGTGGGCCGAGAACATACATGTCCTCAAGAGCAAGGTTCCCGGCGTCGAAGGCAAGAGCATAGGGGAGATCGCCG
>DATKWN010000179.1:0-5072 GCA_035529515.1 Candidatus Krumholzibacteriaceae bacterium | reverse complement strand
CCCGCTGAGGCTGCACCTCTTCGACGTGCTCTACTTGGACGGTGAGCTGCTCATCGACGAACCATATCGGCGGCGCTGGGAGACCCTGGAGTCCATCGCCCCCGGGGAGCTTCTGGCGAAGAGGACAGTCACGTCGAGCCCCGAGGAGGCGAAGCGGTTCCTCAAGGAAGCGCTGACCATGGGGCACGAGGGGCTGATGGCGAAGCGGCTGGACAGCCTGTACACGCCGGGCTCCAGGGGCAAGGCGTGGTTCAAGATCAAGGAGGCCGAGACCCTGGACGTGGTGGTCGCCGCCGCCGACTGGGGCTCGGGAAGGAGGAGGGGCTGGTTGAGCAACTACCACCTCGCCGTCTGGGACGAGGACGAGTGCATGGTGATTGGGAAGACGTTCAAGGGCCTCACCGACGAGCAGTTCAAGTGGATGACCGAGAGACTTCAGAGCCTCAAGGTCTCCGAGTCCAGCTACACGGTGCACGTCCGCCCCGAGCTCGTCGTGGAGGTGGCCTTCAACGAGATCCAGAGGAGCCCCCACTACGAGTCCGGGTACGCCCTAAGGTTCGCCCGCGTCAAGCGGATCAGGGAGGACAAGGGGCCCGAGGAGGCGGATACGCTGCAGAGGGTGGAGGAGCTCTACGAGAAGCAGTTCAGGTACAAGGACAGGGTGGAACTCTAACGGCCCAGGGCCTCCGAGAGCCAGCTGAAGAGCCTGGACACAATGTTCTCCCCTGAGCCTATCTTTATCCCTCTGCGGTCGTCAAACCCTGTCTTTCTTAGCTCGCCGTTCACCAGCTGGTACCTCAGGAGCAACCACATCATCCACAGGAGCGCCCCGAGGAGGAGCCACCAGCTGAAGCTGGTGACGTAGAGGACGGTGTTGAAGGGCAGCGGTATCCCGCCGGGGACGCTCAGCGCCGCCGCCGAGGTCAACACGGAGGCGATGAGGACGTAGTATGTCATGTGGACCTTGCCCTCAAGCTCCCTCCGCCTCTCGAGCACCTCGTCTATGCTCGCCAGCTTGTGGCGCCACTTCTCACCGAAGCCCGACGCCTCCACGGACTCCGGGTCCATGTCGATGACGCCCTGCATCGAGCTCACGAACTCCTCATTCTCCCTCATGAGAAGGCTCCTCTGCCTGTCCTGATACATCTTGAACCTCGCCTCGAAGTCGTCGTCGAAGACAAGCCTGAAGACGGCGAAGTGGCTAACAGCCGTTATGACGGCCAGCAGGATCAGTATGTAGGGCTCGATCAACCTAACCAGATTGACGTGTTTAGGTTTAAAAAACTAGTCCGGCGCCTCGCCGAACTCGGCCTCGACTTCCCTCAGAGCCTTATCCAGCTTGCGGTATGACATCTGATACAGTATGAGCAGAACCCCCGCGAACAGGGCGAAGCCCCACCCTATGGTGCTGGGGTAGACCTTAATGCCTTGAGCCTCGAATACGGGCAGCGGGTAGACGAGCTCCAGGGCGGCGTGGATCAGCCCGAACACGAGGATGTAGTAGATGAACCTGATGTGGCCGTTCATCTTCCTTCTCTCCGCGTCAAGGGTCTTGATGACCTGTAGCCGCTTCCTCCATATCTCCCCGAACTCGATGAGCTCATCAGGCTCCTCGTCCCCGCCGATCCGGCTGCCGAGTCGGCCCTCCATCTCCCTGTTCGCCTGGATCATTCGTTCCCTCATGCCCTCGGTGGCTTCACTGAACCTGCCCTGGAACTTTTCCCCGGTGAAGGAGCTGAAGATGAACCTGTTCGTCACCGCGGTCAAGCATATGTAAACGATTAAGGCATATGCGGCGATCAACCTAAAGCCGTATTGCCTTAAACATCTAAAAGACTTTGTCGTAGGTGAAACTCAAAGACCGGAAAAATGGGGGAGGACGGGGGTCTAGGCGTCCTTGAGCTGGTTAAGCGGAGGCTTGAGGTCCATCGGGATTGGCGGCTTGTAGGTCCTGCCGTCGAGCCTCTCCACCCACTCGTCCCTGACCTTCTTGAGCAGCTCCGGCTTGGTGAGGAGCTCCAGGGCGGAGGCGCAGTGGACCTTGGTGCTGAAGATGAGCCCCTTGTGGCCTATGCTCATACCGTTTTGGGCGACAAACTGCCAGCTGTGGCCGGGCGTGCCAAGCATGCTACAGGTGGTGCTGAACTCGACTGTGGGCGTGACCCAGCTGACGTCGCTGACGTCTGTGCTCCCTGCCCCCACCATGCCCTCCCGGTAGTCGTCGAGGACGCGTTCGTCGAAGTGGACGTCCCTGAGCTTCTTCCAGTCGGGCCTGTTGCTCTTCTGGAGGCTGTTCATCTTCTTGTCGATGTCGATGCTCTCGGCCATCTTGTCGGCGAACTCCAGCTCCTCCTTCGTGTGGGTGGGGGCGCCTATCTCCCTCATCTGGCTGACCACTAGGTCGGCGAGCGCCTTGTTGGGCAGCTTGTTGTAGCAGCCCGTCAGGAACTCTATCTTGTGGGTGGTCCTCGCCATGAGGTCCGCTCCCTTGACGATGTCCATCACCCAGTTGTAGATCTCGTCGACCTGCGCCCGCTCAGGAGCGCGGACATAGTACCACGTACGCGCGTAGGCGGGGACCACGTTGGGTTGGCCTCCGCACGACTCGTGGATGTAGTGGACCCGAGCCTTCTCGATGATGTGCTCCCGCATGAAGTTGACGCCGTTGCTCATGAGCTCCACGGCGTCCAGGGCGCTTATTCCGTTCTCGGGGTCACCCGCGGAGTGGGCTGTCCTGCCGTAGAAGTGGACCTTGAAGCTGTTCATGGCGTTGCCGCTGCCAGTGCCGGCGGTGTTTGCGCTGCCCGGGTGGTGAGCCAGCACGGCGTCTACTCCGTCGAATAGCCCATGCTTCACCATCCATATCTTGCCGACGAGGGTCTCCTCGGCGGGGCACCCGTAGACCTTCACGGTCCCCCTCACCTTGTGCTCCTCCATCGCGGTCTTGAGGGCGATGGCTGCCGCGACCGCGCCGGAGCCGTATATGTTGTGGCCGCAGCCGTGGCCAGGGGCCCCCTCCTTGACGGGCTCCCTGTAGGGGACGGCCTTCTGGCTGATGCCCGCGAGGGCGTCCAGCTCCCCCAGGATGCCTATCGTGGGGCCCTTGCCGTTGCCCCAAGTGCCTACGAAGGCGGTGGGCATCTCGGCGACGCCGCGGTCCACCTTGAAGCCGTGCCTCTCGGCGATGCCTGAGAGGTACTCAGACGTCTTGAACTCAAGGAGTCCGAGCTCGGCGAACTTCCAGACCTTGTCGCTCCACTCTATGATCCTCTTCTCGTTCTCGTCTATCCATTGGTAAGCGGTTTCCTTCAACTCGATCAACTGAATCTATGGCGTTCAGAGAATTTAAGACCACGGGGCTCAGTGGGGGAGCCTCTTCTCGACGGCGTCGAAGAGGTAGCTGCCCAAGCCGAGGGAGATGAGTCCCTGGGCGACGTTGAAACCGGCGATGAGGGGCATCAGGCCGTAGGCCGCCTCGAGGGGGACCCCCCAGAAGTTGGGCAGCACGATGATGTTGGCCACGGACATTACGACGACGCGGCATAGGAGGCCCCCGCTGTACGCGGCGATCCTGCTCTTGCTTCCCTCCACGCCGGAAACGCCGGCCAAGTAGAGGCCGAGCCAGAATCCGACGACGGTGGAGAGCTCGGCGGCCGTCTTCATGAGGGCGGATATGAGGTTACCGCTCCTGGCGAATATGCCCAGACCCGCCACCATAGACGTCGTCGCCGCTGATGGCAGTCCGTACATCAGGAGGCTGAGCGCTATCGGGACCCCCGTGAAGTCGAACTTGAGGTCCGGAAACCACGGGAAGGGTATCTTCAGCCCCGAGTACTTGAGTGTGTAGTCGAACACGAGCACAAGCGCCGCGAGGATCGCCGTCCCAGTGAGGCGGGCTGTGGGGTTGACCTTCGGCTCCATAGTCTCTACCCGGGTGGTCTTACTGAAATTTACCTAGTATTTCAAACTAGTTACAAAAATTAGGCGCCCGTCCACAGGTCACAGCCTGAGTTTATGCCCGAACCGTTCCTTCTTTGTCCTCATGTAGCGTTCGTCGTGCTCCTGTGCGGGAACCTCCAGCGGCACACGCTCCGTGACCTCGACGCCGTATCTCTCAAGCTGTTTCACCTTGTCTGGGTTGTTCGTGAGCAGCCTCACGCTCTGTATCCCCAGCTTATCCAGCATGGCTGCGGAGACCTCGTAGTCCCTCTCGTCGGGCTCGCCTAGGTGGAGGTTCGCGTCGTAGGTGTCGAACCCCGCGTCCTGGAGCTGGTACGCCCTTATCTTGTTGACGAGTCCGATGCCCCTGCCCTCCTGCTGCATGTAGAGAAGAATACCGTGTTTTTCCTGTTCAAGAAGAGCAAGGGCCGTGTGGAGCTGTGGACCGCAGTCGCACCGTAGGGAGCCCAGGGCGTCGCCTGTGAGGCATGAGGAGTGGAGCCTGGTCAGCACGCCGTCCTTCCCGGACACCTCCCCCTTGACCACGGTGATGTGGTCCTTGCGATCCTTGTTGTTGGTGAACCCCAGTACCTTGAAGTTGCCGTATGGGGACGGGAGCTCAGCCACTCCAACGAGGCTTATGCAGAGGTTCTTGGTGCAGTTCTCAGTCCCAGTGGAAGCTGCAGGACCTGTACTCCCTGATGTCGTGGTCCAGTATCTGGAGGTAGGGATCGTCTGACAATATACTCAACTTCCTTTAGCTGAGCCGCCGGTGATAACGGTTTCCCGGTGACAGGCTGGACAGGTAGAGCTATCCAACAATCTTAAAAGGGCAGAGCGTGTATACAGGGCAAGTGATGGACGTGCATCAGTTCCAATATCTACGGGCGGAGTCAACAGCCTCCGCAATCTGATTCTCCGTACACTTAACGATAACCAGCTTCTCGTGCTCAACGCCGTCTCCGAGCGAGACCAGTCGCTGACCAGCCTCCTGAAGCAGTTATCAGAGGAGTACGGGGTGCCCCTATCCACTCTGAAGTTGAACGCAAGGATCCTCCGAGAGCTGAAACTGATCTCGTACGGATCGATACACAACAAGAAGAGTGCTAGACTCGAGGACCTAGGCAGCTTCG
>DATKWN010000178.1:0-4547 GCA_035529515.1 Candidatus Krumholzibacteriaceae bacterium | reverse complement strand
GCCCACGCCCAGCTGCAGAAGCCCTCGGGCATCTTAAGGTTCCTGCTGATATACTCGGCCCCGAGCTTCACTGTGTCGCAGTCAGGGTTCACGTTGCCGGCTGCCAGCTCGTCGAATATCTTTCCGGGCCGTAGCTTCGCGGCTACGGTGATCTTCACGTCTGCCATGAGAACCAAGGAGAAGATGTGTTGAGAGGTGAAAAAGTTTGAGTTTAAACGGGTTCTGCCGTCTATTTTATCTCTTTCTCGAAGATTAACTCGAAGTAGTTAGGGACGCCGCCGGCCATCACGGACACTGCCGGCGCAAATATCTGAACGAGTCTCCAGCCTTCCTTTGCGTACCGTTCTACTACTCGGTGGTGGTCCTCTCTCGGCTTCTTGTCGGCTACAAAGAAGCCCTCTAGGTCTATCTTAACGAACTTGTACTCGTACATCTCAGGTCAGGGATGAGAGATCCTAGTGTGAAGATAAAATTATGGATTACACATCACTTTCTATTGTCAACAAGCTGAAGGCGTAATAGTAAAAGAGGGAGGTCAGCCCCGTTTCAAGGCCGCTACGAAGCCGTTGACCTTCTCATCGATGAGCCCCAGCTTTATCTCCTTTGCCTTGAAGGTCTGGGAGACGATGGGCTTCTTGCCCGCCAGCTTCTCCATCCCGCCGAGGGTCCCTGCGGCCCAGAGAGCATAGGTCGCGTATGTGGCGACCTCGGGCAGCTTGCCCTTGTTCTGTTTCAGGTATCCCTGGATGGGGGTTGAGGCCCTGAAGCCGTTGACGGGTGTACCGATGACGACGAGGTCGTAGGAGGAGGGGTCCTTCGCAGAGATGGCTGCGCCCTGCTCGTTGATCTCCTCCAGGTCGCCGCCGAGCTTCTCGGCGATGGCCTCTGCCACGGTCCTCGTGTTGCCGGTCTTCGAGTAGTATACGACAAGGGTTTTTGCTGTCATGTTCATTCACTCATCCTTCCTCTGAGGGCTCTCTATATCATCTTTTCGAGGCCGAGCCCATGCGCCGAGAAAAAATGGTTCTGGTTTCAGTACCCGCACCCCCACCATTTAGGGGTAGGGGTACCTGTTGCCAGGGTGGACTCGTGCAATCACTTGACAACGTTTCTTATGGCTCGGACGATCTTGTCGGCGTCAGGCAGCATGTGGCGCTCCAGGCTCCTGTTGAACGGTATCGGCGTGTTCGGGTTAGCGACCCGGGCGACCGGCGCCTTGAGGCTGCGGAACCCCTTCTCGGCGACCACCGCCGCGACCTCTGATGTGAATCCGCACCGCTCATAGTCCTCGTCTACCGCCACCAGCCTCCCCGTCTTCTGGACGCTCCTGAGTACGGCCTCCTCGTCCAACGGCACCAGCGTCCTAGGGTCCATGACCTCGACGCTCACCTCGCCCTTGAGCGTGTCCGCCGCCTTGGCGGCCTCCTGCACCATCTTGCCCACCGCGACGACGGTGACGTCGGCACCCTCCCTCACTAGGTTGGCCACGCCGAAGGGCACGGTGTAGGGCTCCTCGGGCACCTCGCCCTCCATCCGGCCGAGGAGCCTGTGCTCGAAGAAGACGACGGGGTTGGGGTCACGTATCGCCGTGATGAGGAGCCCCTTGGCGTCGTAGGGGTTGCTGGGCACCGCGACCTTCATCCCCGGCATGTGGGCGTAGACGCCGTACAGGGACTCGCTGTGTGTTGCAGCGTTGCCTCCGCCGGCGCCGTAGATGGCGCGTAGCACCATGGGGACGTTGACCTCGCCCCCCGTCATGTAGGTGGTCTTGGCCATCTGGTTCAGTATCTGGTCCATGGCGACGAGCCCGAAGCCCACCAGCATCAGCTCCACCACGGGCTTCATGCCGACGACGGCGGCTCCGACGCCTGCCCCTATGAACGCGGTCTCGGTGATGGGCGCGTCCCTGACGCGTTCCCTTCCGAACAGCTCCTTGAGCCCCTTGGTGGACGGCCTCCAGCTGCTGGACACGTTCTCGCCGAACAGGATGACCTCGGGGTCGCGGCTCATCTCGGCTCTCAGCGCCTCGTTGATGGCCTCCACGTAGGTTATCACTCGTCCCCTCATCTAGCCGTCCTCCACGAAGATTCCCTCGTAGGCGTCCAGCGGCTCCGGGCTGCCCACCGCGAAGTCGATGGCCTCCTTAACCTTAGCCGCCTCCTCGCCGCGTATCTCGGCTTCCAGCTTCTCGGTGAGGACGCCCTTCTCCATGAGCCTGTCCCTGAAGCACTTGACGGGGCAGTACCTGCTATCCTCGTCTGCGCCGAGCCTGTGTATCTTGAACTCCAGCAGGGACGGCCCGCCGCCGCCTCGGGCGCGCTGGACGGCCTCGCCTACTGCAGCGTAAACCCCCTCCACGTCCCAGCCGTCGTGGGTGCTACCCGGCATCCCGTAGGTGGCGCCCCTGTCGCCCACGTTGTCGACGCTGAGCTGGGGGTAGTCGATCTCGTGGCCCAGCATCCGCTGCACCTCGGGGCTGCTGTTCTCGCAGACGAAGACCACGGGGAGCCTCCAGCACGCCGCCAGGTTCAGGGTCTCCTGGACGCCTCCCTGGTTGCTGGCTCCCTCGCCGAAGTAGCTCACCGCCACGCTGCCGTTGCCGCGGAGCTGGTTGGCGAGGGCGTAGCCTGCGCACATGGGGACGCTGCTGCCGACGATGCCGTTGGCGCCCAGAGCCCCTACGGATTTGTCGAAGATGTGGTATGGGCCGCCCTTGCCCCTGTTGGTGCCTGTGCTCTTGGCCATTATCTCGGCCATCATCCGGCTGAGGTCGCCGCCCTTTGCCACGAGGTGGCCCAGGGGCCTGTGGGTGCTGCCGATCTGATCCTCGGCCGTTAGGTGGGCGCTGACGCCGGCGGCGACGGCCTCCCCACCCGTGCTGAAGCTGACGTGGCCACACCTTCCCTCGCTGATGAGCCGCCTGACGCCGTTCTCGAAGGCCCTGATCCTAATCATGACCCTGTACAGGTCGAGCAGCTGTTCATCGCTGATGCCAGAACCCATAAGCTAAGCGTATCAGGCAAGGGATTTAGGGTTAACTACTCAACATTTATCAGACTAAAAGACCCCGCGCAGGTGGATTCAATAATTGCTGAAAAATGGTTTTAATCCTCGTTTTATTATTTTAAGCTAACTCTGGCGCGCGCAGGCGGATTAAATAATTGGTTTAGAAGGGTGTTTTTACCCAGTCTTTACACTTGTTTTATGGGTGGCAAGAGGACCCGTTTCTCTTCCACAACTCAAACAGCTGAAAACAGAGCACAGAATCAAAAGAACCCCGTTTAACATGGAACACATGAACAGCATCCTCTAACTCTACCCCACCCATCCTCACCTATTCTAAGCAAAGTAGGCGACGCTCTGCCCCAGCTCAGGCCTACCCAGGCGATGAGCAGCGATACACACAGCGTAGGCAACCATAAGGACCAAACATACATGGATGCAAACGTTATCCACGCCCTGCCAGGTGAGCCGCCTGAAACCCAGCCTGCTCTTAACCCTGCCGATGAGACCCTCGGTAGGAGCCCTGAGCCTGTGATAGACGCACCTGAGATACTCAGGGCCCTCAACATCGATCCTAGCCTTAACCGACAGCACCTCGGCGGGGTTCACCCGATGCTTCAATCGCCTCCAGGGAATAACATGCTCCATCTTGTTCGACTCCAAGAGCCCGAAGACCTCTCGTGACTCGAACTGGCTGTCCCCTGCAAGCAGCTCCACCTCGATGGAGTCACCCAGCACCTTGTCTAGGAGAGAGCCTACGAGCTGCTTCTCGTTCATGTTCAGTGATGCTTCCACGTGGCCGAGGGGGAAGCCCTCGATGTCGACGAGGAAAAGGCTCTGGTATCCCAGCATGAAGCCCTTCTTGCCTCTGCCCACTCGTGCATCCGGGTCGCCGAGGCCGCGTCTTGTGTCGTGGGGGTCTCTGCTGCTCCATGCTTGGAGGTCTGTGCCGTCCACGCAGGCGGCTTGGATGAGTCCAGTGGATGAGAGTGGCTGTGAGGATCTATGTCTGAGGGCTTCCCTGCGCATCCAAGCCTCGATGATTCTGAATCCTTCTGCTCCTACTCGTTTCTTCATCTGTGTGAAATGGGCCTCAGTGGGCGTCTTGTCCCTGTACCCGCAGGCCTCTCGGAGGTAGCTGTCTCTTCTAAGCCTCTTTACTAGGTCCTTGATGTACGGGATCTGGAGGAGCTGCCTTATCATTAGGGCTCGGAGGTCCCAGACTGGGTTATACTGGACTGGTCTGCCTGGTCCTGTCTGGTGGAGGTTTTTCCAGAGGATGTGTTGGATCGGGGTTAAATCCATGTTCTCGAATAAGAGTTTGGGAGAACCTGTTTCCTTCATCTTCCTCAAAATGTTAGGAACAGGACTCCCAAATAAACACTGAATTATTTAATCAGCCTGCGCGTGCGCGCAGATATTTTTCTATTATCATTTCTGGAAACTCGAAAAACCATAGTGCTCTATTCTCTTTGCGAACAATACGACCTTTACTTCTATGATTAACCAGCTTCGATATCGATTGATAAAGTAAGCCCACGTCT
>DATKWN010000177.1:0-2345 GCA_035529515.1 Candidatus Krumholzibacteriaceae bacterium | reverse complement strand
TCTCCCTGGCCCTCTGCTTGCGGGCCGCCAGCCTCTCCTTCTGCCGCGTGAGGCTCTGCTCCCAGGTCTTGGGTATGGTGCGTTTGTGGTTGCATGTGATGGCCGCCTCCAGGTTGGCGAGGGTAGCCACGTGCTTCTTCCTGTAGTCGGGGGCGTCCCTCTCGACGGGCAGCTCCTTGAGCCTGGACTCCACGGCCTCCGTCGCGTAGCAGGTCCTGAACACCTTGGCGCTGATGCCCTCCATTACCTCGTCGAGGAACTGGCTCACCACGCTGCTGTTCACCTCGTCGAAGAGTGTAGGTGTACCGGGTTCAGGGGATTTGGAGTAGAGAGAGTCATCGTTCTTCGCCTCGACTTCAATAACCCAGCCACGCTGGCGAAGAGCAGAAATATGCATCATTAAGGTATCCTCCTTGATGCCTATTTTCGCCTCCAACTCTCTTAAAGTCTGAGGCTCTACTAGCTCTTCTAATATCTTGCTCCGAATGATCTCCTCTTCAGCGAACTCCTGTAGATTCTCCACAACCTGTGCATCTAGTTCATCAGTGAGTTTCAGAGGGACGCTGTCCTTGCCTAGGAAGTCGAAAGTGACCGTTCCGTCCGTATTAAAAGTGATGTGATCGGTTCGAAGAGTTGACGCTCCAACCGTATCGGCTTCATCCTCGTCCTTCTCGTCGCCTACCCTGAACTTGAGCTCGTCTATGAGGTAGCAGACGGTGGCCGTCTTGCGGCGCCTCACGTCCTCGCTGGTGAGGTTCTCCGCTATGAACCTTTTGACCCTGTCCAGGTTCTCCCTGAGCTCGACGGCCTTGTCGTACTTCTCGATGTCCTTCTTCTGCTTGATGGGGCTGCTGTCGTGGGGCCACACGTACTTCATCTTGTCGGTGAGCCTGTCCTTCCACCGGGCGATCCACATGCTCTCCGGGTCCCAGAGGATGTCCATCCAATCACCCGGCGGCCTGGGCGCGTCGGGGCTCAGGTTTAGCTCCACATCCTCGTGGCGGGGCCCCTCCTTCCACCTGCCGCGATAGGGGTGCTCGCCGCGGCCCATGAAGATGCTGCTGGGCTCCACCATGTAGTTGCCCAGCTCGCAGCGCTCCCCGTCGATGAACGCGTAGCCGTACCTCTCCTTGTTTGCCTCCCGGACGGTCTTACGCTCCTCGGCGAGCCGCTTCTTCTCCTCATTGCCGAGGTTCTTCTTGTACTCCCGCTCCGCCTCGACAATACGGTATATGTCTGTGTAGTCCACGTCGCCGGGAAGCACCTTGAACCTCAGGAGCATGCTGAAGTCCTCGTGGAAGTTCTCGGCGAAGACGGGGTCCTCGACGTATGGGGTGCCTATCTTCTTGGCCCACGCCACCGCCCGCTCCTCCTGCTCCGGGGTCAGCCTGTGCTCCTTCCCCTTGATCTTCACCGATAATCCCTGGGCCTCGTACCTCGACGGGACCATGACGCCGTTGTGGATCAGCTGCTCCATGCTGGGCTCTCCGAATTAGCAACCATAACCCGCAGGGTTTTTTATAGATTACGTAATTTTCTTTGGTTTTTTGTTAAAGTCCATAGGCTACGGCTGCAGGTAATGACGACGCAGCGCCTCAGCCTTCTCCACGTCCTCGACGCTGTACTTGGTGAACACCTCTCCGCCCTTCTGGAGGTAGCCCACCTTCCCGGGGTCCACGTCTATGAGGCCGCAGGTGACGGCGTCCAGCTCCAGGAGGTTGGGGCCGTGGGCCACCAGCCCGTGGCCTGGCTTCACGCTGTACCTGCCCCAAGGCACCTTGACCTCTCCCTCTGGGTCCGTGGCGACGAGGGTCTTCACGGCCTCGTTGATCCCGTATAGGTTGAAGTAAGAGGCGTAGAGCTTGGTGATGTCTATGATGCTCGTGTCCAGTCTGGCGTTGTCGGGGCCGTGCCACCACGCCCTCAACGGGTCCGGGATGAGGCCGAACATGTTCTTAAGCGAGAGGCTGGGGTACTCTCCCCTGTAGCCCTTGACGCGGCCCAGGCTGACCATGGGGAACCCCATGTGGGCTGCGAGGCGCCTAGGCATGAAGCCGTAGATCTCCTCGGTAAACGCGGTGGGGTACCGTTCCTCGAACCGTTTCTTCACTCTGCGGCTCTCCACCGTGTTCCCCCTCCATATCTCCTCGGTCACGTTGACGTACTCGGCTCCACGCTCCTCGAAGAGGTCGGTGAAGCCGTGGTCGTCCCTGAACCACCTGTCCTGGGAGCGGATCTGGTCCCAGCGGCCCTCCTCCTTCACCCACTCCCAGCCGGGGTTACGCATGAGCCATCCCCAGTCCACCTTCTCGCCGTCCACCGTGAAGCTCATCGAGCCGTCCTGC
>DATKWN010000176.1:0-7920 GCA_035529515.1 Candidatus Krumholzibacteriaceae bacterium | reverse complement strand
ACACACATAGCAACCGTAGTAGTGGCATTGGCAGGAGCCGCCGCGGCCCTCCGGGTCTTCGGCGCAGACACCTTCGGGCTCCTCAGCGCAGCCAACGTCGCGGTCATCATAGCCATAGGGGGCTTCATGGTCGACCGCATGCTGGTGAAGAGGGAGGATAGGCTCCAGGGGTTCGCCGTCACCGACGAGCGGACAATGCTCCTGGAGGGCAAGGCCGGCAGGGCCGCCTTCATGCTAGGCAACTACGTCTGGCTCGCGCTGCTCTGGTACGAGTTCGCCGCAGAGAACTGGATGCCCTGGCCCAAGATCGGGTCGCCGCCCGTGGTGCTGCTCGGCTTGACGGCTCAGCTGGCCGTATACTTCGTGGCACGGTTCACGATGGCGAAGAGCGTGAAGAGATGAACACCCGCATAAAGGAGCTCAGGGCCCGCTTGGGTTACACCCAGGCGGATCTAGCCAAGCTCGTGGGGGTTAGGCGTGAGACCATCAGCTTCGTCGAGAACGGCGAGTACAACCCCTCGCTGCTGATGGCGATGCGGATCGCCACGGCCTTCGGCGAGCCGGTTGAGGAGGTCTTCCTCTTCGACGAAGACGAGATCAAGCTAGGGTGACAGCCAACCCGTCTACAGGCTGCTCTAGTATGGCGACGATGTCACGGTCTTCGAGTATAGCGCCGGCTCGTACAGACTGGGTTAACGCCTCCGGGAGAGTTGGGGGTTCCGCTATTCGCTAGGGATTCTTATCATGAAGGTGGTTCCCTCGCCGGGTGTAGCCGTGTACCTCACAGTGCCGCCGTGGGCCTCGACGGTGTCCTTGACGTAGGCGAGGCCGAGCCCGACGCCCGTGGCCTTCGTCGTGAAGAAGGGCGTGAACATCTTCTCCCTGTGTTCCTCAGGTATCCCTATCCCGGTGTCCGATACCTCGATGACGAGCCCACCGTCGTCACCGTATGCACGTATCCCTAGTCTACCTCCCTGTGGCATGGCATCCAATGAGTTCGTGAACAGGTTGGTTAGGACCCTCGACATGCCTCTCATATCAAGCAAATGCACCAAGTCATCTGGGACGTCGACATCTGTCTCGACGTTGTCGGGGATGATCATGCTCCTGAGCACCTCCTCCGCGAGGGCTCTCACGTTTATTTTTAATCTCGTGATCTTTTCCCTCAACGTGAGCTCCTTCCAGTCGTCCAGAATGTTGTCCGCATGCTTCAGGTTACTCTCGATGATTCTGAACATTTCAGATTCGTCTGGGTTCTGCCTCAGGATGTGGGCCGCGATGCCGATGTTGCTCAGCGGTCCGCGCAGATCATGCCTGGCCATGCTGGAGACCCTTCTGAACCCCTCCATGAGATTACTGTTCTGCTCCTGGCTCAGTCTCTGGACCTCCCCGAGGTTGGCTACTCGGTCTATCGCCGTGGCCACGTGGTTGGCCAGTATCTCCAGCTGCTGCCTGTCTAGCTCCGTGAACGCGTCTTTCTCGGTGCTCTCTATGTTGAGGACCCCGACTGCCTCTCCGTCGATGATTATCGGGGACGCGAGCTCGGCCTTAGACAGCGCGTACTCGTAGTATGGCTGCCTCGTCTCGGGGTTTACCACGAAGACATAGTCTTGGCTCTGCTCTACGTCGTTCACGAGGATGGTTCTCTTCTCTTTGACGGCTCGGATCGTCACCCCTTTCCCGTCGAGAGGCAGCTCCACGCCGGCGGGGATTCCCCCGTACTTGGCTACCTGCACAAGTTTACCGCCCTGGACCCTTAAAATGTCCACTCTCTCGTAGTTGAAGGTCTCCACCATCGCTTTTATCGTGCATTCATAGATGTCTTGGAGGGTCTTCGCAGTGTTAAGCTCCACGGCGTGGCTGTGGAGGGCGCTGAGCCTCTCCTCGAATATTTTCCTTCTCTCGGCCTCGTTCAGTCTAATCAACGCGGACGATATGTGCTGGGCGAGGATCTTGAGGAGCATGACGTCTCTCTCTGTGAACTCGTTGAGGTTCGGGCTCTCGATGTTGATGACGGCGGCTACCTCTTTTCCCACGAATATTGGTGTGGTTACCTCCGACTGGCCTCTGAGGAGCCCGTAATCCTCCGGGGGTCCCAGGTAGTCGGGGTCTTTGCTGGTGTCTGCGACCAGCTGGGGCTCGCCTGTCTTGAAGGTGCGGATGATTACGCTCTTGGCGTCCAGGGGGATCTCCCATTCCTCAGGCATCTCCGAGTTCCGGGTCTTGAGGTAGATGACCCTGTTCCCGTCTTTCACCGCTATGCCCGCGAACATGAAGCCCAGCACCTTTTCGATGGTGTCCAGGGTGATCTCGTATACCTGGTCTAGGCTGCCCGCTAGAGCCAGCTCCGTCGCGTTTCTGTGTAGGGCGGCGAGCCTGCTTTCCAGCGTATCGCTTCCATTGGGGGGGTACTCTTCCAACGCAGTGGCGGGATCCATTTAGCTGGCTTGCCCCCGTAGCGACGTCTATTAAGTTTTATTTGTCACTGATCCACTCTGTAGGCGCCGTCGCTGTACTCGGCCACAGTCACCGTGTCGCCTACTTCGGCCGCCTCGTAGGCCTCCTTGGCGGCCACCGCCTGGAGCCCCCTGTCGGTTATTAAGATGTGCTTGACGGTGGACATGAAGAACCCCACGTAGATGATGTTGGTCTCCTTGCGCTTGTCGGACACCGTGGCTTGGAATGTCCGTATCTTGGTTGACGTGGCTCTCTTGGTGAGGTGTATGAGGGCCAGTGTGATGATCACGGCGATAAGCGCGACTATCAGCTGCGTCATATGTAGTTTGGTTGATGTGTATTTGTTTAAACTCATCGTAAGAGGTTTCTTAACCATCCGCAGCCCATTTTTTATCGGTCGATATGAGCGAGAAAGGTAAGCTATCCAAGTTCTGGATCACCGAGCTGACGAGGCCGGCGTTCGAGGACTGGCTTGAACACGAGGAGCACCCCGTCGTGGTCATAGGCATCGGCTCCATCGAGCAGCACGGGCCCCACCTGCCTCTGGGGATGGACTCCATGGCTGTGAAGCGGTACATCCACGAGGTGGCGAAGCGAACCAACAGCGTGGCGGTGCACCCCTGCTGGCCGGGGTTCAGCCCCCACCACCTTGGGTTCAAGGGCACCGTGACGTTCAGCTGGGATACCCTGATGAGCGTGTTGATGGACACCATCGGGAGCCTCACGTACCACGGCGTGAAGCGGTTCGTGATCATGAACGGGCACGGCGGCAACAGGAACATAATGAACCTCGTGGTGCAGCTGGCCAAGCGGGAGTACGGGGTAATGGTGGCGGCGCCTAGCGGCCCAGGCGGCACCGATCTGGCGAGGGTCTTCGCGGACAGGCAGAAGCGACTCTGGGACGTACACAGCGGCATCAACGAGACAGGTGCAGCCCTATACATGTTCCCTGAGCTGGTGGAGGTGGACAGGGTGCCGGAGGACTGGACGCCTTCGCTGGACGTGGACCCGAAGCTCCGGGGGTTCCTTGACCCCGACAGGGACGACTACGAGGTCGTCAGCCAGGTCTGGGGGGCGTGCAGCCAGCCGGACACCGACGACTTCAGCGCGGACGGCGTCTATGGGCTGGGGAGCCCGAGGGACGCCGACCCCGAGGAGTACGGGAGGCGGTTCGAGGAGCGGGTCGAGTTCGTCGTCGAGTTCATACGCGAGTGGAAGAAGATTCCGACGCCCCCCGCGTTCCAGGATTAACACCTCCTACCTTTTTTCTTAGTTATGCCCTCAGAAAGAGTTATGATATATTTACATCTATCTAATGATTGAGCCTGGGTGGATGTGGTGATGTCTGTAATAGGTGCTTTAGCTGGTCTCGCCGAGCAGACCCGTTTCATGGTTGACACAGCTATATACTTCGGTTTTGTGTCCATCGTGGCGCTGTCCCTGGGCTTCATGTACAGAAGGGCGGGTGTGCCGTTTCTCGGGTGCTCCGTGCCCGTCATGGCGGGAGGGTTAACGGTCAGCGCGGTCGCCACCCGTCTCGCCTTCGCCGCCGCCGGCGCCGCCGGGGTCGAGCTTCTGCCGTACGCGTCTGACAGCGACTGGGTCTACAACAATGAGCAGAACGTGGGTCTGGTGAACGAGTTCCTCGGGTCTAGGCCGCTTCTCTGCCTCGGTTTCATAGCGTTCATATTAGCTGCCTCCGTTGCCCTCGGAGCCGCGTCGGGATGGCTGATCTCGAAGCCCGCCATCAGGCTCGGCCCAGTGTATATCATGATTGCCACGTTGACGTTGACAGATCTAGCCGCGTTCCTCGGGAGGGTCGTGGTCCCGCTCAGCGGCGGCAGCTTGGGAGTCTACGTCCCGGATTTTCTGGCGTTCTATCGTGGCGATAAGTCTTTCGCGGTGCTGGCTCTGGTCTTCTTGACGTTGCTGGGCGTGTTCCTGGCTCTGAGGTATGTGGGGGGCTCTCCCTTGGGGATGCTCATGGAGGCCGTGAGGGACGACGAGGTGGCGGCCGCCAGCCTCGGCAAGGACGTGGTGAGGGTCAGGGAGACGGCGGTGATGATCGGCTCAGGCTTGATGGCTCTCTCCGGGGCCCTGTATTCCTTCTACCGCTTGTTCGTGATACAGAGCGGCTTCTCGAACCTCAAATGGAGCCTATGGCCTCTGCTCATGATAATCATCGGGGGAGGCAGCAGCGCCGGCGCGTTGCTCGGGGTGGCGTCCGTCCATGCGTTCCGTAGAGCCATAATACTTTACAAGGGAAGCATCCTCGAGATCATATTCTTCCCCCTAGCCTATCTCGAGGCTGTGCTTCTCTCCATGCTGATGCTCGTCTTCCTGTTCCTGCGCCTGAGGCTGTCCGGGGGCGTCTTCTCCGAGTCGCCTTGGGTCTCAGCTCATCGTGAGCGGGACACGCAGCCTACCCGCCGGCACATATCCGCCGACAAGCGCCTCGACGGCGGCTTCGAGGGAGGGCGCGGCGTCCCCGAGGGTGAGGAGCACGGAGCCGACCTCTAGGGCTCCCGCATCATAGGGGTTTCGCAGGCAGACCAGGACGCAGGGCTTCCCTGCGGCGATCAGCCTCCGGGCCGCGTCGAGTTGAGCCGGGTACAGGTGGGCGTTCCGAGTAGCCAAGACCAGGGCGTCTGCGTCTTCGGCGAGCCTCTCGGCGTGCTCCAGCTGCCCCCCGGTGGGCGCGGACGGGTCCATCAGGGCGGCTTCCAGGCTGTGGAACCTGTCTCTCAGCAGGGCTGTGAAAGCCGCCTCCATCCCCAGCTCATGGCCCACTTTTTCGAGGCTTGAGGCGAACTCGATCACCGCGACCCGGGTCTCGGGCCCGAGCGGCAGCAGGCCTGGTGCGTCCCTCAGGAGCACTGCTCCGGCTCTTGCCGCTCTCTCCATGGTTTCCAGGTGCCTGGGCCGCTGGATGACGGTGAGGGGCAGCCGCTTGTCGGCGGCGAACCGTTTCTTCATCTCGGTGATGCGGTCGACGGAGCAGTCTATCTGCTCCATTGGTAGGCGTCCGCTGCGGGCGGCGTCCAGCAGGGCGTCGTAGGCGGCCTCCTGGTGTTCCCGGGTGTGGCTGAAGAGGACCACGTTGGCGC
This sequence comes from Candidatus Krumholzibacteriaceae bacterium, assembly GCA_035529515.1. Lineage (GTDB taxonomy): Archaea > Thermoproteota > Bathyarchaeia > TCS64 > TCS64 > RBG-16-57-9. The sequence continues at coordinate 2,356 of DATKWN010000176.1, read as the reverse complement.
CGGCCTTGGCTGCGAGGACGGCGGACTCGCCGGGGCCGTAGGCGTCGGTCACGGCCTTCATCTCCATGCAGTCTGTGGTGACGAGGCCAGTGTAGCCGATGTCGCGGCGGAGGAGGCCCTGGATGATGGCTGGGCTGAGGGTGCTGGGGTACTCGGGCTCCAGGGCCTTGAACTGGACGTGGGTGATCATCACCGCCGCGACGCCGGCGTCGCTTACGGCGCGGAAGGGGACGAGGTCGGTGTCCCACATGTCGTCGAGGGGGCTCTCGATGACCGGGAGCCCCACGTGGGGGTCCACCGGCGTGTTGGCCTTGCCGGGGAAGTGTTTGGCGGTGGCGGCTACGCCGGCGCCCTGGAAGCCACGGACCTGCGCCAACGCGTGCCGTTTGACGTGATCCGGGTCTGAGCCTAGGCTGCGGACGCCGACGCTGGGGTTGTGGATGTTGTGGGTGAGGTCGATGGCCGGGGCCAGGTTCCAGTTGACGCCCAGAGCCCGCATCTCGGCGGCGAGGACCGCGGAGACCTCCTCGGTGAGCCTGGGGTCGTCGGCGGCGCCGAGGGCCATGGCTCCGGGGCTCTCGGTGAAGCCGCCGCGGAGCCGGGCGACTACCCCGCCCTCCTGGTCGATGGCGACGAGGATGGGGCGCCTAGCCGCCTCGCGGAGTGCCTTGGTTAGCTCGGCGACCTGCTCAGGGGTGTCTATGTTGCGGGCGAAGAGTATGACGCCGCCTATCCTGCCTTGGCGGAGCCAGTTGAGTATGTGGTCTGGGGGCGTGTGACCGTGGAAGCCTGTGACGAGCATCTGCCCTATCTTCTCTTGTAGGCTGAGCATCGCCTGTACTTGGTTGGCGGTGGATTTAACTTGGGTATATAGGTGAACGGTTTTTATTCTTGGCTGCTTCACGTCGATCAGGTGATTCTGTGAGTAAGAAGGTGGCGGCGAAGAAGCCGGCTGTGGATAAGGCGACGGCGACGAGGCTGCTGAGGCAGGTGCCCAAGAACGAGGGGCTGATGCTGTACAAGTCTCCGGGGGAGTTCACGGGGCGGACGGTGACGGGGTTGGCGGATCTGGCGGAGAAGCTGAAGGCGGTGGACGTGCGGGCGGTGAACTACCACTTCAAGAGGCGGGAGTTCGAGAAGTGGATCAGAGGCACCGTTGGGGACGAGGAGCTGGCGCGGCGGTTCGGGAGGCTGAACAGGGAGCTGCACGGCGAGAAGCTGCGGGGGGAGATGCTGGCGCTGGTGAGGGCCAGGCTGGACGAGCTTAAATCGGTCGCGTGACTCTCAGTCTTCTAGCTTCACCGTCTTGCAGTATCTTCGCTCGAGGTGTCCTATGAGGTCCACGCCGGCTCTGGCCCGCTGCTCCTCCTCTTCGAGGTGCTTCTCTAGGCCTACCTGCTTGACGCGTTGGTGGTTGTCTGCTACGAACGGGTAGGTTTCCCTCATGTATTCTGTGTGGCTGCAGGTGATGTAGTCGCCGCACTCCAGGCAGCTCTGGAGGCCCTTCTCTTCGGCGCACCCCCTGTTCTGGCATGGGGCGCCGTCTCCGCTGCGGCAGCCCCGGCACTGTGCCTGGCTGAACCACTCGAGACCCTTCCTGAACTCTTTGAAGCTGAAGCTCTCGACGACTTCCTCGACCCAGCCGTAGCGGGTGGTGTCGACGAGGCGTTTTAGCTCGCCGGCGGCGTACCGTACCCTGCCGTTCCCGCTGGGGCACTGACCGCAGTAGACGCCGCAGACCCCGTACTCGTACTGGTCTAGGGTCATGTCACTCACGTAGTGTCTTTCGGGGGCGTCTGAATAAGGTTTTCACCACTTAGAGCTTACCTCGGGTTAATGTTGAAAGACCGACCATAAACCACGCTCTGACATGATACAATCTATGATCGGTGCAGTGAAGCTGTCGCCATGGATAGAAAAAGTGTGGTTAGGCGTATGAAACGACCAGCACCTGTTTCACGTTTTCGATGAGGGCGGGGGCCTCACCTGACGTACACTATGTGGGTCTTCTGGTTGGTGACGATGGACGTTGCCTCGGAGTAGCCCTCCTTCACACCAGTGCCTCGTACTTGTCGATGTCTCCCTTGATGACGTAGACCGTGTCCTCCGTGGTTCCCCACGGGTGACCCCAAAACGCCAGCTCCAAACCATATTTCTTCAGCACTTTCTCGACTTTCTTGAAGCTCTCCTCTATCGCCACGCCTTCCTTGGGGGATATGTTTCCATACACTATGTAGTACGCGAACTTTCCCATGTTTCTTCCTTCCTTAGAAGGCTCCGCGTCCGGCTCATGGACTTCAACGGAGCCCCATCTTACTGTATATACAATGTATATAATATTTACCTACAGTGTGCT
>DATKWN010000175.1:0-2938 GCA_035529515.1 Candidatus Krumholzibacteriaceae bacterium | reverse complement strand
GCCTGCGATGGAGGTTACCATGAGGGGCTCGGTTCCACGTTCAAGCGGTATCACTGCGAGGCTGTCACCGTAGGGGCTGCAGTCGGTTGAGTAGAATACGTTGGCTGGGGACGAGGCGACCAGAGCCAGTAAGTCGTTTTCAGCCATGAGTCTCTCGGCTCTATCCCTGTTCAGCAGCATCGGGGTCAGGGTAAAGAGTCGTCCGCTGCCATTATATCGCTTTGGAGCACCCTAAACCTGCCGCATTGGCGAAGGCTCTCTGGGTCTCCATCCTGTCCATCATGGAGCACCCCAGTGCGAGCACGGCGAACTGGTCCACGCCTCTCCGGGTGATCTCCCGGGCTCTGCGTGCAACTGTGTCCGCGGAGCCGGTGACGGACCACGCGTCGATGGTCTCCGGGCTTAGCATGGACGCGGCGTCCTCGTAGACCCTGGGTGCGGGTTGACCATGCTTGAACCCCTGAACCATGGCTTGCTCTATCGGTCTCCACTTGGTCGCGTCGACTCCGAGCCTGTCGATGATCCTTCTGCTGCTCCACATGGAGGATACTACGAGCTGCTTCACTGTGCTCCGCGCCTGCTCAGGGTCATCGTTGATAGACGTGTAGGCCCAGAAAACGACCTCGATGTCCCTGCGGCTTCGCCCGGACCTCTCAAGCCCCATGGCAATGTTTTCCAGCGCGTAGCCGAGTCCCTGCTCTGAGGCGAGGCTACCGATGATGACGCCGTCCGCCACCTCCCCTGCTAGCCTGAGGAGCCTCGGGCCCCTCGCGGCTATGTAGATGGGAACAGGTCGGGACTCGAAGTCCATGTAGGGGCTTCCTGCGCCTTGGACGCCTCCCTTGTAGTCTACCTTCTCGCCACGTAGGAAGGGCTGGAGCATCTGGACGGCTTCACGTATCGCCGTCAGGGGCGGGCTTGGACGCTCGACGCCGTGTCTCTCGAATAGGGTTGAGGCGCCCGCCCCCAGCCCGAGGACTGCTCTTCCGGCTGAAAGCTCGTTGAGGGTGGCGGCTGCGGCTCCGGTGATTAAGGGGTGCCTTGTGTAGGGGTTGGTGACGGAGACGCCCAGCTGCGCGGTCTCGGTGTGGAGGGCGGCCATGGATAGGAGCGTGTAGGGGCTTCTCTCGAAGCGTTCGTCGGGGCACCAGATGCAGCTGTACCCGAGGCTTTCGAGGGTGGAGGCGTAGCCGCCTGCCTTATGTATCTCGCCCCAGCCGGGGTCCAGCGAGAGCTGAGTCCCGTACCTAACCATGGTTAATGGTGGGTGCGTGTGGTCTTAAGTTCCTCCTCCGGTGGCTGGTTACCGTTAAAAGGCTGGTGGAGCATGATCAGGTGCCGCTGCGGATCGGTGAAGGGGTATTGGTGTTGTTCGGCGTTTCGCTCCCTACGGGGAGGGAGGGGTTGATGGTTCCCGCGGGGTTCGCTTCAAGGGAGACCATCGTCGAGGCGGCTGTTAAAGCCGAGGAGCTGGGCTTTGACTCGGTTTGGGGTAACGATCACATGACGGTTCAGGACTACGTCAGCCACGTGAGGCCCAAGCCGGCGTTCTTTGAGCCCATTGTTGCGATGGCTGCGGTCTCGTCAGCCACGAGGAGGGTGAAGCTGGCGACGGGTATATTCGTGCTGCCGTGGAGGACACCCAGTCTCGTGGTATGCGCTAAGCAGCTTGCCACCCTCGACGCCCTTTCAGGGGGCAGGGTGCTTCTCGGGGTGGGAACCGGCGCTTACACGGAGGAGTCCAGCGCCCTCGGAGTCGGGCACCGCCTCGGAAGGATGATTGAAGGAGTCGAAGCGATGCGCGTCCTGTTCAACGAGGACCCCGCCACCTACAAGGGAAAATACGTCGAGTTCGAGGGGGTACAGTTCTACCCGAGGCCCGTGCAGAAGCCGTTCCCCGTGTACCTCGGACGCCACCTGACAACCGACAGGGTTCTCAGGTACCTCGCGGAGAACTGCCAGGGATGGATACCCGGGCTCTACCCGGACCAGTTCAGGGAAGCATTGCCCAGACTCGAAGGGTTCCTGAAGGAGCAGGGAAGAAGCCTCTCAGACATCGACGTCGTCAAGGAGATCACCGTCTGCCAAGGGGCGACACGTGAGGAGGCTCTTGGACGGTACTTTGACAGCCCAGCCGAGGCTCATATGAGGAGCCTCAGCGAGGGTAAGAAGCTGGTGGAGTTCGGCGAGGAGTCCCGGTGGAGCCTCATAGGAGCCCCCGGGGACATCATCAAGGGTGTCGAGAGCTACCTTGACGCGGGTGTGAACCACTTCATGTTTAACTTCGTCGTCAAGAAGAGAGGAGACTTGGTCTCCGGGATGGAGGCCTTCGCCGAGGAGGTCATGCCCTCCTTCAGGTAGGGCTACTTCTCGACGAGCCTGGGCTCGCTGAGGGCCGCCGGCTCACCGCCTCTCAGGTAGACCCTGGGCAGCAGGGGGCTCAGGTGGTTGGCGAGGCTGTAAGTCATGATGCCCGCCAGCGCTGAGAGACTGGATGCGTCGTTCTCTCCCTCCCTGCTTATCGCCTCGACTACGTCGCCGGGCTCATAGTCTGTTTCTGTCAGGTCCACGAGGAAGTGGTTCACCGAGACCGTGCCGAGAACCGCCCTGATCTCGTTGCCTACCTTGACCTTTCCCTTCTTGGTGAGGCCCCGGGGGTAGCCGTCGCTGTACCCTATGTGGACTGTGCCGACCCTCATCCTTTTAGGGGCTACGAACCTGCGGCTGTAGGTGAGGGCCTCTCCCTCCTCGACCCACTTGACGTGCTCTATCCGCGCCTTGAAGCACATGGACTGCCTGAGCTCTACGCCGTGGCCCCTGTCCTCCTCCTCTGGGTACAGACCCAGGAGCATGAGCCCCGGCCTCACCGCGTCCAGGAACGCGTAGGGCTTGTGGAACACGGCGTTGCTGCTGGCGATGCTCTTGACGCCCACGTCCA
>DATKWN010000174.1:0-4566 GCA_035529515.1 Candidatus Krumholzibacteriaceae bacterium | reverse complement strand
CAGGAGCACCGCGGAAAGGTGAACGGCTCCAGAGGCTTCTTCGCCATGATAGCGGCGGCTCTGGGACAGCTGATGGGGGGCTGGCTCTACGACAACGTGAGCCACCAGATGCCGTTCTTGCTGGAGCTTGTGCTCATCGTGCCACCGATAATTATGGCGTGGCTCTGGCTGAAGACGCCGGAGGCTAAGCCCCTAGACCAGCCCCTTCCTGGATAGGTAGCCGGGGAGCTCCGCGACGCTCCGGAGGATGCTGTGGGGGCCGGCCGAGTCGAGCCGCTGTATACTCTGGGTGCCCGTTAGCACCCCCACCGTGTGGACGCCGGCGTTCAAGCCCTCCTCTATACCCTTCGCTGTGTCGTCCACCTTCAGCACCTCGCCGGGATCGGTTACCCCGTGCATCCTCATGACGTGCAGGATCATGGCGGGGTCGGGCCTGGATGCGCCGACCTGCTCGCTGCACACCCAGCCGTCTATCAGTCCGTCCCTGAGCCAGCCGAGGTGCTCTACTATGGCCTCAGCGACCTCCTCGGGGAAACCTGTGGAAGCGTAGACGACTACGCCGCGCTCCTTCAGGAATCTGAAGGTCTCTGACGCCCCCTCCACCTCCTTCACCCGCCCCGTGTTCGCGTTGAGTACCCCCAGAAAGTCCTCGTATATCTCGGGGGACTTGTCGCCGCCCAGTTCGCTGATGACGGTCCACTTGTCCCTGCCCCGCTGCTCGTTGAGGACCTCCATGGGTACATAGACGCCGTGGGCCTCGAAGGCGTCGCCGTAGCTCTTCAGCACAAGAGGGACGCCGTCGACGAGGTCGTCCACGGTGGTACCCGCCATGTCGAAGACGGCTAGCCGTGTCCGGGGCATTTCCACTAGACTTCCTCGACTATCTCTTCCAGGGGCTTCCTTGATGTGTTCTCGGTGAAGACTCCCTTGTCCGGGTAGCCGAGGGGCGTCACGGCTACCACGTTCTCGTCGCCAGGGAGCCCTAGAGCCTTCTTCACCTCTGTGTTCTGAAAGTCCCCGATCCAGCAGGTGCCCAGCCCCTCGGCTCGCGCCGCAAGTATCAGCTGCGTGAACGCGATGCTCACGTCCATGATGAACGACATCTCCCCCATGTAGCCGCCCCTGCTGAAAGACACCTTCCACCCTGTGGCCACGATCACTATCGGAGCCTGGCCTATCCATGTCTGGCCCCCGCAGGCCTGGGCTACTTCCTTCCTCTTCTCGGGGTTCTTTACCACGTAGAACTTCCAGAGCTGCCTGTTGCTGCCGCTGGGCGCGATCCTCGCCGCCTCAAGCACCCGCCTCAGAGACTCCTCGGGGACAGGGTCTGCCTTGTAAGACCTGATGCTCCTCCGTGTTTTGATTACCTCGTAGAACTCCATTTCATACGAAGATGCGTTTCCCGCGATATATACTGTGAGTATGTACAGGCTGTTCTAGGCGTATGCCACCACATTTTCATAATAGGCCTCACAGAAACCTATTCGGGGTAACCCTTGAAGCCGACCAGGTACACGTTCCATCTCCTAGCCCTCGCATTACTGCTTGTCGCGGCCTCCACGATCGAGTGGGGCCAGCCGCCGGAGATCACGGAGCCGCAGAACGTTGAGCCTGTCTTCACCGGCTTCAGGAAGGTGGACGACTATCCACTTTACGTGGTCCACTACAACGGCGACTATGGTTTCAGCGAGTACCTCGCAACGGGTGAGACGACCCTCACGGGAGGCTTCTATAGGCCGGGGTGCACAGTTTTCACGGCCTCCGGCGGAGGCATGACGTTGATGGAAAGGAACTTCGACTTCCCGAGCAACCCGGCGCTGCTCCTCTACACGAACCCGCCCGACGGCTACGCCAGCGTCTCCATGGTTGACCTGGGCTACTTCGGTTACAGCATGGGCAGCCTACCACAGGAAGACGACCTGGGCAGCCTCCTCACGGCCCCATACCTGCCCTTCGACGGCATGAACGAGAAAGGGCTAGTGGTGAGCATGGCGGCCATCCCTGAAGCCCAGGCTCCTGAATCCGATGGAAAGACGACCATAGGCGAGATTCAGTCCATCAGGCTGCTCCTAGACTACGCTGAGGACGTCGACGAGGCTCTCACGCTCCTCACAGAGTACAACGTCGAGATGACTACACCGCCCATCCACTACATGATAACCGACAGGTCAGGCGAGTCGGTGGTCGTCGAGTACATCCGAGGCGAGATGCATGTGATCAGGGAGGAGACGCCGTACCAGGTGATGACCAACTTCGTCATCCAGGGCTCCCAGACTGGTCCAGACGCTCCGTGCTGGAGGTACAGGGCAGTCCACCGGGGACTCGAAGCGTCCAACGGCGCGGTGTCGGCGGGTGAAGCCATGGATATGCTACGCGAGGCTTCACAGACGAGCACCATTTGGTCCATAGTCTACGAGACGTCGACAGGGGAGATGCATGTGGCCATGGGCTGCGGCTACGAGAGAGTCCACACGTTCAGCCTGAACATGACCGAGGGCAGCCCCTAAGACAAAGCGTAGTCTAGGGTGGCCTCGACGTGGATTTCCACGGTGTCCAGCACGGCTAGCTCCGTGTTTCCCTCGCCTATGATGAGAGGCAGCTCTGTGCACCCCAGGATCACGCCGTCCACAGGGTAGCTCCCCATGATCTCCAGGAGCCTCTTTTTGCTTTCCTCCCTGTGGACGCCGATCACGAGCTCGTCGAAGATGATGCGGTTGATCTCGTCCTGCTCCTCCTCGTCCGGCGTCAGCACCGCGACGCCGTGCTCCCCGAGTTTCTCGTGGTAGAAGGTCGACTGCATGGTATACTTGATGCCGAGGAGGAGAACCCTGTTAAGCCTAAGCTCTGCGGCCTTCTCCGCGGTGGCGTCGGCGATGCTGATCATGGGCACCCCCGCCGCCTTCGAGACCTCACGGTAGACGGCGTGGGGCGAGTTGGCCGCCATCACGACCAGCTCGGCGCCGGCGTTCTCAAGCCCCCTGACCCCGTGCATGATGTACCCTATGTAGGCGTCCCTGTCCGTGTTCTCGTGGTCCGTGAACCGCTGGAAGTCGAGGCTGAAGACCACCGCCTCTGGGTAATGGTAGTCGCCCAGCCTTGCGTGGTACTTCTCGTGGAGCAGCGTGTAGTACTTCGCCGTGGACTCGTGGCTTATGCCGCCCAGTATGCCTATTCGCTTAGACAAGGCACATCATGGTGACTGATACCTGCAGCGTAATTACGTTAACGGGTGGTGTAGTACTCGGAGTAGCTCAGGAAGCTCGTCTCGCCATCGGGGTCCTTGATTCCCACGACCAGTCTCTGCTTCTCGAACCGGGGTCCGGTCACCTTCAGCTTGAACGACGTATCCTCGCCGAAGGCTAGGTCAAAGTAGCTGCTGTGCGTCTCAGCCCATATGAAGCCGTCCTGATCCTCCACTGCAAGCCAGACGCGGTAACCCTCGGCTGATACAGCACCCTCGCTGGTTAAGTCTATCTTCACGGTGGCCTTGTTGTTCTCCCTCGTCGCCGTCCAGCTGTACGCTAGGAACGGCATCTCCTCGACGGGGTATATGGTCGCCTCCTCCGGGTCGTGCTCAGGCGGGACCTCGCCCTCGTCCCAGCCTGGGGCCGTCGTCTCAAGGTAGTAATATGTCACGTTGTCGTAGACCCAGTGGACGCCTGTGGCGTTCACCTCTACGCCCACCGCGAGGTGATCCGGCAAGAGGATCAGAGAGACGTTGTACCCAATGACATCAAGCAGCGAAGCCATCAGGATGCCTGTGTCCTCGCAGTCGCCGCCCCCGTCAACCAGAGTCTCCACTGGGAACCTCGGGTACTCGGTTAGGCCCTTCGAGTCCGAGTCAAGGGTGTAATCCATGTTCTGGATGAACGAGATGATTAAATCGGTCTTGTCTTCCTCGCTCAGCCCCTCATCCACCTGTATCAGGTTAAACTCGTATAGGAGAGCCTCGATGTACTGGTCGTCCATGGGGTGGAGAAGGTAGCCCCTGTAGTCCGTGGTCTGGTAACGCTCCTTCTCGCTGTAGAAAGTGTACAGTTGCTCGGGCACGGTGATGGTTATGCTCCTCTCCACTCCGTCCCACTCCCAAGTGTAGAGCTTCTCAAGAACCGGTATTGACTCTGGAGAAATATCGAGCCCTCCGAAGGCGGCCTCGTAGTCGCTGAGAAGGGTCTCGTACTCGGAATGAAGTTGCTCGTACTGTTCCGTCAACGCCTCGTAGTAGCTCATCAGCTCCTCGTTGTCGCCCATGAGTTCCGTGTGCTCGTCTTGAAGGCCCTGCAGCTGCTGGTTCAGCCCCTCATGCTCGTCCGTGAGGGCGTTGAACTCGCCGGTGAGGCCCTCGTAGTCGGAGGTCAGCTGGTCCACCGCGTCCTGCAGCTCCTCTATCTGGGGGATGATGTACTCGGTGTAGTAGTAGTAGCTGGCTCCTCCCGCTATGATCACGCCGATGAGTATGGAGGCGATTATTTTCGCGCTCAAGCTGGTCTCTCAATGGGTGCTGTGATAATAAAAGATGTGCGCTACGGGTATGGATCGCCGCTACATTCCTATGCCCGGCGTCCT
>DATKWN010000173.1:0-4131 GCA_035529515.1 Candidatus Krumholzibacteriaceae bacterium | reverse complement strand
TCTCCTATGATGGCCGGGGAGAGAACGCTTAGAACCGTCGTCACGACCGCCAGCAGCACCACGGCCTTCAGCTCCCAGTAGGGCAGAATGTACTTGAAGAGCCGCCTGAATGTGCTCCACTCGACCTTCCGCGGCTCTGGGTCACTGTCCCTCGACATTAACCCTGCTGATCCTCCTCGGGCTCTTCAATGATCTCTGACAGACGGTGCAAAGCGTCCATGTACTCCTTATCCTTCATGAGCTGTATGTGGCTGAGTACGTTAGCCGTGTTACGGGCCGCATACTTACTCACCTCAGGCACGCTGATTCTCTTAGTAATTCTCTCCTCGTACGCTTTCTTCTGGCCGAGGTAACACGTCTGAAGCAGGGTCTTCGCCTCCCCTCTCCGCTCCTCGGGGACAGAGATGCCGTACCCGTTCAGGGCTAGGAGCATGTTGTCGATGTACTCCTCCTGCCAGGCTGAGTAGTCGGGGTCTTGGCTGAGCGCCTCGGTGAGGCTGTAGGCCACGTGGAAGCTGGGGCTCACGCTCCTGTAGTAGGGCTGAACCATGTTCCTCACCTTCTCCTCGCGGGTGACCTCGATGAGCCCCGCATCCAGCAGCTGGTTGAGGTGATGGACGATGCTGCTGTGGTTCTTGTTCAAAGCCTTGGCTAGGTCTGTCGTTGAGAGCTCGTCGTGTCTTAGCTTGTTCAGTATCTGCCTCCTAGTCTCGTCCGCGAGCAGCTTCGCTACCTCGGGGTCTTTTATCACGTGGACTCGGCGCGTCATTAAATCGCTACAATACACTGTAGCGTTATATTAATGTTTACTGTTTTCCGTGGACCGCGTTGACGCTCTCCACAAGGATCTTTTCCTCTCGTAACACGCCGAGGTACACACAGTCAAACGTTTTCGTCGGTATAAAACAGTGTCAATGAAATAAGCTATTTTTTGTGACTGAGGTTCCGCATCTTCTTGCCGGCGCTGGTCCTACCCCTGTAAGCTCTTCCGACGTGTGGCTTGCCGGTCTGCTTCGGCTTCCTGAACCCTAGCCCCGCAGTCTCAGCTTCCTTTAGGTACTCCTTGAGGGCTTCGACGTTCTCCTCGTGGCTGGTCTTTCGGCGGGGGTCGTACGGTATGCCAAGCCTTCTGGCCTTTGTGGGTGTCAGCTCCACGGCTTTCAGCTCCTCGCCGCTGAAGCCCTTGCCCTCGCGGACCCTGTCCCTCCTCTCCACGGTGGGTGAGATCATTCGAACCATACGCAACTACCTGTAGCTCTTCTGCTTCCTGCGCCTCGCGCCTGGGCCGCCGAACTTCTTGGCCTCCTTGCGGCGGGCGTCGCCTGCTAGCATCGTCCTGTCGTACTCCTGGTACCTGGTTCTGAGACGCTTGCTCCTGGTATACTTGACGAGGCCCTGGGCGATTCCCATCCTGACCGCCTCTGCCTGGCTCATGACGCCTCCGCCGTGCGTCTTGACCTTTATGTCCACCTTACCAGCGTAGTCGCCCGCAAGCCTCAAGGACTCCATTATCTTCTCGCGTGCTATCCAGGGCTCGACTAGGTGTACCGGCGTGTTGTTGATCCTTACCCTGCCTTTACCATCCGAGATGACGACCCTCGCCTTGCTCGTCTTGCGCTTCCCGACGGCCAGAACAGACCTTCTTCTACTTGACATCCTGTATCACTTCTTCCAGCCGATGGCTTCGGCGATCTCTCCCACGGTCACGAACCTGCGGTTCAGGTTGCTCGAGTGGACCTCCGGGATGCTCTGCTTCTCGGCGGCCTCCAGCTCCCTGGGTACGCCTATGTGGACTTTGAGGCGGCTGTATGCGTTCCTGCCGTGGCTCTTCCTGTGGGGCAGCATCCCCCTGATGGTCCTGCGCACCATCCTGTGGGGCTGCCTGTAGTGGGTGGGGCCCTTGCCGTGCCCTCCCACGTTGAGGAACTCCTTCTCCGTGTCTATGATCATCTTGCGTTTACCCGATACGACGATCTTCTCGGCGTTGACTATGTCTATGGCCTCGCCTGCGAGAAGCCTCTTGGCGACCATGCTAGCCAGTCTGCCCAGTATGAGGCTGTCTCCGTCGATCACTGTTCTCTTGGACATTTTCTTCATCATTGCTCCGTTTAGAGCCGCCTAATGCACCCCTCTAAACAGCGTTTATGCGTATAAAGGTTTTCCAAACCCTGACGCTACAATGACCGGCGGGATGATCGCGTCAACCGGAGACAACGCCATACGGCTTGAAGCGTGAAATAGGTAAAGTAGTTGTACGCCATAAGGTGCCTAGGAAGCAGGCAACTGATCCCCTGCAGACCCTGAGTGAAGTGATGTGTTGAAACCCAACTACATCGAGTACCGGCTAGGCAGCCAGTCCGCCTACGTCCGCGCCGACAAACTGAGCGAGATCAGGCGAATCGACGTCATCGTCTTCGACTGCGACGGCGTGCTCATCGACATCAGCGGGTCCTACGTCAAGGCCGTGGCGAAGACGACGCGCGTCCTTGTGGAGGCGTTCACTGGTACGACGCTGCCCGAGCCCCTATTCGACGGCACATTGAACTCCGCGTACAAGCAGAGAGGAGGGTTCAACAACGACTGGACGCTTGCCTACGCTCTGTTGATGCGGATCCTCGCGGAGTCCCATGATGCTGAAAGCATAAACAGGCTTGCCTTGGAGTCCCTGAGATGCCCCGACATCCACGGTAGGTACAACTTCATCAAAGAGAACAGAGTCGATGCTAAGATAGACTCCGCCGGGCTGCACGGTAAACTCATGGACTTTTCGATGGTGGTTGACGAGACGGGGGTCGCATCGGTGGACGCCAAGCTGCTTCCAGAGCTTGAGGGCGTCAAGAGGGCGCTGAGCCACCCCGGGGGCGTGGGGGAGAGCATGGTATCCACGATGTTCGAGGAGTTCTTTCTAGGAGCGACGCTGTTCCAGGAGACCTTCCAGACCCCCGCCAAGTTCAACGAATCCCACGTGGGCTACGTGGAAAACGAGAAGGTTGTGATCGCGGACAAGGCGCTGGACTGGCTGGAAGACCTCATCGGGGGGCCCAGGTTCGGCATAGCCTCCGGGAGCCTCGCCGACACGGCTCGACACGTCCTCGGAGGCACCCTAAGCCGGTTCAACCCCGCCGCCCAGGTGTGGCACGACGACGTCGCGGCGGCGGAGAGGGAGGTAGGGGGGAGCCTCCACAAGCCCAGCCCTTACCCCCTGCTCAGGGCCTCCGAGCCTTTCAGGCCGTACAACCGGGTCCTCTACGTGGGTGACACCATGGCCGACAAGCTGATGACCGAGAACGCGGGCGAAGGCTTCCTCTTCGCCGGGGTCTTCGGCTGCGTCGCGGCGAAGGAAGAGACCAGGAGCGCGTTACTCGAGGCGGGCAGCGCCATGGTTCTGGCCTCGGTCAACCAGCTCCCCACCTTGCTCCGTCTAATAAAATAGGGGAAGCCTTGGAAGCCGCCAGTATCCGCAACGTTATATCGTTTACCGTTTCTCATCTGCTGGAATGGTTCGAGTCGTTGTTGTAGTCTCCGCCGATGGCGAGTGGAGGACGATACCAAAGATGTTCCCGGACGCCGAGTACCGTGACTCTCCGTACGGCCTGTGGATGAATCAGACAGTAGCCGGTGAGCCCGTGGTCTTCTTCCACGGCGGCTGGGCCAAGATACCCTCCGCCGCCTCCGCCCAGTACGCCATAGACGTGGAGCCCCGAACTCGTCATCAACCTGGGCACCTGCGGCGGCTTCAGAGGCCACGTCGAGAACGACGAGATAATACTCGTGGAGAAGACGGTCGTCTACGACGTCATCAACCAGATAGGCGACCAGGAGGCCGTCATCAGGTATCTAGCTACGGAGATCGACAATAGCTGGCTGGGCGGAGACACGCCTATACCCGTCACCCGGGCTACAATAGCCAGCGGCGACCGCGACCTCATGCCAGGCGAGGTGGAGGCTCTTCATGAGCTCTACGGCGCCGTGGTCGGGGACTGGGAGTCAGGTGGCATAGCCTGGGTCTGCCGGCGCAACGGAGTTAGGCTCCTCATACTCAGGGGCGTCTCTGACCTCGTCGGCCCCGTCGGCGGGGACGCCTACGGCGACTCCAGGGTCTGGATCGAGGCCGCCGACAGCATCATGAGG
>DATKWN010000172.1:0-4263 GCA_035529515.1 Candidatus Krumholzibacteriaceae bacterium | reverse complement strand
ATGGATAAGCTATGGATATAATCAGCAATTTGGTTAAACCCCATAAAATTATGGTCTAAGCGTTTCAAGGGGAAGTATATTGATCCCGTGGCCAGCATCATCGATTATTAAACGTCTTCTTCTCGCAGCGAGTATACCTCGTGTATGTTGCCCTCGGGGTCCGCTATGAACGCGGTCCTCCTCCCCCAGGGCATCGTCTCCGTGAGCTTCCTGTGGTGGGCCTCGTCGCCCGAGGCCACCCAGCCTCTAAGCCCCGATCCGTCCACGCGGTCTCTTATCTCAGTTGTCTCTGCGTCCAGCTAGGCGGCTATCATCTGGGCCGCCTTCCGGATCACCCCTGAGCGGCTGTAGTAGAGAACCATTATCGTTATGAGTTCCACCATGACGACGACTGGCCCTTCTCAGGCATATGTCCTCTGTGATAAACGGATTAATGAAAAACAATAACGATCGAGGAACGCTAACTACGACCCTCCTCGTCCTCACCGTCTCTCCTGTAACGGATGACTTGCCCTTGGTTCACGCGGGAGATCAAGACGGTTAACGCTGGAATAAGTTTAAATTATTTAACCTAGATGAGTTTATCTGCTATTCTAGACCCATGGAGATACAGGCTTGTACTGGGACATCGAGGTGACCCCCGAAGACGAGGAGGAATTGATCATGAAGATAGCCCAGAACATCCACAAATACGGGCTGGACATGGCCGCGATATTCATGATCGAGAGCGTCAAGCCTATCTCTTACATAGGGACACAGATGGGGCGTTTATTCATTTCCCCCTTCCTTCCTGTCTTAGGCGAGAATATCGGGATTAGCGGAGAGAAGTTTCTCCGGGTATTCGAGAAACGCGACAACATGGAGAGGCTCATCAAAGCCGTTGAGGAGCTATCTCGAGAAGAGGAAGAGCAAAAGAAGGCCGAAAAAGCCAAGAAACTGGAAGAAAAAAATGCCGAGACGGGGGAGGCGCCGAAGAAGGATTGGCGGCGCTTCATCCCATTTATGCGTGGATAATCACCACCTTAGTTCATGCTCTCTTCAGCCCAATGTACAGGTTGCGTACAGTTACAATAACTGATGAAAATCCTTACAAGAAGAGACGTGGCAAAAGAGTGGGGTAAAAGATTCATGCGAGTAAGAACCCCGGCGTGAGGTGCTGCCGCTGATCCTCGTGTACGAGCCCCAGAATTTTATACCAAGCGATGCGCCTACGATGAACCCAGTCAAGGCTACGACGTCTTGTTCGAATCCATGGCTGATCCAGAAAGTCGTTATCAGGTACAAGATATAGGAGAGGGAGCCCGTCGCGGATCCAATCAAGATAGATTCGTCTCTAGCTTCGAAAGCGATCAAGCAGCCACCTATCGCCCCCCCAGAGAAAGTTGCTGTGTAGAGCAGCCACCACGTGTTGATATAGGAGTCGCTGATCTTGAATAACGGAAATGTCGCTATCATCAACCACAAGAAAACGTTAGAGATCAGCGCCGCCTTGAAATAAGTTTTTAAAGTGGTCAACTAAATCAGGGAAAATTGTCTTTCTCGTTTATTTGCTTTAGGGCGGTTGATCATTTCATCACGTGCGCCGGGTGAGCCGTGCACACGCCGTCGTGATCCGGTTTCAGGCGGCTCGTTGATGAGGCTGATGTCGGCTCTTTCTCTCGGGAGGCCTCGCTTTTGCCCTCTCCCACGCTTCGGGGGGTGACCGGGGCTCGTCTATCCGGAAGACCGGGGGGTCTCAGGCTCACAGTCTCAGCGGGACATGGGGGGACCCTCTTACGTTGATCAAGCCGATAGCTCGTCCAACGCCGTTCATTGCAGGGCTTGAGCTCACCGGGGAGATGGCTGTAGGCATGGGCGCCCGTTGAGCCCGACTCAGTCTGCCTGGAGAACCACTGTGTGGACAACTAAAAAATGGGTGGCCGCCCGCCTCTCAGCCTTTTTTCTCTACGTCGAACCTGGGCTCTGGGTTGAACGACCAGGGGAACGGCGTCGGCCTGTCGTGGGGGTAGAGCTCATGGATCTTGTTCCTTAGCTGCCTGTCCTTCGCTGTGAACGGCGCAGGCTTCTCCTGGTTCAGGACGACGCGGAACAGCGAGAGGCGGGCCGTGAGGGTGTCCGCCTTCACCACATATTCCTGTCTATCCTCCTTGTAGAGCGACGACGGGTCCTCGGTGTACTCGACCTTTTTTGCCTCGTAGCTCTTCCCAAGCTCCTCGGAGGCTTTCTCCAGGTTCACGGTGTCCCACCACCGGAACCTTACATGATGGTACGGTTTAGACATATGATTCACTTTTAAATAAAGAAAAACCGAGATTAATATACTTTAACAATTTTATATTTCTAATTGGTGCGGGGGGTGGGATTCGAACCCACGGAGGACTAGTCCATCAGGACCTGAACCTGACCCCTTTGGCCACTTGGGAACCCCCGCAAAAAGGTTGTGGGGAGAACTATAGGGAGGCTAGGAAGGCTTTGTACTTTTCGGCGTCCATCAGCTTGGCCAGGTCGGCGTCCAGGCTGCTGGCCTCGATCTTGGCTATCCAGCCACCCCCGTAGGGATCGTCGTTTATCAGTTCAGGGCTGTCCAGCAGCTCCTCGTTGACCTCCACCACCTTGCCGCCCACCGGGGCATACACGTCGCTCACGGCCTTCACGCTCTCGACGGCGCCCAGGGCCTCGCCCTGCGCCACCTCGGCGTCCACCTCCGGGAGCTCCACATACACTATCTCGTGGAGCTGGCTCTGGGCGTAGTCGTCGACGCCCACGGCGACGTTGCCGTCTCCAAGCACCTTGGCCCACTCGTGCTCCTTGGTGTAGTAGATTCCTTCCTCAACCTTGTACTCGTCGGTCACTATTTATCCCTCTTCCAACCGTACACGGCTTCATCATAGAAGGGTCGATGCTTAACTATTTTTCCCTTCGCCAGTCTGCTCCGTATCTTTATGTAGACCTCGGTGCCCAGCTCCTTGTACTCCGGGGGCACGTACGCCATGGCGATGCCCACCCCCAGCGTGGGGCTGAGGCCGCCGCTCGTCACCTCCCCGATCACCTGCTCCTCCGTGTTGAGCACCTCGTAGCCGTGCCTGGGGATGCCCCTGTCCTCCATCATGAGGCCGACCAGCCTCCTCTTGGCGCCCTCCTCCCGCATCTGCTGGATGGCGCGCCGCCCGATGAAGTAGCCCGGCTTCTTGAGCTTCACAGTCCAGCGGAGCCCCGCCTCGATGGGGTTGGTGGTCTCGTCTATGTCGTTTCCGTAGAGCCAGAGCCCGGCCTCAAGGCGGAGGCTGTCTCTCGCTCCGAGGCCGCACGGCACCGCGCCGGCCTCCAAGAGGTCGCCCCATATCTTGAGCGCCTTGTCGGGCTTGTCCAGCGGACAGTCCAAGACGAAGACCTCGAAGCCGTCCTCGCCCGTGTACCCGGTCCTAGCCGCCATGGCCTTGTAGCCGCTGACGGTGATCTCCGCGATGTTGAACCTGCCGACCTCTCCGAGCTTCTCCTCCGTGATCTTCTGGAGGGTCTCCACGGCCTTGGGGCCCTGGACGGCTATCATGGCCACCTCGTCGCTGACGTCTGTGAGCTTCACGTCGAAGTCCTTGCTGTTCTTCTTCAGCCACTTGTAGTCCTTGTCGCGGTTGCCCGCGTTGTAGACCACGAGGAACCTCTCTGGGGTGAACTTGTACGTTATGAGGTCGTCGACTATGCCGCCGTCGGGGTTACACATCAAGGCGTAGAGGCCGCCGTAGGGCTTGAGCCTGGAGACGTCGTTGGTTACCACGTAGTTCAGGAACCTCTCGGTGTCCGGCCCCTCGGCCCACGTCCTGCCCATGTGGCTGGTGTCGAAGACGCCGCAGCCGTCCCTCACGGCTTTATGCTCGACCTGGATGCCCTCGAACCAAACGGGCATCGCGTATCCGCCGAAGTCCACGATGTTGCCGTGGTCGGCGTGGTAGCTATAGATATGAGTCTTCTTAAGCTCCAACTGAATTACCGGTTCATATCACGTGGAACCAAGTTAAAACTATATTCTTCTGGCCGGGCCTAGCTCTTGCAGGGCTTCACCTGCACGGACTCACCGTCGAACCCCAGATCCTTGCCGCATTTGGGGCACTTGCCTTCGAACTTCTTGATGACGTCCAGCGGAGACCTGAGTAGGTCCCCCTCGTACATGACCTCGCCGCACTCCCTACAGATAACCCTCTGTGGCACGCTTTACCCCCTACACGGACTTTCTAGAACGACTCTCGATTTATAAACTTCGTCTTT
>DATKWN010000171.1:0-18578 GCA_035529515.1 Candidatus Krumholzibacteriaceae bacterium | reverse complement strand
GGCCTCGCGGACCACCGAGTCTATGTCTGCACCGGAGTACCCGTCCATCCGCCTAGCCAGGGCTTCTAAGCTTACGTTCTCATCCAACGGCATGTCCTTGGTCTTGATCTCCAGTATGCGGAGCCTCGCCTCCTTGTCCGGCGGTGGCACGTAGACCCGCCTGTCGAACCTCCCTGGTCTGAGGACAGCTGGGTCTATGATGTCCGGCCTGTTGGTGGCGGCCAAGACGACGACGTTCTGGAGGCTTATAAGGCCGTCTATCTCCGTGAGGAGCTGGCTTATGACGCGCTCTGTGACCCTGCTATCCGCCGCGCTGCCCCTCGCGGGAACCAGGGCGTCGAACTCGTCGAAGAATATTATGCTGGGCGCCGCCATGCGGGCCTTTCTGAATATCTCCCTTATGGCTTTCTCTGACTCGCCGACCCATTTGCTGAATATCTCGGGACCCCTTACGCTGATGAAGTTAGCCTCGCTCTCAGTGGCCACTGCCCGTGCGAGCAGCGTCTTGCCGCAGCCCGGCGGCCCGTGCAGCAGTATGCCTTTCGGCGGGTTGATGCCGAGGCGTGTGAACCTCTCGGGGTTCTTGAGCGGCCACTCCACGGCCTCCTTGAGGTTCTGCTTCACCTCCTCGAGGCCGCCCACCTCATCCCATGGGATGTTGGGTACCTCTATGTAGACCTCCCGCATCGCTGTGGGTGTGATCTCCCTGAAGGCGTCGAGGACGTCTTCGTTGTTCACCACCATCTGGTCTAGAACCTCGTGGGGGATGCGTTTCTCCTCCAGGTTGATCTGGGGTAGGTAGCGGCGCAGCGCCTTCATGGCGGCCTCCCGGCTGAGCGCCTCTAGGTCCGCCCCCGTGTATCCGTGGGTTATCTCGGAGAATCGCTGCACGTTGACGTCCTCCGTGAGGGGCATGCCCCTGGTGTGGATCTGTAGTATCTCGTACCTCCCAGCCTTGGCTGGGATGCCTATCTCGATCTCTCTGTCGAACCTCCCGGGGCGCCTCAGGGCCTCGTCTATCGCGTCGGGTCTGTTGGTGGCGCCGATGACTATGATATGGCCTCTGCCTTTCAGGCCGTCCATGGATGCCAGCAGCTGGGCGACCACCCTGCGCTCCACCTCTCCGGTGACCTCGCTGCGCTTAGGGGCGATGGCGTCTATCTCGTCTATGAAGAGGATGCTGGGCGCGTTCTTCTCGGCGTCCTCGAACATCTTACGCATCCTGGCCTCGGACTCGCCGTAGAACTTGCTCATGATCTCTGGGCCGTTGATGGCGTAGAAGTTGGCCTCAGACTCGTTAGCGACGGCCCTGGCTAGGAGCGTCTTGCCGCAGCCCGGCGGCCCGTGGAGCAGCACTCCCTTCGGGGGGTCGATGCCTAGGCGCTGGAATATCTCGGGGTGTCGCAGGGGTAGCTCCACCATCTCCCTGATGCGCCTGATCTCCTCGTCAAGGCCGCCTATGTCCTCGTAGGTGGTCCTGCTGGGTATCTCCATCTCCGGGACCGGCTCGCTCATGATGCTTATGTCGGTGGTGGGCGCGATCTTGACGATACCCCCGGGGCGCGTGCTCACGACCATGAACGGCACGCTGTGGCCCAGCATCATTATGAGGAGGGTGTCGCCGCGGGTCGCGGGTCTGTCGATGAGCCTGTCCTTGACGAACCTGATGAAGTCGTTGTCAACACTAATCCTGATGTCAACTGGAGCCAGCTTGACGCTTGTGGCGTACTCGGCGTCCGCCTTCTTCACCGTGACAAACTCGTTTATCGATACGCTGCAGTTCTTCCGGATGAAGCCGTCGATCCTTATCATTCCGAGGCCCTGGTCCTCCGGGTAGGCCGGCCAGGCCTTGGCGGCGGTCGGCTTCTTTCCCTCGATCTGCACGACGTCGCCGACGGTGACGCCCAGCGTCTTCATGGTCTCCGAGTCCATCCTGGCTATGCTTCTGCCCACGTCTCTCTGCTGCTTTGCTTCTGATACCTTTAACTGGACGGTGCTCAACTAAACTTTCACCTAAACAGATTCTCAATTCCTTGAAGGCGGAGATCGTTATAAATATTAGTCATGGCTCGGTGCCGATAAACAGGTACATAGTGGCCTATATCACGCCCGTGGACTCCGCCAGTTCCCTGGCATTCTCATGGTCCAGGTTGATCTTGCTCAGCAGCGTATACCTCTCAGGGCGAATGGACCGGGCGATGATCAAAGCCTTGATGACGGTTCCTGGTTCGATTCCTAGGTCTTTGGCCGACGTGGGGGCGCCGATCGTCTTGAGGCTGTCACGGTACGCCTCCCAGTCTAGGCCATGGAGCTTCGCCATCATTATCATCCCCACTCCGCACTGTTCGCCGTGGAGTGCCGGCTTTTCTGCTATCTGGTCTAGGGCGTGGCTGAACAGGTGGGCCGAACCGCTTGTGGGTCTGCTGCTGCCTGCTATGCTCATGGCGACTCCGCAGCTGACGAGCGCCTCAAGGAGCGTTCTGATGCCTTCCTGCGTCCTCTTCCTGATGAGGTCTGCGCTCTTCATGACGTGCTCCGAGCTCATGAGGCTGAGGCTGGCCGCGTATCTGCCATAGTAGTCACCATTCTCTTCGTGGGCGAGCCTCCAGTCTCTGACCTCGGTGGCTTTGGATATGATGTCGCCACAGCCGCTCGCCGTGAACCTGTATGGGGACTCCGCTATGATCTTGCTGTCCATGACCACGGCCACCGGCGACGCAGCCTTCACCGTGTACGGCCTGCCCATACCCTTCACGGAAGCCAAGCTGCTAGCTATCCCGTCGTGGCTTGCCACCGTTGGGACACTGATGAAAAACTTTCTAGTTTTGAAGGCTGAGAGCTTGGCGACGTCTATGTTTCTCCCCCCGCCCACCCCGAGGACGACGTCAACATCGTTCTTCATAGCCTTCTGATTCACCGTTTCGACGGTGTCCAGTGTGGCGTCTTCAACGAAGACGCACTCAGCGTCAACGTCTTCTGATCTGAGGATCTCTTCGGCTCTCTCACCTGCTACCTTATACGTGGTTTTCCCTGTCACGATCAAGGCTTTACTTATGTTGAGTTCGCCGCAGATGGGGGAAAGTTGGTCTAGTATCGACTCGCCTACGAGCACTATTCTGGGGAGATCGATCCTGTGTACCGCGTTGTATCTCTCAGACACGCTCAAATTCCTGATAACCTTTCTACAGTCGGGGTCATATTCGGCTTGAGGCATACATATGTGTTTGCCATTCCTAGGAACATTTTATAAAGAGGCATATTTTTAAACTACTTGGTCTTCCTTTCTAGGATACCTCTCTCTTAACTACTTGTTTAGGAGGAATCTAAATGCCAAAAGAAACAGGGATACTCAAGGGAACCACGACGGTAGGCGTAGTCTGCAGAGACGGAGTTATTCTGGGGACTGACACCAGAGCCACGATGGGTAACTACGTTGCCAGTAAGCACGCGAAGAAGGTGTACAAGATCACCGACAACCTGGCCATGACCATCGCGGGCGGCGTAGCTGTCGCCCAGAGGGTCGTCGAGATCCTCAAGATCAACGCGAGGCTCTACGAGCTGGAGAAGAACAGGTCCATATCGGTAAAGTCGGCGGCGCGGCTGGTTTCTAACCTGTTGTTCAGCAACCGTGAGGTTGGTAACCCTCTCCCCATGCAGGCCCTCGTCGGTGGATTCGACGAGACCGGGCCCCACGTCTTCAACCTGGACCCCTACGGTAGCCTCACCGAGGAGAAGATGGTCTCCACGGGTTCAGGGTCGCCCTTCGCATACGGTGTCCTTGAGAGCCAGTACATAGAGGACAGCGCTGTGAGCGAGATGCTCTCCGTCGTCGTGAAGGCCGTGGACTCGGCCATGAAGCGAGACGTTGCCAGCGGCGACAGCTTCGATGTCGCTGTCATCGACGCCGCTGGGTTTAGAGAGCTATCCCCGGAGGAGAAGGCTGCAATACTCAACAACTGAGATCGAAAAAATGTATCAAAACACGCAGGGCTTAACCTACTCAGAGATAAGGCAAGCAATACTTGACAAGATACCTCCCGAGGTAGGGATAACGCGTATAGAGTTCGAAGGCCCAAGGCTCGCTATATACTGTCACAAGCCCGAGATACTGCAGGAGAGAGGCCACATCGTCGGCGAGATAGCCGGCGTAATAAAGAAGCGGATAGTGATCCGCAGCGACCCCTCCGTGAGGTTGCCTGAGATCCAGTCCGAGAGCATAATCAAAGAGATTCTTGAGGAGGCTGGCCTCGTTCAGGCTTACTTCGATCCCGCGCTGGGAGAGGTGGTTCTCGAGGTAGAGAAGCCCGGCGTCGCCATCGGTAAGAGCGGCTCAAACATCTTAGAGATCGTCACGAGGACCCACTGGAGCCCGAACTTCGTGCGCTCTCCGCCCATACCGTCCATGACAATCAAGCAGATCAGGGGCTTTCTCTACAGCAAGAGCAAGGAGAGGGAGCGGGTTCTCAGGGAGACCGGCGAGTCCATCTTCAGACCCATCTACCAGCAGTCAGGCGACGTCAGGGTTACGTTCCTCGGCGGCAGCAGACAGGTGGGTAGGTCAGCGATCCTCGTCAAGACCCGTGAGAGCCAGATACTCCTCGACTGCGGCATCAACCCTGGCAGCAGGAGACCCATCCAGAGCTACCCACGGCTAGACGTGGAGGAGTTCGACATCACCAACCTCGACGCCGTCGTCATCACTCACGCTCACCTAGACCACTGCGGGTTCCTTCCTTACCTATACAAGTACGGGTACAGCGGCCCGGTCTACTGCAGCGAGCCCACGGCCAACGTCATGACCCTTCTCCAGAGCGACTACATCGACGTGACCCGGAAGGAGGGAAACGTGCCGCCGTACAGCCCCGAGGACATATTAGAGGTTATACTTCACACCATCCCGCTGAGCTACGGCGAGGTGACGGACGTCTCCCCCGACGTGAGGCTCACTCTCCATAACGCTGGCCACATCCTCGGCTCCAGCCTGGTTCACCTACACATAGGCAAGGGCCTCCACAACATCGTTTACACCGGCGACTTCAAGTACGGACCCACGGCGCTGCTGCAGCCGGCGTCTACCTACTTCCCCCGGGTCGAGACACTGATAATGGAGGCGACCTACGGGAGCCCCGACAACGTCTCGCCCAGCCGAGACGAGACAGACGCAGAGTTCGTTGACATAGCGAACAACATCCTCCAGAAAGGAAAGGTACTGATGCCTGTCCCCGCCGTCGGCAGATCCCAGGAGATACTGATGGTCATAAACAAGTACATGCAGAGCGGTGACCTGCTGGAGGTGCCTGTCTACATAGAGGGGATGATCAGCGAGGCCACGGGAATCCACACCGCCTACCCTGATTACCTGAGCCACGAGATACGGGATCAGATCCTGAAACAGGGCGTCAACCCATTCGAGAGCGACTACTTCACTGTGGTGAAGCAGCACGACAGCCGCGACGAGATCGTGGAGGGGGGCCCATGCATAATCATGGCTACGGCGGGCATGATGGAGGGGGGCCCGGTGCTAGACTATTTCAAACGCCTGGCGCCCTACGACGAGAACGGACTGATCTTCGTCAGCTACCAGGTGACAGGGACCATGGGTCATCGCGTCCAGTCGGGGATGGGGTCGGCTCAGATGTACAACCAGGAGGGCAAGCTGGAGGTCATCAACATCGACATGAGCACCCACACGGTGCACGGCTTCTCTGGGCACAGCGACAGGAGGCAGCTTGTCAACTATGTGCGCAGGCTGAGGCCGCAGCCGAAAAGGGTGTTCGTGGTTCACGGTGAGGAGTCGAAGTGCGAGAACCTCGCGAGAACCGTATCCAAGATGCGGGGCGTGCGGGGCCACGCGCCGAGGCTGCTTGACACGTTTAGGCTGGCCTAGTCTCGGCTCCGCCATATCCTGATGTTCTTAGGCGTCACAATCACTCTTTCTTCTCCGAGGCGGGCGATGTCTCCCTCTATGAGCTGAGCGTACTCGTTGAGCTCGTTGATGCCTCTCTTAACGTCCTCTATGTTGTGCTTGGCGAGGGGGCTGACGTTGCAGATGACGATGTTTCCCGCCCTCACCTCCGCCTTGATGACGTCTATGTCCTCGTAGGCCCTGAGGGGGATCGCCTTTATATACCGTGACGCAGAAAGCTCACGATCCTCCTCGGATTTGCCTACCAGCCTGTCGAGCATACTCCTCATCCAGATAATTCATCTATACTGTTATATAATATATTAATGGACGTTGTATAGATTTTTCCATAGAAAATGTAGTTTTCCGTGTATTTCCTCACGTTTTTATTAGTATATTTTATTTTCTGCAGCCCTTCATCTACTTGTTGAACAGGCATGCTTATCCTTTCTGACGGGGACATCGCGAAGGTCCTGGACATGGGCGAGGTCATCGACACCGTGGAGGAGGCGTTCAGGGAGTACGCGGAGGGAAACGTGGTAATGCCCACCAGGAGCACCATCATGGTGCCCAAGCACAACGGCAGCATAAGCTTCATGCCCAGCTACCTCACCGGCGTCGACGCCCAGGCCACCAAGATAATCAGCATCTACCCCGACAACGGGGAGAAGGGGCTCCCCACCACCGCCGCGTGGATAGTGGTCAACGACCCTGAGACTGGGATGATCGAGGCGTTCATGGACGCCACCTACCTGACGGCCATGAGGACCGGCGCGGTCACAGGAGTCGCGGCACGATACCTGGCACCAGAGGACTCAAAAGTTGTAGCCATATTCGGCGCCGGCGTGCAGGGACGCACCCAGACCTGGGCCGCCTGCACAGTCAGGGACATCGAACGAGTTTACGTCTACGACCTGTACAAGGAGGCGCGTGAACGGTTCGCCGAGGAGATGACCGAGAAGCTGGGAGTCGAGGTGGTCCCCGCAGCCAGCGGCGAGGAGGCGTGCAGGGACGCCGACATAGTGCTGACCGCGACCACCAGCCCCAAGCCCGTGATTAGGCGGGGGTGGCTGAAGGACAGGGTTCACGTGAGCGCCATCGGGGCCTTCTACCCTGACTGGAGGGAGCTGGACACCGCCACGGTGGCTGAGAGCAAGCTGGTAATCGACGACTACGAGGGCATAATGTTGGAGGCCGGGGACGTGCTCATACCCATAGCGGAGGGCGCCATAACGGAGGACCACATCTACGCCGAGCTGAAGGAGCTCGTCTCGGGCCAGAAGGAGGGACGCACGCCGGCGGACGGGGTGACGGTGTTCAAGTCCGTGGGCATCGCCATACAGGACAGCAGCGTGGCGAACCTGGTGCTCAGGAAGCTGAGGGATTAATCCGACTCCATGTTTCTATCCCTAAATTTCCTTTAGGCTTAGTTTTCCCAGCTCTACGCGTGGATAGTGTTCCCTGTCGTCAACTACATCACTTTAGCAAGAGGCTCAGGCGTCGTGGACGAGGGGCTGGTCGAGCGCCTCTGGGCCTCCCTCAGCTCCTGATATCACGACTATGAAACCTCTTTGGTTGCAACCCTCACTGTTTTATTCCAGCTTCCTCATAGTAAACCGATTCACAGACACTACGAGGTGTGTTGACACGGCTAAGAAGTTCAAGGTCACGATAGAGGAGGACAAGTGTAAGGGCTGCCTCATATGCGTCCACGTCTGTGAGCAGCGTGGAGGCAAGATACTAAAGGCGTCGGACAGGAAGACGGCGCTGGGCGGTATCAAGCCGGTGCCCGAAGGGGAATGCATCGGCTGCCGCTGGTGCGAGCGGTACTGCCCCGACTTCGCGCTATACGTGGAGGAGATACAGGATGCTTGAACCCGGTAGACACCTTGCCCTGGGCAACGTGGCGTGCGCCGAGGGCGCGTTGAGGGCGGGGTGCAGGTTCTTCGCCGGCTACCCGATAACGCCGGCGAGCGAGATAAGTCACCACATCGCCGCCGAGATACCCAAGGTGGGCGGACTATACGTCCAGATGGAGGACGAGATCGCGAGCATAGCCAGCGTCATAGGCGCCAGTTGGGCGGGGGCTAAGGCCATGACGGCCACCAGTGGGCCCGGGTTCAGCCTCATGCAGGAGAACATCGGGTACGCCCACATGACGGAGACTCCGCTGGTGCTGGTGAACGTCCAGAGGAGCGGCCCCAGCACCGGGCAGGCCACGGACCCGAGTCAGCAGGACATCATGCAGGCAAGGTACGGGAGCCACGG
Organism: Candidatus Krumholzibacteriaceae bacterium; assembly: GCA_035529515.1. Classification (GTDB taxonomy): domain Archaea; phylum Thermoproteota; class Bathyarchaeia; order TCS64; family TCS64; genus RBG-16-57-9. Next base: position 10,405 of record DATKWN010000171.1, on the reverse strand, counting down.
GGACTACGAGGTGATAGCTATCACCCCGTGGAGCGTCCAGGAGATGTTCGACCTCACCGTCCGGGCGTTCAACCTAGCCGAGACGTACAGGACGCCGGTGATGCTCATGGCGGACGGCATGGTGGGCCACATGAAGGAGAAGCTTACGGTGCCGGAGAAGGTGGACGTTGTGAACAGGAGGAAGCCGACGAGCAAGGAGGACACGCCGTGGGGGACGGACGACCCCAGCGGCGTGCCGCCGATGCCCGCGTTCGGCGAGGGATACGCCCTCCTCGTCACCGGCTCAACTCATAGGCCGGATGGCGTACGCAACTACGCGCCCGAGTACCACCAGATGATAGTCTACCGCACGAGGGACAAGATACTCAACGCCGAGCCCAAGATACGTGACATCCACAAGGAACACCTGGACGACGCCAAGGTCGCCGTGCTGAGCTTCGGCGCCTCCGCGCGGCCCAGCTACGATGCCGTAGTCAAGGCGAGGGAGCAAGGCATAAAGGCGGGTCTCTTCAGGCTCAAGACGCTGTGGCCGCTCCCGGAGGAAGAGATCAGGGCGCTGGCTGATCAGGTGGACACCGTACTGGTCGTCGAGATGAACGTGGGCAAGCTCGTCAAGGAGATCGAGCGCGTGGTCTGCGGCAAAGCGAGGGTCGCCTCCCTAGCCAAGGTGGGAGGAGTGCTACCGCTTGGCCGCGAGGTCCTCGAAGAGGTTAGGAGGCTGGCGAAGTGAAGAACCTGAAGTACTACAGGGACAGGTACGTTAGGAGACAGCCCAGCGCCTTCTGCCCCGGCTGCGGCGGCGGCATAATACTCAACTGCTTCATACGTGCCATCGACGACCTGGGCCTCGACAAGGACAAGATACTCGCCGTCTCGGGCATCGGGTGCAGCGCCTGGATACCGAGCCCCAACTTCAACGGAGACACCCTTCACACCACCCACGGCAGAGCCATAGCGTTCGCTACAGGCGCCAAGACCTTCAACCCGGAGCTGACGACAGTCGTCTTCGTGGGGGACGGCGACGGCGTCGGGATAGGCGGCAACCACCTCATCCACGCGGCCAGGCGGAACATAGATCTCACCGTGATACTGGTGAACAACATGAGCTACGCCATGACGGGCGGACAGATCGCCCCCACGACCCCCCACGGCGAGACGACCGTCACCAGCCCCTACGGCAACCCCGAGTTTCCTTTCGACATCACTCAGCTGGTCCGCGCCGCCGGCGCCAGCTATGTAGCCAAGTGGAGCACATACCACGTGGTCGAGCTCACCAGAAGCATCAAAGAGGCCATAGGGCACAAGGGCTTCAGCTTCATCGAGGTGCTTAGCCAGTGCCCGACGCAGCAGCGCCGGATCTTCAACCTCCGCGGCCCCGTCGACAGCCTGCCGCCCCGGATACTGGAAATGTTCAGCGAGAGCACCGTGGTCAGGGACAGGCCTGACAGGGGCGGCTACGTCTACGCGGTACCCAAGGCGTCCCCGGAGGAGGCGCTGAAGCAGATAACGGCCATGGACGGCGTCGAGGCCAAGATCGTCGACCACATGGCGCACGGCAGGGTGGTCCGCGTGGACGTCGGTTCCCCCGATGCGGTCCGCGGTAAGCTGCTTGAGCTTGACTCGGTGTCCGACGTCAAGGACCACCTGGATGGGAAGATAATGCTCGGCGTCTTCGAGAAGAAGACGAGGCCCGAGTTCACAGACGCGCTGCAGGAGATCATTAGGAAGGCGAGAGGTGGCTAGGTTGCAGCAGAACATACTTATCGGCGGGACAGGAGGCCAGGGAATAGTGGCCAGCGGCGAGTTCCTGAGCGCCGCCCTCTTCGCGAAGGGCTACGAGGTCGTCTTCGGCCGGAGCTACGGCTCCGAGGCGAGGGGCGGGAGCTGCCGAAGCGAGATAATGGTCAGCGACCACGAGATCAACGACATCCAGTTCGAGATGAGCGACATACTGCTGTTGCTGAGCCTCCCCGCCTACGGGAAGTACATAGGCAAGGCTAAGAAAGGCTCGTTGGTCTTCGTGGACACCAGCGTCATGGAGCGCGTCGAAGGGGACGTCAGGGACGACGTCGAGCTCATCCAGGTCCCAGCTAGGGACATCGCGGTGCGGCTGGGCAACCAGATCGTCGCCAACATGGTGATACTCGGGGCCCTCTCGAAGCGCTCGGATATGGTGCGCCTCGACCTGCTCAAGGAGGCTGTGGAACGGAGCATGCGGCCCAGCATGAGGGAGATCAACCTCCGCGCCCTCGATGAGGGCCATGACTCGATATAGGAGATGCGCAATACGAGCAGGTTGTACCCGACTCACCCGATCCCGGGGGTAGCCGGAATAATACTTGACGGCAACCGTATACTGTTGAGTAAACGAGGAAAGCCTCCTTCCGAGGGGAAGTGGGGGCTCCCCGGCGGCGCGGTGGAGGTCGGCGAGACAGTCGAGGAGGCCCTGGCCCGGGAGATCCGTGAGGAGACCGGGGTAACGGTTAGGCCTGTCAGGCTGATCACTTTCCTCGACTCCATCCACCGTGACGAGGACGGTAGGGTGAGGTACCACTACGTTTTGTTCGAGTATCTCTGTGAGTACGTCTCGGGTGAGGTGTCTCCCAGTTCAGACGCGCCTGACGCGAGGTGGGTGAAGTTAATTGAACTCGACTCGGTGGACATCATGCCCAGCACGAAGAAGTTTCTGTTGAAGGTGCTCAGACAGGAGAACACCCCCACATAATTTACCAAATGGTTAAATATTGTCATGTATTGAATCCATTTGGTAATGATTGTGTCTGATCTTAAGATCGACGTGGAGCTGGACTGCAAGGGCATGTTCTGCCCTATGCCCCTCGTCCAGCTCAAGAAGGCTACCAAGAACATGCAGCCCGGACAGGTGCTCAGGCTCGTAGCCACGGACCCGGGCAGCAAGAGAGACGTCCCCGCGTGGGCCGAGAAGACCGGGAACATGATCCTGGGCTCCAGCGAGGAGGACAAGGAGTTCACGTTCATAATCAAGGTGAGTTAGCATGGCAGAGAAGCCAACCAAGATGGCGATAATCGTTCACAGCGGCACCCTGGACAAGCTGTACCCCGTCTTCATGCTGGCCAGCACAGGCGGCAGCATGGACATGGATGTACACCTCTTCTTCACCTTCTGGGGGCTCAACGCGGTAAAGAAGGGGGGACTGGAGTCGGCGAAGCTACCCGGCATCATGAGCCTGGGAACAGGCATGATGAAGGGAAAGATCAAGAGCGTCGGCGTCCCCAGCCTCCCGAAGCTGCTGGAGATGACCAGGATGACAGAGAACGTGACCATCTACGCGTGCAGCACCACCATGGCGCTCATGGACGTCACCAAGGACCAGCTCATCCCCGAGGTAGACGAGATCGTCGGAGCCGCCAGCTTCCTCGCTATAGCCATGGACGCCGACATACAGCTCTTCATCTAGGGTGACTGCATGGGCAGGATGCTGGTACTCCTCTGCGACTCCCCGTACCACAACGAGAGCGTGGACCACGTTATAGAGCTGACGAAGACTGCAATCGGGAAGGGCCACGAGGTGGACATCTACTTGATGATGGACGGAGTCTACAACCCTCTCATCAGTCAGAGCGGCGAGCCTTTCCACATGGAATCCATCTCGGACCAGTTCAAGGCGTTGCTGGAGCTGGGCGCCAGCGTATCTGGGTGCAGGGTCTGCATGGAGCTTAGAGGCGTAGACGTAGACAGCCTCCCAGCCGGCACAGACGTCGGCGGAATATTCGACCTCTCGGAGATGCTGGCAGAGGCCGACGCCGTGCTGAGCTTCACGGGGGTAGAGTGATGGCGGAGAAGAAGACGCTCGTGGTGATAAAGTCGCGGCCCTTCACAGACCTGAACTACTATGAGGCCCTCCGGACGGCGGCCGGGCTCTGGGAGCACAATGTATCCGTACTGTGGATGGGTGACGGCGTCTACGCGGCGCTGAAGGACGCAGACAGGTCCTTCACGGGGAAGTTCCTCGAAGATCTGCCGGACCTCGACGTCGAGCTCTACGTTGACGGGGAGGCGCTCAGAGAGAACGGGTTCACCGAGGAGAACCTGATAGATAGCATACGGCTGGCGGACAGGGAAGCCGTCAGACGGTTATTCGAGTCGGCGGAGGCCAGCCTCGTATTCTAGGGTGATGCGATGGATAGACTATACCTGTTGAAGAACCTGGACGTGAACGCGTTGAGCATAGCCGTCGAGTCGGAGAGGTCGGGGCTGCTGCTAATGCAGGACGCCACCCTCATGTTGAATGAATCCAGAAAAGAGTCACGTCTCGTCAAGACGATATTAAACAAAGGGAGACCCGTCTACTATCTAGGTAGAGACGTTGAGAGGCGTGGGTTGACGGGCAAGCTGGTTTCAGGCGCCCAACCTTTGGACTACGATGGCATGGTAGACCTGTTCTTCGGCGGAGCCACAGTGATCAACGTGTGATGGCCATGGTGCAGCGTGAAGACCTGGACAACGAGATAATCCGGCTGCTGACGCAGGATTCCCGTATGAGCTACAGGGAGATAGCCAAGACTCTGAGCATCAGTCACGTGAGCGTCTCCAGCCGAATCAAGGCCATGGAGGACCAGGGGAGGATAACAGGCTACACGACCGTCATCAACCCCGACACCCAGAGGTACTACCCGCTTTGCTTACGCATCTCCGCCGAGTCCGGTAGCGACCTCTCCGAGATCGGGGGAAAGGTAGCCGACTACGAAGAGATAAGCGTGGTGCTACGTGTCTCTGGGGAGTGTGAGCTGCTTGCCCTCGCCATGTGCCCCGACAGGGAGAGCGCCATCCGGCTGTTAGACGAGATAGGCGCCATTTCGGGCATCGAGAAGGCCGAGAGTCACGTCGTCCTTGAGACGATAAAGCTCAGCGGTAAGAAGCTGAAGCTGTAGTTTCTTCGTTTATTTTATCTGTTCGCAGCCGTTCTTCTTTTATATCGGAGGAAGCCGGTTGCATCGCGTAAGCGTGGACGTGGGAGGCACATTCACGGATCTCGTCGCCTTCGACGAGGAGACTGGCGACGTGCTCAACATAAAGACGCCCTCAGTTCCGTCGAACCCGGAGAGGGGCGTCGTGAAAGCCTTCAGAGGATATTTGGAGGGCCACGAAGCCTCCTCTGTGAGGATGGTGGGCCACGCCACCACCATCGCCACCAACACGTTGCTGGGTCAGATAAACCTGGAGCTCCCTGTGACTGCCCTCGTCACGACGAAGGGGTTCAGGGACGTCATTGAGATAGGCAGGCAGCGCCGCGCCGAGGTATACAACCTGTTCTTCGAGCGGCCGCCGATGCTGGTCCAGCGACGGCACAGGTACGAGCTTGAGGAGAGGGTGGGCCACGACGGTGAGGTGATCACGCCCGTCGACGAGGAGGGGCTGAACAAGATCATCGGTGAGCTGAGGAGGGAGGCCGTCGAGAGCGTGGCTGTCGGCTTCCTGAACAGCTACGCCAACACGGCCCACGAGGAGCAGGTATACGAGGCCCTGAAGGCGTCACTGAACAAGGTCTACGTCACCGCGTCCCACATGGTGACCAACGAGTACAGGGAGTACGAGAGGTTCAGCACCGCCGTCGTCAACGCCGCCCTCATGCCCGTGATGCACACCTACATAACCCGGCTTGAGAGGGACCTCAAGAGACTGGAGGTGAAGGCGCCGCTCTACGTTATGCAGAGCAACGGAGGCATGGCCAAGAGCAACGTGATAAGCCGTAAGCCCGCCACCGTGGTCGAGTCAGGGCCAGCCGCAGGCGTGATCGCGGCCGCCTGGCTCGGAGAACAGACCGGGACCCGGGACATCATCAGCTTCGACATGGGAGGCACCACCGCCAAGGCCGGAACCATCCGCGGACGGGTGCCCGAAGTGGTCCCGGAGTACGAGGTCGCCGGAACCATACACATGGGCCGCCTCGTGAAGGGCAGCGGATACCCCGTCAGGTTCCCGTTCATAGACCTGGCGGAGTGCAGCGCAGGCGGCGGCACCATAGCCAGAGCCGTCAACGGCGGCCTGCAGGTGGGGCCCGTCAGCGCGGGCGCCATCCCCGGCCCCGCGTGCTACGGGAAAGGCGGGGAAGACGCCACCATCACGGACGCGAACCTCCTCCTGGGCAGACTGAACCCAGGCAGCCTCCTTGGCGGCGAAATGAAGATACATTCAAGGCTCGCCGAGGAGGCCTTCAGAAGCCTCGCCTCAGAGCTAGGAGTCTCCCCGGAGGAAGCCGCCATGAGCGTCGTGCGGATAGCCAACAGCATGATGTCCAAGATACTCAGGATAGTATCCGTCGAGCGCGGTTACGACCCGCGGGTGTTCACCCTCGTCGCCTTCGGCGGCGCCGGCCCCATGCACGCCTGCGCCCTCGCCGAGGAGCTTGGGGTAGGGCACGTCATAGTGCCGTCTAGTCCGGGGATGTTCAGCGCCCTCGGGCTCCTCACCGCCGACCTGTTCCACGACTACAGCAGACCCGTGATCAGAGACGCTGAAGAGACAGACCCGGCTGAGCTGGAGAGGCTCTTTACGGATATGGAGATCGAGGGAGCGGCGACGCTAAGCCAGGAAGGCATCCCGGAGAGACGCCGCAGCTACAGACGGACGCTGGACATAAGGTACAGGGGCCAGGGGTTCGAGCTAAGCGTGGACACCAGGAAACCCGTGACCCTTTCATCGATAGCGGAGAGCGTCAAGGCTTTCCACGTAAAGCATAGGGAGGTCTACGGCTACTCCGCCGAGGAGGAGCCCGCCGAGATAGTGAACGCGAAACTCAGGGTGATAGGGCTCCTTGAGAAGCCGAAGCTGAGACGCCGCCGAAGAAACAGATCTAACCCGTCACCGGATCACAGGAGGGTATACTACGAGAACCTGGGGGAATGGGTGGAGACCGAGGTGCATCGACGCGCCGCCTTGAACGGGCTCAGGGAGGGCCCCGCCGTTATAGAGCAGTACGACGCCACCACCGTGGTGTACCCGGGTTGGAGCTACACGCCGGACGACTACGGCAACCTGATACTGAGGAGGCTGACGGGTTGACTGTGGACGTCACGACCGTCGAGGTCATCAAGGGGGCGCTCATCTACGCGGCCGAGGAGATGGGCATCGCCCTCAAGAAGTCGGCTTACAGCCCTAACATCAAGGAGAGGATGGACCACAGCTGCGCCCTGTTCAACCACAGGAGGGAGCTCATCGCCCAGGCCGAGCACATACCCGTGCACCTCGGCAGCATGGGCATGGCCGTCAGGGTCGGCCTCGAGACCTACGGGGGCGAGCTTGAGCCAGGGGACATGCTGCTCCTCAACGACCCGTACATCAGCGGCACCCACCTCCCCGACCTCACCGTCATAGCGCCCGTGTTCAGCGGCGGCGAGGTGGTCGCCTACGCCGCCAACAAGGCCCACCACACCGACGTTGGGGGGAAGACTCCCGGCAGCCTCGCGGCCGACAGCACCGAGCTCTACCAGGAGGGCCTCATAATTCCGCCCGTCAAGCTGGTGAAGCGAGGCGTCATAGACCGGGACATACAGGCGCTTATCAGGAGCAACGTCAGGACCCCGGAGGTGCAGATGGGGGACATCAGGGCACAGATCGCCGCCAACAACACGGGGGCGAGGCGCGTGGCCGAGCTCGTGGAGCAGCACGGCGTCGACACCCTCCACGAGGCCATGGACCAGACCATGGACTACAGCGAGCGCCGCATGAGGGAGGAGATATCCGCCATGCCGGACGGCGTCTACAGCGCCCTGGACTACATGGAGGACATACTGCCAGGCGGCGGCGACGTGGAGATAGCCGTCACCGTGACGAAGCGGGGAGACGAGATCACCTTCGACTACTCAGGCACCTCGGGGCAGGTGGAGAGGCCTGTTAACGCGCCCCTCGGCGTCACCGTGGCGGGGATCTACTTCACGCTTATCAGCGTCACAGACCCATCGATCCCGGTGAACGACGGGTGCTTCAGACCCATAACCCTCCGGATACCCCGGGGCTGCATGATGAACCCGAATAGGCCGGCACCCGTGGCGGGGGGCAACGTGGAGACGAGCCAGCGCAACGTGGACGTCCTGATGAAGGCCTTCAGCCAGATACTGCCGGGTAAGGTGCCCGCGGCGGGTCAGGGCACCATGAACAACATAACCATCGGCGGCACGCTGCCAGACGGCCAGCCCTGGACGTTCTACGAGACCATCGGCGGGGGCAGCGGCGGCAGGCCCACGGGGGACGGCGTCGACGGCGTGCACGTCAACATGACTAACACGATGAACACCCCCATAGAGGCCCTGGAGGCTTACCTCCCCTTCAGGTTCCGCGCCTACAGGCTACGGACGGACAGCGGTGGCCCCGGGAGGCACAGGGGCGGCTGCGGCATAGAGCGCACCTGGACACTGACCAGCGACAAGGCTGTGCTCAGCGTCATGGCCGAGCGCAACAAGATACCGCCGTGGGGTCTCCAGGGAGGCAAGCCGGGGGGCTTGGGAGTCTATACGTTGAGAAGGGCTTCAGGCGAAGAGGAGGTGCTCCCGTCCAAGTGCACGGTCGAGATGCGGCGAGGCGACACGTTGATCATCATGACTCCTGGAGGCGGAGGCTTCGGGGACCCGTTGATGAGGCCCGTCGAGAAGGTCGTGGTGGACGTAGCCAGCGGCCTGCTGTCCCCGGCGTCGGCCGAGGCTGATTACGGCGTCGTTGTTGACTCCGAGACCTACGAGGTGAAAGCGGTAAAGAGGCCCAAAGTTTAACACCGGCTCTTCAGGATCTGCTGATGCCGTGATTTTGGCGCCCTAATCGAAGTAGCCCCTCATGGCTACTACCACGAGGGATAGGACGAGAGTGACGCCGGCGCTGGCGTAAAACACCCACTCGATGGAGGACACGGATAGTACTCCGCTCATGGTGAACATACCGATGGTGCCGCCGAGGGACATTATCATCCCCCAGACCCCTGTGGCGGAGCCCCTGTCCTCCGGCGGCAGCGCCTCCATGGTCGCGGCTTGGCTGATGGGGAAGACGAGGACCGCGCAGAGCCCAAGCACGGCGTTTAAGACCGGAAGCATCCAAAAGTAGGGCGCCAGAGGGAACAGCGCGAACGCGGCGACGCTAAAGAGAAGCCCGGCGGCTATAGGTTTGAACCTGCCCACCCGGTCCGAGAGGGGTCCAACGACGGGTAGGCTCACGGCGATGGCGATGGCGTTCGCAGTCAGCGTCAAACCGATCATGAACTCGTTCATACCCATCTCTGCACCCAGCAACGGGATGAATACGATGAGCCCCCAGTGGCAGAACGCGTGGGCGAAGACCGCTATCGACGCCACGAGCACCTTCCTGTTGCCGAGGAGCCTCCTCAATGTGGACGGGAACTCGGAGATGATCATCTGTATCTGGACGCCGGGCTTCATGGGGCAGCTGACGTCCCTGTCGTCCTCCGTGTACCTCCAGATGAGTAGGAACCCCAATGCGGTGATTACCCCGGATAAGACGAAGAGAGGTCTATAGTCGGGGAAGAACCCGACGAGGAAGCCGCCCACCGCCGGACCTATAACCGAGCTCACCGCCCAGCTCATATGGTAGCGGCCCATGGCCTCTCCGGTCTTCTCCGGCGGGAACAGGCTGGAGGCGTATGCCTCGGAGGGCGGGAAGTAGATGCTGAGGGCTAGACCGCTGACGAACATGGCCACAATGGGGAGCGTCGGTGTCTGGGCGACGCTGTAGATGAAGGGTATGATGGCGAAGAGGGCCATGCCGAAGAGCATCATGTTCTTCCTGCCCAAGCTGTCGCTTATGGTGCCGGCGACGAGCCGGAGCAGGGTCTGGATTATGTTCCTGATGTTGTAGATGAGGGCGACGACGGCAGGTGTGACGCCGAGGCCGGCGATGAAGAGGGGCTGAAAGCTCTGGGGTATGGTCTCGCCGAACATGGCGAAGAAGGTGGCGAAGAATATCGCTGTGAAGACCCTCTGAGCCTTGCTGTCCAAACGTTTCACCTATGTTAGGCACCTTGAATGCTCGAAGGGATTTAAACCCATATCAATATAAGCGGCGGCCCAGTCAACTCTGTGATATGTGCCTAGCGGTTCCGGGGCTGGTGGAGAGCGTCGAGGGACGCACCGCCGTCGTCGACTTCGGAGGCGTCAAGCGTGAGGCGGTCATCGACCTCATGGAGCAGGGCAGCGTCAAGCCAGGCACCTACGTGCTCGTCCACACAGGCTTCGTCATCCAGATACTCGACAAGAAGGAGGCCGAAGAGACCTTGGAGCTGTGGCGCGAGGTTCTCAGCAACGTGGACGAACTCTACGGCGAGCTGTAGAGCCAGTCGCTCTTCATTAACTCGTAGACTGCTCCGTCCATCCAGACGCCGTTGATCTCGACGGCCTTCTCCTTGTAGCCGATCTGGGTGAACCC
>DATKWN010000170.1:0-2862 GCA_035529515.1 Candidatus Krumholzibacteriaceae bacterium | reverse complement strand
GCTCAACTTCGCGTCCATCGATATGTCGCGGGACGCCTACCAGAGTGAGGCGCTGGATCTAGGTGAGAGCGTAAACTACGTCACGGGCCGGATCGTCGAGTTCATCGTCGCGGCCATAGTGGGCGGGCTGATGGCTGTCACTATAATACTGATCCCGGTGGTCATACTGATGTTCGTGGTCATGGTCATGGACGAGACGGGCATAACGGACGCGGTCTCCAAGTCCCTCGACGTGCTGAGGGCCGACCTTGGGGACGTGCTGCTGATACTCCTTGTGACGATAGTAGGATCGTTCGTGATCAGCTACGTGCCGTTCGTCTCGACTCTACTGGACGCGGCCCTCAACGTGGTCGTCGGCCTGGCGTTCATAGACCTCTACGCGAACTACAAGTCAGGCTGACCTCCATTTCTTTACCTGTTTTCTATAGTTGTGCTGGCCTCCGTTAGTTGCTGGAGTTATTCTGTAAGGTGGATTAGTTTTTCCACGTCCACTCACGCCCTCTACAGGGACGTGCTTAACCCCTTTATACTGCCCCATGGAGGTGTGGCTTGATGGGACATATCTTCCTCGTCGGCGTGGCCGCGATCCTCATGGGGCTGGCCCTCCTATCCATGGGAGGCGTAGGTCATCACAGTGTTCGTATAAATCTGAGGGAAGGCAGCGTACTGGGACAGGCTTGGTTTGTGGTCATCCTAATCGGGCTTCTGCTCATGTTCATCGACATTTACTTGGGTTGACGTCATACGAACCTAAAAGCGGTACGAAGCCGACGGTTAGTATGCCGTTTATGCGTCTAAGGCCCAGGACACGGGCCTTACATTGTTCTTCCTTATTTTGTCCTATTTATTTTAAATTCTGTTGAGTTGTTGCGGAGGGCATCCAAGAGCTCTACGTGTAGGAAATCACGTTTAACGCTCGTGGCGATCGGTTTCCTGTCTAATTTTTTAACCTCTGAGAAGTATTGTAATTTGGTGATTTATCTGGTACTGGATATGCATGTGCACCTGACGGAGGAGAGGCCAGACGCCGAGTGGGTTTGGTCCAACTGGCCGGGCGAGGGTAGGCGCGGCTTGTCGGCTGAGGTGTTCATCGAGAAGATGGACGCCTGCAAGCCGCGGATAGACAAGGCAGTGGTCTTCGGCCTGTTCTCGCTAGCAAGTGAGACCCCTGAGGCCATGAGGAGGGACAACGACTACATCATGAGGCTGGTGGAGAAGTATTCCGACCGTTTCATCGGAGCGGGTGTGGTTGACCCGAGCTGGGGAGAAGCCGCGATCAAGGAGCTTCACCGCTTCGTGGACGCGGGGCTCCGGGTGGTGAAGATGAGGTTCAGCTCCATGCACTACCACGCCAACAACAAGGCGGCTCAGAGGGTGTTCAAGGAGATCGGGGAGCTGGGGGTGCTGCCTGTCTGCCACAGCGACTGGACCCACTACAGCCACCCGCTTATCCTGGGGGACCTGGCGTCCATGTTCCCGGACGTGCGGATGGTGATGCAGCACTTCGGGGAGTACCTGAGCTTCGACGCCATAAGCGTCTGCAGGAAGCTGCCTAACGTGTATGTGGATACGAGCGCGCTGGTGCTGCCCAAGAACATCGTCCGGTTCATCGAGGAGGTGAGCCCCGACAGGATCATGTACGCGTCTGACACGCTGAGCGTGCGGGGTGGGCTGCAGCCGCAGGACGCGCTGAATCGTGTCACCTGTCTGGAGCTGCCTAAGAAGCAGGAGGAGAAGGTGCTAGGTGGGAATGCCGTGGCTCTCCTCAAGTCCGTGGGGGTGAAGCTGTGAAGATAGACGTCCACAACCACATCGGTGTAGACCCGGCTTACGAGGAGCACAGGACAGCCAGTGAGCTGGTGGAAGAGATGGGGAAGGCTGGGATCGATAAATGTGTCGTGTTTCCTTTTACCACCAACCCCGACTTCAGGGAGCAGAACAATGTGGTCAAGGAGGCCATAGACAAGTACCGGGACAAGCTCATAGGGTTCTTCACCATGAACCCTAGGCTGCCCGAGATGACGGACCTCATGTACGGGTACAAGGATCAGGGCTTCAGGGGTGTGGTCACGGATCCCCGGTTCGGTGAGGGCCACGAGTCAAAGCGGTTCCACGAGTTGGTGGAGTGCGCCCTGGTGCTGGAGATGCCTGTGTGGCTTCACAGCGACGACAAGGACACCATGCGGGTGTACATCGGGCCGTTGGAGGCGCTGATGAGCAAGTACCCTGGAGTCCAGTTCATCCTGAGCAGCATGTACTACGACCACGTAGGTATCGCGACTCGGCACAAGAACGTGTACCTAGACACGGCGACCCACATGTCGGGGGGCATGACGGCGATGGCGGTGCAGCCCGTGGGGACGCACAGGATACTGATGGGTAGCAACTCGCCGTACGGGCTACTCCGCCGCGAGGTGGAGAAGATCGAGGTCATGGAGGAGTTTACAGGCTTCCAGAAGAGCCTCATATACTCGTTGAACGCGGAACGGCTCCTCAAACTGTAAAACCCTATCCATTTTTTAAAAAATTAAATCGTAGATGGTATATCGTGAAGCTAAAACTCGATTAATCATCCACTATTCTTATTTTTCGGGTCTTCTCGATGCGGACGATGGCGTCTTGATTAAGGTATTCATGATAGGGGTCGTCGTTATATGCTGCGTGGTGGGTGTAGCCGTTAATCCCCAGATACTGGGTGACATCAGTTTCCCGGCGGTATCATTGACGAATACCTATCATTTGACGTTGATGTCCTGCGCCGCGGTCTCGATTTTTAATCTAGGCTACTTTTTATCTAATATATCGAAGATGATGAGAGACTTCGAGGAGAGAACCCGGGTCTCGTCGATCCATGTTCACGGC
>DATKWN010000169.1:0-3957 GCA_035529515.1 Candidatus Krumholzibacteriaceae bacterium | reverse complement strand
TGACCTGTTCCACGAGGCCTGCGGCGGCCTCATGCCCCACCTTCTCGGCTGACTTCCCGCGTTCACCGAGAGAGTCGGACCCCATGAACATGTGGTCTGCCCAGAGGCAGATGAGGCTCCCAGGCGAGTAGGGTGCCTCGGTGCCATCCAGATGGGAGACGGAGAATCTGGATTTGAGCCCTGACTCTTCCAGTGTCTCGGTGGCTGACGCTGCCTGACGCTCGGCGACGTGTCTTGGCAGCCGACCGCAGAGGGAGACGCCGTAGACCATGCTGACGGGCTCATGTTTGGGTAGAAACGGCTCTAAGGTCTCCGTGGGCTCCACAGACGCCGTCACTTCTCCTCCTCCCTTCGGGTAGAACCCGTGGCGCCTCACCTCCAGGCTGCACCGGAGACCCATGGTGTCGAAGGCCCGCCACACTATGTTCTCGAGGAACGGCGTAGGCGGGGACCACCTAACCGCCGTCCCCCCTGTGATGTGTAGCTCCACCCGTCTGTCGGCGTACGCCGAGATGGGGGCGAGGCACTGGAGAAGCAGGGTCACGCTTCCGGCTGTACCTATGTCGAAGCTGTAATTACCGCCTCGGATGTTCCTCGGCTTGAAAGTTATATCTGTTGAGCCCAGCTCTGCGCCGCGTAGCTCAGCCCCCGTCAGCTCCGCCGCCGCTCTGAGTGTCGTCAGGTGCTGAGGTCTGAGGCCGGGCTGGCTTCGCCCAGCCCTTATGCTGTGGATTCTGAACGACTCCCCGAGGATGGCGCTGTAGGCGGTTGCCATGCGGAGCAGCTGCCCGCCTCCCTCCATCATGGAGCCGTCTACGGTTATCATGGTGTCTTACTGTGAGGCGGTTCCCCCGCAGAACTGGGGGAGGACTCTCATGGCTAGGGCGGCGCTCTCCTCCAGCTCGGCGAGGGTTATCCCTGGGGCGCCGCACATGAGCATGAGGATGTCCCTGGTCTTCATGGTCACCTTGCTGTAGTCGGCGTCCCTGTACGGGTAGATGGCTGCGAGGCGTTCACCGTCCTCTATCACCGCCTCCCCTCCGCCCAAGACGACGGGCTTCTTCATGCCTATCCCTAGGAACTCCTCGCCCTCCGCGGCCTCCCTCATGAGCAGCGGGCCCCCGAGGAGGCCGGTGTCGAAGCTGGCGACCGGGATGGCTGACTCCATGGAGACGAGGTTGTAGGCGTCCACCCACGTGTTTATCCTGGGGACGGGGTTGCCTCTGAGCACCCGCCTTATGAGGGCCTCAGCGGCGGGCCTGATCTTGGTTGGGTCGATGTCCATCTTCCAGAAGAAGTCTCTGTACGCCCTGAACGTGGGGTGCTCCCTCAGCTCCTCGACATCCCATCGCTCCCGTATCCTGTTGGCGACCTCAGTCTTGTACTGCTCCAGCTCTGGGCTCTCCTTGGCGACGGTCACGCCGCTGAACCTGACTATCTGGGCGGCCAGCCCGGGGAACCGTCCCTGCAGCTCTCGGCTCAGTTTGAGGTACTCCAAGTCTAGTGCCTCCTGGAGTTCGAGTCTGTCTTGGCTAGGTCCCTTATCCTGTTCTCGCCGTCTATATCCTGAACTATCCTGTGGACATCGGGGGGCACCAGGTCGCTCCAGTCCTCCGTCTCCAGTATCCTCCGCCTGATCTCGGTTGCCTCGTACTTGCCGCGATGGAACATGGGTATGTACCTGACCTCGTACCCGGCCTCTATCAGCAGCCGCCTCGTCAGGGGCTGGTTGCTGTAGACGAGGTCGAAACGCGGCGTCTGGCTCTCCACGGCGCTCACCCAGACCCTGTGGGCGGGGGCGTCCGGTATGGGTATGATCATGTACCGCTCAGTGGGTATGTCTGCGGCGTCGAGGGCGGCGCGGATCATCTCGATGCGCTCCCCGGCGGTGAAGGGGTTGTCGTGCTCGTGGCTCATCTGGGCGCTGCCCACCACTAGCACGAGCTCGTCGCTCTCCTCCAGTATCTTCTCTATGGCGTGGAGGTGCCCGTAGTGGAAGGGCTGGAACCTGCCTACGAATAGTGCGCGGGTCAATGGTGTCTCTTCCTTTGTTTGAATGGAGGGGGCAACCGGTTTATGTGTTTTCCCCGGTGTTCTAGGGGTTGAAACACGTGTTCTAAACAGTAGCATTATACTCGACACCGTTCATCAGGAGATCGTGAACCAAGATGAACTCAACTAAAACATGGTTAATCACGATCCTTGTCATCGGGGCGCTTCCAGCCCTCTCGATCTATGCCTGGCAGACCACGCCAGTCTTCACGGAACAAACGGCGGTGAAGACGGCGACCAGGTTCATTTCAGAGGCGCCGACGTATAGCTGGGACGGCGTGGAGGGCTCCATCCAGATCCTAGATTCCTACAAGACTCAGACCCCGGAGGCCGTCTGGGCCGTCGTCATAGAGTTCACGTGCGCCAACGCAGGCTACGGCGACAGATCTAGCCAGATGGCGGCCACCGTCATCACCGACCACGTCGTCACCATCACCGTGGAGGACGGTGCCGTGGTGGAGGCAGTGGTCGACGACGTCTGGGATGAGCTGCACCAGACCACGGTGATACACGACGACACGACGCCCATGGAGGCGGAGGAGATGGCGATCGAGTTCGTTGAGAGCTCGCCGACCTTCAGCTACGACGGCGTCCCCGGCTCAATAGAGGTCGTAGACGTCGTGGCGGCTGAGAGCTATCCCGTCCAGTACTTCATCACCGTCGCGTTCGAGTGCAGCCACGCAGGGTACGGAGACCGGACCGGACAAGTACTAGCCCAGGTCATCACTCGTCACGTGATGAGGATAACCATCAGCGACGACGAGGTGCTGAGCGCCGTCATAGACGGCGTGTGGGACGAGGTGAACCAGAGGGAGAAGGTCGTCTCCGAGCTTCTCCCACCCGAGATGGCGAGGGACATCGCAGTCTCCTACGTCATCGAGCACTACGAGGAGCTTTCAGACGTTGCGGCGCCCGCGGAGTGGGCCGAGATCCGCGAAGGTGGAGTACCCGCCCTCATCGGATACACCAAGCGGATGTATGTGGCAGGAGACTGGAATGTACACGTAGGCTACGCCGTCGTGGCGCGTCCAGTGTACGAGGTGGAGATCGAGTACGGCGGGGAGCCCGCCTTCACCTGGGAAGGCACAGTAGACCAGGGCTCAGCGGTGACAGAGCATTCCACGAGCCTGGCGCCCACTCAGACGGAGATACTGGGCCCTGAGCAGGCCAGGGACATCGCGGTGGGGTACGTCACGGCCAACTATCCTGAGCTTGCCGACGAGGAGCCCGGCGTCTGGGAGATGGAGAACCTGACACCGGAGGGGCTGCTGGGCTTCAGCAGGCTCCAGTACACCTCGGAGAGCTGGACCGTTGAAGTCAGCTTCCCCGTGGTCTGGAAGCCAACCTACTCCGTGGAGCTCACGGTGGACGCCGAGCCCGTCTTCGAGTGGATGGGCTCCGTCGACCAGGACGGCTCAGTGACTCCCGTCACCGAGTAAAACCAAATCTTTTCCCCTATTTCTTCGGTTCAAGCTCTCTCGGTATGCCTGACTCGCATGGCACATCCGTCTGGCAGAAGCCGCACCCGTAGCCGTCGAACCCGTAGTGGCGGCGCACATACTCACGGGTCATGTTGACGTATAGGCGACAAGCCCTCTTGTCGTGTCCTTTCTCGGTTATGGCGCCTATGGGGCACCGTTCCATGCATTTGCCGCAGGTGCCCTTGGCGTAGAAGAGGCAGTAGGCGTGGTGGTCTGTGTAGGGCCTGGGCGTGGGATCGATCCTGATGTTCGCCACGACGCTGCCTGTCCTCATGGCCTTCCCGCGGGGCGTTATTAGGCCGTCGCTGAGGCCGAAGGTGCCCAGCCCGGCGGCGTAGGCGGCGTGTCTCTCGGACCACGTGGAGGCGTATAGGTACTTCTCGGAGGTGGCTCCCTTCCACAGCGGAGACAGCATGGGGGCTAC
>DATKWN010000168.1:0-4241 GCA_035529515.1 Candidatus Krumholzibacteriaceae bacterium | reverse complement strand
GTTTCAGTGCACCTACACTCCAGAGTGGGTGGGCGACTACGAGGTGACTCTCGAGTACGGCGGAGACGCGGTCAACCATGCAGCGGTCTCATACACTAAAGGGTTCACGGTCGAGAAGAGGAGCCTCACGGTGTCAACACGAGTCGACGGAGTCGCTAAAAAAACTCGGCCCTTCGAGTTATCAGGAACGGTGAGCCCAGCCGTCGGTGGTGTCACTGTAAGCTTCATCATCGTGACGCCCACCGGGAGCCTCGTGGAGTCCTGCGGAACCTCGCAGACGGGTTCATTCAGTGTTACCATCGTGCCGGAGGAGCTGGGCTTATGGGAGGTGCTGGCCCAAGTCGAGGCCTCGGAGTTGTACGCGTCGTCCTCAAGCCAGTTGACTAGCTTCGAGGTGGTCAAGCTGACGATCCCAGAGGTCATAATATTGAAGGCCCAGGAGTTCACCGAGCCTCCGCTGTTATACGTGCCGGTGGGGCTGGTAGCCGCTCTAGCGATCGGGGTGGGATTCAAGACCGGGTTCATACAGAACCTGAGGTCTAAGAAAAAGAACGTGAAGGTCGAGGAGATAATCGAGGAGCCGAAAGACACGACGTCCTACCGGCGCCGCAGCAACCGTAAAGGCTAGATGAATCCTTGCGAGAGCCTTATGGAGTCCTCCAGCCCGATCTCCCAGCCCACGGCGCCGACTATGTCTAGGAGATGCACCGGGTTGCTCGTCTTAGGTATCGCCACGACGTTCTCCTGGGAGACGAGCCAGTTGAGCGCCACCTGGGCCTGGGACTTATCGTATTTCTCGGCCAGCCCGTCAAGAACCTTGTTCCCCGGCTTCGCCAGGAGTCCCTTACCGAGAGGGCTGTAGGCGATGAGGGTGCGGCCCTCCGCCTGCATGGAAGAGAGAAGGTCCATCTTGGGCTTCTGGTCGAGGAGGCTGTACTCCACCTGGTTGGCGACCAGGGTGTGGGACTCAAGGCGGCTCTGGGCCTCCCTCATGAGGCTCCGGCTGAAGTTGCTGACGCCGATGAAACGCGTGTACCCCTCGTCGGCGCAGCGCTCCATGGCCATCATGGTCTCCCCGAGGGGGACGTCGGGGTTCGGCCAGTGGACCAGGTACAGGTCGACGTAGTCCAGCCCGAGGCGTCTAAGGCTCTTCTTCATGCTGGCTACTAGGTCGCTGTGGCGGAGGTTGGTGTGCCACACCTTTGTGGTGATGAAGAGGCTGTCCCTAGGGTAGGGCTCTATGGCTTCGCCGACGAGCTCCTCCGCGTGGCCCGCCCCGTAGTACTCGGCGGTGTCGATGTGGGTAAAGCCCAGCTCGACGGCCATCCGTATCGCCGTTACGTTCTCGCTGTCCCAGCGGTGGTCTTCGATCTGTCTGCCTCCCATGCCCCACGTGCCGAGGCCGAGGACCGGTATCTCCACGCCAGGGGCTATCTCGCGGTAGCTCATCAACTGTCTTCATTTTATATGTGTCCTTAGACGGGAAAAGTGTTTTTGGCGGTTGAATGCTAGAAGCTGGCTTCCTCTGGCTCAGGTCCCTGCTCCAGGGACTTGCTATCCGGGACGTAGAGGTAGATGATGGGCATCCTGACTAGGCCGTCGATTAAGGCCATGACGACGAAGGGAGCCAGGTGGCTCACGCTGTCCCACAGCCAGCCGCCCAGTATGCTGGCAGGCACGGCCAACGCGTTGAAGGCCGCGACGCTCAGGGCCGTCATCCTCGCCCTCTGGCTATGGTTCACCATCTCTGCCTCTTGGGCCTGCCATGCCACCCCGGTGCTATCACCTATCCCCATGAGAACCCACGCCAGTACGAGAGCGACGGGGCTCTTCCCGAGCAGCAGGAAGATTGCGGTTGAGACGTACATCACCAGCCGGCCGCCGATGATCATCTTCTTCCTGCCCACGCTGTCCGTGAGTCTGCCCGCAAGGGGCGAAGTGGCTATCTGGGTGAGGCTCCTCGCCGTGACCATGTAGGCGATGACCATGGCAGAGGCGCCGTGGATCACGGCGGCGTAGACCATCCAGAAGGGCCCGGCGAGGCCTATGCTCAGGCTGCCAAGGCTCTTCATTAGGACCCATGACCTTACGCCCTTCTTGGAGAGGACGGTGCCGTAGTCGTCCAGCATGGTCTTGGCGTTGAGGCTTCGCCTTGGCTGGCCGGGCTTCCTGTCGCCGAGGTACCTCCAGACTATTAGCCAGGCGAGCACGAGCAGGGCCGCCTGCGCCACGTATACGGGTCGTATGCCCTCCACCGTCAAGCCGCCGGAGATAGACACTAGTTTACCTCCGATTAGGCCCGCGAAGAGCACAGGTGTGAGTATGAATATGTTGGCCAAGCCGTAGACGGTGCCCCTCTGCTTGTTCCTGATGCTGTTCGCGTACATCGCCGTCCAGGCGGGGGCGATTATTCCGTCGGCGAACCCGGCGAAGACGAAGGCGGGGATGAGCCAGTACAGGGAGCCAGCGATCAAGTAGGTTAACGGGACGAGTAAGCCGATGAAGGCGCCTATCAGGAACAGCTGTTTCCTGTCAAGGCGGTCGGAGAGCCAGCCGGTGAGCATAGCCATGACGGCGGTTAACCCCAGGGAGAGGGATGTGAGCAGGCCCAGCTGAGTCCCCGTGGCGCCGAGGGCGACTATGAATATCGAGTTGTATGGGTTGAGGTTCACCGCGAAGTTGGCGATGCTGGACCGGGCGAAGATAACCTTCAGGTCCTGAGACATCCCTCTGTAGAAGCTCTTTAGTTCCTGTGTCGTCTTCATGGTCTTTTCTGCGCATCCCCGGAACCTTGCTCAGGGTTCGGAGTGGTTCATATGCGACTTGATATTAAACATTCCTTTTTCGAGATCCATATGACACCCCCAGTTTTTTAACAAAACCAGTTAACTAGATGTAAAAAAGAATCCGGTTTTCACTGAATAATGTAACTCACTGTACAAGCTTCTTCATGAACTCCGTGTACTCTTTCCTGTTTATAGTGGCCTTGAACCCGTCTATGACCTGTTTTGCCCCTTCGGCGTCATCAACGAGGAGATCCACCACCGTGACGGCCAAGGCCTTCGCGGGCCATATATACTGTTTCACGGGGTCGACGACCTTGAGGTCTCTGCTGTGGCCGTCGCCCTCGGTGCCGGCCATGCCGATGCTCGTCGTCGGCATTATGCAGCTGAAGTCGCCCATGTCGGTGCTGCCCGTGCTGTGCTCCCTGTGCTTTATCTGGTCTTTGCCGACGAGCCCCTCGCACGAGGCGATGATAATCTTCTCCAGGTTGGGGTCCCGGGTGTAGGGCATGTAGCCGGGGTGGTCGATGATCTCTACCTCGGCTCCCACGGCCATGGCGCCGGCCCTCAGGGCGTTGTTCACCTTCCTGTTGGCGTCCATGACGGCCTCCACGGTCTTGCCGCGGACGTAGCTCTCCATCCTCACGTCGGCGGGCACGTTGTTGACTATCTCGCCTCCCTTGGTGATGATGGGGTGGACCCTTATGGTGTCCTCGTCGCGGAAGGTCTCCCTGTTGGCGTGGATGCCCATGAGGCCAAGAATGGCGGCGTTGAGGGCGTTGATCCCCTTGTCTGGGGCGCCGCCGGCGTGGGACTCCCTGCCTGTGTAGCGTACGAGCTTTCCGACGAAGCCGTTGTTGCTGCCGCCGACGCCTATGAGCTCCTCCTGGTCCATGGCGCTGTGGCTGCCTAAGACGATGTCCACGTCGTCCATGGCGCCCAGCCTGATGAACTCCTGTTTGCCGCCGAAGAACTCCAGCCTGCCCTCCTCGCGGAGCCTGTTCCTGTAATCGATCTCTATGTACTCCTCGGCCGGGACCGCGACCATTACGACCTCGCCGTCCAGGTGCTCCTTCACAGCGTCGAGGCCGTAGCCTGCGCCAAGCATGGCGGCCATCTGGCTGTGGTGGCCGCAGGCGTGGACGTTCCCTGTGGCCGGATGAGCCTCGGGGTGCACCGGGATGTGGAGGGCGTCAAGCTCACCCACTATGCCGATGGAGGGCCTAGAGCCGTCTCCCTTTAGGTAGGCCTTGCTGCCCGTTATGGCTATGCCTTTCTCGTAGCGCCAGCCCGCCGCCTCGTACTTCTTCTCTGTGAGCTCGGCTGTCTTGAACTCCTTGAACCCGAGCTCGGGGTACTTCCATATCGCGGTCGCGTACTCGATGATCTCGTCCGCCCTGCGGTCGATCTCCTCGAGCACCTTCTCTCTGAGGGTTGCCTTATCCATGAACATCGTCT
>DATKWN010000167.1:0-2475 GCA_035529515.1 Candidatus Krumholzibacteriaceae bacterium | reverse complement strand
CGGGAAGCCTAGTCCTTTTTGCCGCCCTCTATCGATGCGACCTCCACGAGCTCAGCCTCGGCTACCGTTATCACCTGCATCAGCCGCCGCTC
Organism: Candidatus Krumholzibacteriaceae bacterium; assembly: GCA_035529515.1. GTDB lineage: Archaea > Thermoproteota > Bathyarchaeia > TCS64 > TCS64 > RBG-16-57-9. The sequence continues at coordinate 2,383 of DATKWN010000167.1, read as the reverse complement.
GTCCCCTTCCAGGAAGTAAGCCTCCAGGGCCTCCTTCTGCGCGTTCACGCGCCCGTATCCGTGGAGCTGCAGTATTATCTGAGCATTCTCAAGCTGCCTGTGCAGCACATCCTCCACCACGGCGACCCATGGGCTGATCCTCCACGAGGACTCTGCCTCGAAGAGGTTCAGCTCCCCCGGGAACGCGTTCAGGTTGAGCATGACGTCACCCATGGTCGTGAATATGTACAGGTTCCCGTCCTCCACCGAGAAATGCTTACCCAGCCGTCAACACCTCCAACAACCCACATCTTAACGCCCAGAGCAGAAGGGACTTGAGCGCCAGCAGCCTATCCGCGAACGGCAGCACGATCAGGCAGACACACGCCGCCGAGAGCAGCCTACGCACGGGCACCTTGACGAGGTAAGCCACCTCGTCCACGGGTCTCTCCTTCCCCTTAGCCTCCCTCCGAAGACTCCTGAACCACCGTATCAGGGACCTGAACTTGACGCCTATGACGGAGTCGGTGATGTTCCCCGTCTTCAGGGTCCTTATCCACGTCCCCTCGTCCCCCTCGAAGAGGCCCTTGATCGCCGCGTACGCCTGGTACGGCGTCATCAAGTAGCTCAGGGCGACGAACGAGAAGACGCCCCCGTAGTCCTCGGCCAAGTCCCCCTCCATGAAGACGCCCGCCAGCCCCATCAACGGGATCGCGAGGAAGTTGCTTATCACGAGGCCCCAGCCGAGGACGGGCGTCCAGAAAGGAGGCCTCCTCCGCGTCGCCTCGGACACTACCCAGCAGACGGTGCCCACGATGAAGAACGCCGACTGGAGGTAATAGGGGGAGAAGTACAGGAACTCAAGCTTCTCGTTCAACGTGAGGTTCTTCGACCTGATGACCCTCCAGAAGTATCTCCGCACGGCGTAGGTGTGGCCTTCGGCCCACCTCATCCTCTGCCTGATGAGCCGCTTCACCGTGTTGGGTATCTCCGCCGGAGCCTGTATCAGCGGCGTGTAGACCACCCTGTACCCCTCGAGGTAGAGCCTGAGGGTGAGCTCCCAGTCCTCCGTAATGCTGGTGGTCCACCCCAGCACCCTGAGGAGCTCCGCACTGAGCATGAACACGCTGCCGCTGATCATCTTCATGGCGCCTAGGGCCTCCTCGGCGACGCGTTCCACCATGTAGCTGCCGCTGTACTCGGCCCTCACGCCCTTGGTGAGCCAGTTCTCGTTCTTGTTCAGGTGGTGCAGCTGGTACCCCTGGACCGCGGCGACGGGCTTACCCTCTCCGCGCCTCGCCTCGAACTCTGACAGGAACTTCCTAAGTATGTCCGGCGGCGGCACGAAGTCGGCGTCGAAGACCACGACGTACTCGGTGTCCGGGTGCATGTACCGGAGGGCCTGCTGGAGGGCGCCGCCCTTGTAGCCCGTCCGGTCTCTCCTGTGGACGAACTTGATGATGGGCCTTGAGACCCTCCAGCCAGGGTCACGGAGAAGCTTAACCGTACCGTCCCGCGAGTCGTCCGCGACCAGCACCTCGTAGTTCGAGTAGTCGAGGTCGATGCACGCGTCGATTATCCTCCTCGCCACGTTCACCTCGTTGTAGAATGGTAGGTGGATGGACACGAAGGGCTCATACTGCACCTCGTACACCGGGCCCTCACACTCTTCCTCGCCTCCGTTAGCCTCGTTGAGAAGCCTGAGGGCTATCAGGGTGGAGACGTAGTACTTGAGTGCGTAGATGAAGTAGAGTCCACCAAAGGCTAGTGCTATGTACGACGCGCCCACTCCGATGGAGAACTCCACCCCCTTCACCTTTCCGCTCTGGGCTACCGGGGCACATCATCCTTCAATGTATTCTGAAAGATGTTCCATAGTTATTTTCTTTATATAAAAATATATCTAACAGTCTCTCCGTTTCTGAGAACATCCCCTCCACGTAAGACATAGAAGCCCTTTTAGCTGGGCGAATACCCCCATAGGTAAATCAGGAAAACACCTGTAGTGGTGCAGCCGCCATATGTCCGCTGAAGAGAAAACACTTGACGAACTCGAGGCACAGGCCGCGGAACTGATGAAGACACGGAACCAGCTTTTCGAACAGATCAAGAAACAACGCGATGAACGCGACAGGCTCAACGAGTCTGCCAAAAAGCTGAGGGACGAAGCAAAGAGACACCGCGAGGAACGCGACAGGATCAACGCCCGGGTCCAGGAGATCAAGAAGCGTCTAGGCCCACTCTTCGAGGAGCTCGACGAGAAGAAGGAGAAGCTGTCCAATGCGGAGAGGGTCCTCGAGGGCGAGTACAGGTCGCGGCCCGGCAAGAGCAGGGTGGAGCGGGACCTCAACCGGATAGAGTGGGAGGTGATGACGACGCCCACCAAGGAGATTCTGGGCAGGGA
>DATKWN010000166.1:0-6611 GCA_035529515.1 Candidatus Krumholzibacteriaceae bacterium | reverse complement strand
CCCTCCTCCAGTATCCTCTCCAGCTCCAGCTGCTCCCTGCTGGTGAAGCTCATGCCGTCGCCGTTGAAGACCTTGAAGCCGTTGTACTGGGGCGGGTTGTGGCTGGCGCTTATCTCGACCCCCGCGTCGGAGCCTGTCTCCATTATCATCCACGCCGTGACCGGCGTAGGCACCAAGCCCAACGCGAGGGCGTCCGCTCCTCCTGCGGCCAGCCCGCTCAGGAGCGCCGATTCCAGCATGGGGCCGGTCAACCGTGGGTCTCTGCCCACCACCATGCCCCCGCCTTCATGCATGGTGGTCAGCGCGGCGCCCACCCTCTGGGCGAGGGTCGTCGTTATCTCGACGTTGGCGAGCCCCCTGATCCCAGAGGACCCGAAAAGCTTCGGCTTCACCTGACACGCCTCTTGGGTATGAATCTGCGGAGGGGGTCAACCCTCATAAGCTTTTCCAGCTCCTCGACGCCGAGCCCCCTCCTCGGGTCGCCGTAGATCTCGCAGCGGTCGTCCCCGTACGCGTCCATATCCGCCGGGGACCTCACCACGACCTCGGTTTCGTAGCCTCTCACCGTGAGCCTGATGTGGGTGGTTGATCTAGGGAGCCCCTCCAGGGTGAACCCCTCCACGTCTCTCCCCTCCACGTTGTAGGTCCGGGAGAGCTCGCGCTCCACTTCGTCGGGGTCCCCGTACACTATCACGTCGATGTCGCTGCCTACGCGGGCGGTGCCCCTCCATACGCTGCCCATGAGTCTGGGCCCCCACCGCCTCAGCTTCCTCATCACCTCGAGGGCCGCCTCTCTCATCTCTATGAGCCGGCTCCTCCTCTCGGGGCCCTCCGCCTCGTCGGCGAGCCTGTCGAGCTCGGTGGCCACCTCATAGTTGCTGGGCAGCGCCTTGACGCCCAGGCTGGCCGCTGCGTTCTCCTTGGCGTCCTTGTACTCCTTCACGGAGCGGTTGTACAGCAGCCTCGCCGCCTCGCGTGCGACGTCTTCACGGGTGGGCATCCAGAACAAATACGCGTCCCACGATATGATAGTTTCAGTCATGGGCCTGAAAAAGAGTGAGTATGGAGGATAATCGAGAATTTACATTTAATTCTATATCTTTGTGGTAGTTTTGAATGAGTCATAGACGCTCGGCGAGCATGGCGCGTATCTGTTTCTCTGATCTCGCGCCTACCTCACGGTGGATGAGCTCACCCTGCTTGAAGATCATGAAACATGGGACCCCCTTCACGCTGTATTTTGAGGCGTAGCCCAGGTTCCGGTCCACGTTGACGGTGACGATCCTGAACCCCGTGTCCTCTCCGTCGAGCTTCTTGAGCACCTTTTTAATGGTGTGGCAGGGTGGGCACCACGACGCCCAGTACTCCAGGAGCACGGGCTTCTCCGAGGAGAGCACCTTCTCTTCGAAGTCCCTGCCGCTTATCTCCATCTACTCGTCCCCATCATGATCTGATACCACGAGGTCTGGGCTGTAGCCCTCCGTCACGTGGGTCCCCGGCTCGTAAACCTCCAGCGTCATGGTCTCCTTGTGCTCCCCGCTCCACCACGTCTTCGGGAACACAGTGTCCCTGACGGACTCCAGCCGTCCGCGGACCCTGGGTTGCAGGAGCAGGGTGAACATCCTGTCGATCTCCACCTCCAATGGGGTCTTAGGCTGGTAACCGAGGTTCTCACGAAGCTTCTTGGCGACCACCAGGAAGGGGTGTTCGTCCGCCTCGACGCGGGGGTTCTCCACCCGCTGGATGCGGACGGTGAGCCCGTGTCGCTGGCTCCCCACTCTGGCCACGATCTCCGCGAGCTCCTTGACCTTGTGGAGCTGGCTGAGCTGATTCACCACGTCGTACTGCCCGGGCTCCGGGGGCGAGGACAGGAGCCGCACCATGCACTCCATGGCGTCCTCCAGCGCCAGGTAGCCCCGGATCTGTTCCCCGGACCCGTAGACGGTCAACGGGATGCCCAGCACGGCCTGCGCGACGAACCTGTTGATCACCGTGCCGAACCACTCGTCCACGTCGAGCCGTGTGCGCCGGTCCGGGTGCGCGGCGACCTCCTCCGTGTGGACGCCGAAGATGACGCCCTGCATGACGTCGTAGCTTCTGAGCCACCAGTACTTGCACGCCTCGTACACGTTGAATGTGTCCTGGAACTTGCTGACGTGGTAGAAGCTGGCCGGGTCCCGCGGTGTCAGTTCCCCACCCATGCTCCACTCCTGTCCCCTCCAAGTGAGCACGGCGTCCGCGGGGAACAGGCCCTCGAAGATGGGGCGCCCGGTCAACGGTGTGCCGTACTCCCCCATCGTGCCCAGCTTGAGTATGTTGGCCTCTGGGCAGATCTCCTTGATGAGGAACAACACGCCGAGGGTGCCCAGGGTGTTGTTGCGCTGGGTCCTGATGGCGTGCTCCGCGTCCACCATGCTGTAGGGCGCGCTCGGTATCTCCCCGTAGTGGACCACCGCCTCTGGCTGCACCTCTCTGAGGTACTCGGCCAGCTCGTCCCTGTCCAGGAGGTCGAGTTCACGGAAGTCTATGTCCACGCCGAGCTGCTCCTTGGCGGCTCTGAGCCTGGTCTCCATGTCCACGATTGGCACGACGCTCCTGCTTCCCTTCTCCGCCACGGCTTTCCTCCTGAGGTAGTTGTCTACGCCGCTGACCCTGCAGCCTAGCTTCGCGAGCTTCAGGGCCAGGGTCCAGCCCAGGTACCCGTCGATCCCCAGGATCATCACACGCATATCTTTGAGGAGGTACCCGTACCTGGTTTCACGCCACTCCGGGCACTGCTCGAACGTTATGCTCGGCTCGAACATCCCGAGGTCGGGGCGTCTCGCGCACTCGATGAGGAGGCCCTCCTCGGAGATCTTGTTTCTTATCGCCGCTATCGACTGGCCGCACGCCCTGAAGTCCACGTTTCCCTTGAGCAGGGCCGCGGGGCAGTTCCAGCACGTCTTTTCCTCGTTATGCTGCATCTAGCTACTCTCCATATAGTTTCCTGAAAACGTGAATAGAGTCCTCGATACGGGGATGACCCGGGAGCCGGTCATCCTGGCTCCACCCCCTGAGGTACAGGAAGGCGTCGTCCTCCGTGTGTGCCCCGGATAGGAAGTCTTCCTCGTAGAGGGTTTCTTTGAACAGCCCTGTCTTGAAGCTGAACCCGTGTCCCGGTGTCACGACGAGGTCGGGCGCGTTCCCGGTTTCAGGTCCCCTGAATATATCTTGTTTGAGGTGGACTGCTTTCACTACCTTGCGTCCGTTATGCCTCAACCCGGATAACAGGTCGACGAGCTCCCCTTGTATTTTTTGGGTGTCCTCTGGCTTCACGGAGCCTCTGGGGAACCTGTCGACGTGGTTTAGATAGATCTTGCTGGACTCGGAGGCGAAAGCCCGGGTCTCTTTTCTGATGTTGTTGAAGTTTTTCCGCGGGGTGTCCCCGGTCACCAGGTAGTCTTCTTCCCTGAGCAACGTGTTGAGGTTGAGGGCGGTCTCGACGGGGCCCATGCCGTGGTCGCTGAGCATCATGAGGGGGGCGTCGGGGTCCAGCTTGGACGTGACGTGCGCTATGGTTGCGTCCACTTTCTTGAAGAAGCCGAGGAACTCCGGGTGCTGGTCATGTGTTTCATCGGTGTAGGCGTCCCAGAGGTGGTGCTCTACGCGGTCGGTCCCTGTGACCACGAAGAACAGCAGGTCGTAGCCGTCTTTTTCCAATAGATGGTCGAGGACGTGGGCTCTCCGGTCCAGCGTTTCCTCTAGTCTTTGGAGGAAGAGAGAGATGGACCTGTTGAACAGCGAGGCGTCCACGTCCACATCGTAGCCGCTGTCTCTCAGCCGAGGATACAGGTCGGGGGGGTACACCGCCTTCTCGAGTTGGGGTGAAACGAAGCCGGTGATCATTGCGCCGTTCAGCGGCTGGGCGGGATACGCCGCGGGGAGGTTGATTATGAGCACACGTTTTTCCGGTTCTGTTTTCCAGAACGGCGGGGCTTTTAGTCTGCGGCTGTTGTGGAAGCTCACGGTGTAGGTGCCGGGGATGAAGTCGGTGAAGCCGTAGACGCCGTGGGTCCCCGGGTTCGTCCCTGTGATCATGCTGCTCCAGGATGCGGCGCTGTTTGCGGGCAGGCTTGATCGCATCTTCATGAGGTTCCCTTGCTTGATGAGCTCCTTCATGTGGGGCATGACGTCTCGTTGCGCCAGGTCCTCTAGTAGGTGGATAGGTACGCCGTCGAGGCCGATTATCGCGGCTTTTGGTTTCATGGCTTCACATCGGGGGATATAACCTGATAGGAATGTTACTATCCAAGAGTAGTAAATAAGTTTTGGGTGTTTCTCCTGGAAACATCAAAGCAATAGTCTACGACTCGCGTTTCGGAAACACTGAGGACCACCCGTTTTTCAATGCGGCACAGTACTCGACGAGCCTCCCTCCCAGCAGCCTGCACGCTGCAAGCGAATCCTCGCCGGGGCTCTTGATCGAGACCGCGCCGTAGTGGAGGGCCACGTCCCTCGACACGTAGTCTGGGACGCCGAAGGTGATCATCCCGAAGTTGAGTATGACGGAGAGAAGCGACATGAGAGTCACCTCGTTCCCTCCACCGAGCCCCCCAGAGGAGGTGAACGCCACCCCCACCTTGCCTTGCAGCCTCCCCCAGTACCTGGGGTGAAGCCCCTCGTTGAAGAACGTGTTCATCTTAGCGCTCATGGTGCCGCAGTGGGTGGGGGAGCCGAAGGCAAAGCCGTCGTACAGGGGGACCGAGTCGAGATCGACCTCCTCGACCCTCCGGACATCCACGCATCCGCCGCGCCCCCTGACGCCCTCCGCGACGGCCTCAGCCATGGACTCCACGTTACCGGTGATGCTGTCGTAGACGACCAGAACCCTGACATCATCCAAGTCAAGACACCTACCCATAGAACAGTGCACCCAGATAAAAAACATCAAATTAACCATAGGGGAGGGGGGTAACGCGAAAAACGCGAAACCAGGCTCTTTTCACCGAAACAAGCACTAGAACCGCCCAGATCTGATCACGATCAGTGCAAAAACGTGCATGTGTAACGGCGAATTGAGGCAGTTCAGGGTACCCTCAACCTTACACGACACTTTTTGACTGACGACGACAAGGACACATTCAAGGACGAGCCATCAGCTCCGACAGCGAGTCCGGCAGGTGGTCGACTCCGCCGAACTCCCGGACCTTGATCAGCTTGATCCGTCTCTTGGAGGCGGCGCTGACGCGGGAGTATGTCATCTCCGTCTCGCCGCCTATGCTCTCGCAGTCGTCCTCGATCAATACGTCAGGCATGAGCCTCTCGGCCACGTCCCCGTACCCCTCCAAGCCATCCCTGAAAATCAGCTCACCAGGCGGGAAGCCGTGCACCTTAAGAGCCTCCCCGATGTCCTCGACGTCTCTCACGGCTTTCCTCGAGGTCATGTAGAATATCTGAGCCCCCTGGTCCCTCCAGCGCCGGAGTTTCTCTGGTGAGCCGCCGATGGGCACATAGCTCCTCCAGTCGCGCAGAGAAGGGTCGCCGCGTTGAACCTGTCTAACCCTCTCCTCACGTGGCACACCGAGTCCGTTCCTGTGCATGAGCAAGGTCCCCTCGGTGAAGACAAGCATCTTCATGGCTGCCTCTACATGAGAGGGCAACGATAATGAATCCTTTGGATATACGGAGTAGAACTAGTTTGGGAGAGCCAGTAGCTCGCTCTTCCTGACACCCACGTGGCGGAGGCTCGTGACGTTCTTGGCGCGGTTGTAGACGTCCGACGCCAGCTTCCCGAGCACCATCTCGTGGGCCAACTGATCAAACGTCAGATTCTCCGCTTTACCCTCCACGATCTCCTGCATGATCTTCCGGATGGCGAACTCGTGGCTCGTCTGGATCCTGCGCTGCGTCATCGCCGTGACCACGATCTTGACCCTGAACCCGTCCTTCGTGTAGACCCTGAAGAACCCGTCCACCTTGGTGCTGCGCCTCCTCACGAGGCTGCGGAGATAGTCGCGGAGATACTCGTGTCCCTTGAACACAGTGCGCGCCGTGTGTCCCTCGAGCTCGTTGACCTGGAAGTACATCTTCATGTACTCCTGGCTGAAGTCCCCGGTGATGGCCGCCAGCGTCGTCTCGAAGACCCTGCCCATGACCTTGTCGGGGTCGTCGCTGGGGGTCTCACCCACCTTGGTCTCGCCGAAGTAACGTGGAAGGATTATGTCGTACCATTCCTTGCGGCGCCACTTGTCCCTTACTGCCCTGGACACGTTGATGTTTCTCTCCTAGTTACAGTGTTCAAGCAACGCAGCGCCGTCATATATAGGTTTTGACGAGACGTCTTTATGCTGCCTGTCGAGGCGATGTGTATCTGTCACGCAAAGTGTACCTCATGGCAGCCAGGAGGAAGGAGGTTCTCTTCGTGTGCACCCACAACTACGCTCGGTCACAGCTGAATCTCTAAATGTCGCACGTCTGTGGTCCGCATAGTTTTTACCGGGGCTGAACCATCTTTACCCCATGTCTGAGCCCTGTGACTGCCTGAAACGGTTCCAGTACCAGGTAAAGGCCTTCAACAAGAAATCCGGGCTACTCCGGGTGAAGTGTAGGGCGTGTGGTAAGGAGTTCCTGAG
>DATKWN010000165.1:0-5449 GCA_035529515.1 Candidatus Krumholzibacteriaceae bacterium | reverse complement strand
CGTCTCCTCCGTCTTCCCCGTCATGTCCCTGAAGCTGGCGAAGTACCTCACCCTAACCCTCACCCATCAATCCCTCCAGTAAGGCTCCCTGCGGGCCACCGCCTCCCTGAACGCCTCGACGAGCCTATCCCTCGGCTCCCCAGCCCTCACAAGCTCGACGAAAGGCACGAGGTTGTCGTCCCTCATGAGGCATGGCTTGAGGCGGCCGTCGCTCGTCAGCCTAAGCCTTGTGCAGTAGGCGCAGAACCTGCTGTTGTGCATGGGGCGAACCACCTCCGCTTGGGCGCCGTCCACGAGGTGGTAGACCCGGCGCCTGTGGAGCTCCCTCTCCGCCACCCTGACGGCCTCTTTCTCCAGCTTGTCCTCGACTGGTTTGAGGTCGTAGTGGTATTTTTCATAGTACTCTGCGCCGTTCTCCAGTTCCTGGAACTCGATGAGCTGGAGCACGGTGCCCGTCTCCCTGCTGAACCTGATCATCTCGGGTATCTCATCGGAGTTTACCCCCTTCATGACTACCATGTTGAGCTTCACGGGGTGGAGGCCGCAGCGTAGGGCTGCCTCGACTCCCTTTCTGACGAGGTCTTCGTCCGAGCAACCGGTTATCTCCTTGAAGCCGTCTGGGTTGAGAGTGTGTAGGCTGACGTTCACGCGTCTGAGTCCGGCCTCCTTGAGGCTGTACGCCTTCTCATCGAGTAGGCTGGCGTTGGTGGTCATGGAGACCTCCTCGACGTAGGGGGCTATGCGTCGCACTATCTCGACGACGTCTTCCCTGAGCAGGGGCTCGCCGCCCGTGAGCTTCACCTTGGTGATCCCCAGTTCGGCGGCGACGCTGACGGCGGCCTCGATCTCGTCTGCCGTCAGCTCCTCGCCTGGGCTGTGCTCGCCCTCTTGGTGGCAGAAGAAGCAGTTGAAGTTGCAGCGCTGGGTGAGGCTTATCCTGAGGCTGTTGATGGGCCTACCGTAGTTGTCGACGAGGTTCTGGTTCAAGCGTTTGTTCGCCTCTATTTCCTCCTACGTGGTTGCTGAAAACTGTTATGCATGGCCGACCATATCGGGTAAACGATATGAATAAATAAACATATCGAATATGTGTTAGGCATGTCAAACATAGGAGGATTCAAGGTCAACAGGAACGCACTCATGGCAGCGCTCTTCCTAGTAGCAGTGACCACAGGGGGCCTCTACTGGAGCATGTTCAGGCCCCAAGCAACGGAGAGCCTCATAGTCTCCTCCACCACCAGCCTGTACGAGACAGGACTCCTCGACGAGCTGAAGACCATGTTCGAGAGGACCCACCCCGAGTACAACGTGAGCTTCATCTCCCAGGGCACGGGGCTCGCCATAGAGACCGCGAAGCGCGGCGACGCCGACATGATCTTGGTCCACAGCCCCAGCCAGGAGCGGGGGTTCCTGGAGTCCGGGTCCGGCGTTAACCGGAAGATATTCGCGTACAACTTCTTCATCATCGTCGGGCCTGAGGCTGACCCGGCGGGGATAACGGGGATGGACCCCATCAGCGCACTGATGAAGATCAGGGAGGAGGGACAAGCGGGTAACGCCCTATGGGTGTCCAGGGGCGACAACTCGGGCACCCACTCGAAGGAGAAGGCCCTCTGGGCGGCCACGGGCCTCGTCCTCGACGAGATCAAGGCCGAGACCGCTGGGGACTCGGCCGGCACCTGGTACATAGAGGCGGGGGCGGGCATGACCGCCACGCTGCAGCTGGCCAACGAGAAGATGGCTTACACCCTCACGGACGTCGCCACCTACCTGAAGAACTACAAGAACGGCAACATAGAGCTGGTTAAGGCCGTGGACTCGGGCAAGGACACACTGAACGTCTACAGCGCCATAGTATGCGACCCGGACACGAGCCCACGGGGCATGTTCGAAGGCTCGATGGAGTTCCTCAGGTTCCTGCTCTCCGACGAGGTGCAGACCATGCTGGTGACCTACGGGGAGGAAGAGTTCGGGTCGACTCTCTTCAAGCCCTGGCTGCCAGAGCTGGAAAGCCCTGACGCCGAGATAGTGGGCTGGGTCGAGGAGTACGCGTACATCGACGGAGGCGAGTGCCCGGCTCAGTACAGGCAGAACGCCGAGGACCTATACGGTTAACAACTAGCTATATTACCCTATGATGGATGACCTATGAGTTGGAGGCCGATAGTCGAGGGGGTAGGAGAAGCCGTCAGGCTAATCGTGACTGGTGACCGGGTCGTCCTTGAGATCACTCTCAGGAGCCTCCAGACCGCCAGCTACGCGACCCTCTTGGCGGCCGCCGTGGGGCTCCCCCTGAGCGTGTTCATAGCGATGCGGGAGTTCCCCGGTAGACGGGTGCTGAGGTTCTTCTTCAACGCGATGGTGGGGGTGCCCACGGTGACGCTGGGTCTGCTTCTCTTCACGCTTTTCTCTAGGAGCGGCCCTCTGGGGTCGCTTCAGCTCCTATACACGGTTCCCGGGATGGCTTTAGGGCAGGCGGCGCTCATACTGCCGATAATGGTGAGCTTCGTGGTGAGCGCCATCGAGAGCAAGGACATGGAGCTGCGGGACCTTGTCCGTACCCTCGGAGCCACGGAGACGGACACCTCCATGGCCATCGTCAGGGAGGCGTTCAGCGGCGTCAGCCTGGCGCTGGTGTCCAGCTTCAACAGGGCCTTCGCCGAACTGGGGATCGCCACCATGCTGGGGGCGAACATCAGCGGCGTCACCAGGGTGTTGACGACGGCCATCGCGCTTGAGACATCCAAGGGCGAGCTTGGGCTGAGCTTCGCCCTCAGCTTCATACTGCTCATCGTAGTCCTCGGCTTGAACTACGTCATAAGCCTGTTGAGGGAGGGCGCAACGTGACCCCTATCTACGAGCTAGACAAGGTATCCAAGTCTTACGGGGATGTTAAGGCGCTCGACAACGTTAGCCTGGTAATAGAGGAGGGGGAAACCCTAGGCGTCGTCGGGCAGAGCGGGGCAGGCAAGACCACTCTGCTGCGCATTCTCTCTGGGCTGGAGGAGCCCACCAATGGCTCCGTAGCCTTCAATGGCAGCGGATTCGACGCTCCCACACGTTTATCACTGAGAAGATGCGCCACAATGATCTTCCAGACCCCGCTGTTTCTGAGGGGAGACGTGTTCACGAACATCGCGTACGGGCTCAGGCTCAGAAAAACGCCTGAAGGCAAAGTAAGGGAGCTTGTGGCCGAAGCCCTCGACCGGGTCAGGCTCGGCGGCTACGAGGATAGACAGGCGAGGAGGCTTTCGGGTGGCGAGCAGCAGCGGGCAGCGTTGGCCCGAGCCCTCGTCCTCGACCCGGAGGTCCTGTTGGTTGATGAGCCTACGTCGAACCTCGACGCGACCAACGCCAAGGTCATCTCGGCCATAATAGAGGAGGAGAAACTGGGACGGACGGTGGTCGTGTCAACGCACGACCTTGAGCTGATAAAGAGGCTGACTGGCAGGACTGTGTTTATAGAGGGGGGCCGGGTGATTGAGGAGGGAGCCCCCAGCGAGCTGGTCTCGATCACGAGGCTGTCGGAGAACGTGTTCACGGGCGTTAGCCGCGTCGTTGAAGGCGTTGCTCAGATAGACGTGGGGAACGTGGTAGTGAGAGCCGCCGTCGACCGGACTGGGAGAGCCACCATCCACGTGAAGCCCGAGGACATAATCGTCTCGCTGGGAAGGATAGAGACGAGTGCTAGGAACCAGTTCGAGGGCACGGTCGTCGGGGTGGAGTCGCTTGACAACCTAGTACTACTGAGGGTGGACGTGGGGGAGACGTTCACGGTTCAGGTTACGAACCGGTCGTTCAAGGAGATGGGCCTCAACGTGGGCAAAAGAGTGTTCATCTCCTTCAAGGCGTCGTCCGTGATAGTGCTCTGAGGTCTACCTGTCCTCTTTTATCTTCTGCTCGAGGGTCTTGAGCTCGCCGTGCTCGGAGACCCTGATCTTGGTGTCTAGGCGCACGGGTATGCCTACCTGCCTGAAGAACCCCATGAGGTTGGCGCCGTCGATGTAGTCCTTGATCTTGCTCTGCTTTATGGCGTCCACCAGCATGACCTCTATCTTTGGCATGACCTGTGGGTACTGGTGCTTGGCGGCGTTCCAGACCTCCCAAGCCCTGTTCCTGAAGTATTTTCCCAGCATCTCCTCGTTAGTAGGCTCCTTAGCCGGCTCGGGCTCCGACTCTTTTTCTTTGAGCTGGTTTAGGAGCATCTTGCGCCGTAGCTCATCGAGTCTCTTCTGTTTGAGGCGTTCTAGCTCGTCGTCCATGATGGTCGGCCTGTGTTGAAATAGCGAGGCTGATGAGATTTATCCTTTCCTGATGCCGGCTGGCTTGATGCTGCTGATCCGGATGCTGTTGACGATCACTAGAAGCGTCAACCCGACGTCCCCCAGTATCACCGCCATCCACAGCGTTATAGATCCTAGGGCGCCCATTATCACGATGGCTAGCTTCACCAGAACCGATAACGCTATGTTCTCCTTGACCCGAGCCACGGTGGTCTCGGCGAGGCGGATAAGGTAGGTTATCCTGCTGAGGTCGTCCTCCAGAAGCACAATGTCCGCGGTCTCGAGGGCGATGTCGCTGCCCAGGCCGCCCATCGCTATGCCGACGTCCGCGGCCGCCAGCGCGGGGGCGTCGTTCACGCCATCGCCGACCATCACGACCTTGCCCCCCTTCTTCAGCTCTTCGACTACCCTTACTTTCTCGTCTGGCAGGAGCCCGGCGTGGTAGCCGTCGAAGCCCAGCTGCTGTGCGATGGCTCTGGCTGTGTTCTCGTTGTCGCCCGTGAGCATCTCCACCCTCATGCCCCTCGCCTTCAGGCTCTGTATGATGTCCCGGGCTCCCTCACGTCCCTCGTCCATCAGGCTTATGAGGCCGATGACGTCGCTTTCCTTAGCAACCATCACCGTGGTTTTGCCCTGGCTTTCAAGCTCCGTGAGAGCCTCGTCGGGATAACTCAACCCGTTCTCGGAGAAAAGCCTCTGGCTGCCGATCTGGTAGAGCGAGCCCTCGATCACTGCCTCGACGCCTTTCCCGGTCTGGGACTTGAACTCGGATGCCTCAAGCAGGGTGGCCCCCTCCTTAAGGGCCGCCTCGGTTATCGCCGACGCTATGGGGTGCTTGGAGTTTGCCTCCAGCGTCGCCGCTACGCTCAGCAGAGTCTGCCTAGACACGTTGTAGGGTACTACGTCCGTTACCACGAGCCTGCCCCGTGTGAGGGTGCCTGTCTTGTCGAAAGTGAATACGCTGGCCTTGTTCACCTCCTCGATGTATGTGCTGCCCTTCACGAGGACACCGTGGCGGCTCGCGCTGGTGATGGCGGAGACCATCGCTACGGGTGTCGCTATGGTTAACGCGCAGGGGCACCCGATGACCAGTAGCACTAGGCTGTTGTAGATCGACGGGATCAGGGGCCGATCAAGGAATAGGGGCGGAACCGCGGCGATCATTG
>DATKWN010000164.1:0-21584 GCA_035529515.1 Candidatus Krumholzibacteriaceae bacterium | reverse complement strand
AGTGGCCGAGCTGAGAGAGAAGGGAGTCAGATTCACCTCCGAGAAACCCGTGGAGTACCCCAACGGGAGCAGATGGGCCTTCATACACCCCAAAGAGATGCATGGAGTCCTGTTCGCCCTCATCGAGAACCCGGTATAACCAACCCAATATTTTATGAGGTTTAACCAAATCCCTGATCATATCCTGAGCCCATCCATAATTTTATCCCCCAAACCCAAAACCTCTCTGCTCTTCTCTACCATCTTCCTACACATACACATACACAGTACACCCCCACACAATTCTTAGATAGAAGAAAGCGAGGGTAAAATTTTGGCCCCAAACCCCCCACACACAGTTATTACTGGAATATACACATTTTTAATATATGTAGAAAAACCTCTCTATGATGTGAGATTTTCAGGAGGTGAATATGGGTGAAAGAATGGAGATGTATACAGATTGAGGATCACCGGAAGATAGCAGAATGTATTGAAGACGTCCAGAGAGATGGATGGCATCTTCATACCTATCAAGCGAGTGGTCGTGATATCTGGGTAAAACATTATTTGCTATTTGAAAGAGAACGATAGAATCATAACAACATGGAGTACTCCATAATTTTATCAAGGAAACCTTATTTTTAAAACAAGGTAGAAGACTTTATCCAACCTTCAACGCATGCATGAACACGAATCTGAGGATGGATAAATGAAGATTGGTGTATGCGGCATCGCTTGTGAGAAGTGTCCGAGGATGATTAGAGGCGCCTGCCCCAGCGGTGAGTTGGGATGCACCCCAAAGAGAACAGGTTCTGCAAGGTGGCCACCTGCGCCTACAAGAAAAGTGTGAACCTGTGCTTTGAGTGCCCCGAGTTCCCCTGTGAGACCACGAAGCTTGGACCAATAAGCTACGATTATTGTCAGTACATATCAGGGCGAGAAGGCTGATGAATTGTCAGTGGATAGGGCGTAGACATCGATTGTATGCATGCATGGTTGGGCTTACACAAGTTATCTGCCTTTGAATGTTGGCTTCCTTTTCTCAAGGAAGGCGGTCATGCCCTCGTTCTTGTCTTCGGTTTCGAAGCATCTCGCGAAGAGCTCTTGTTCCAGCTTGTCGCCTTCACCTAGGCTCCCATAAGAGCTGAAGTTCACGAGCTGTTTAAAGTAGCCGACGGCTATGGGCGCGCGTTCAAGTATCTTCTCCACCAGCTTCCTCGTCTCCGATAATAGTTCCTCATGTTTGACGACTTTGTTTACTAGACCAAACCTGAGCGCTTCCTCGGCGTCTATGGTCTCGCCGGCGAAGAAGAGCTGTTTGGCTCTCTTGGGGCCGACGATCCTCGGAAGCCTCTGAGTGCCGCCGAACGGGGTGGTGATCCCCAGGCCTGCAGGGGGCTCCCCAAACCGTGCTTTCTCGGATGCTACGACCATGTCGCATGCGATGGCGAGGTCGCATCCAGCTCCAAGGGCGAGGCCGTTGACGGCTGCGATTATGGGCTTAGGGATGCTCTCCAACCTGTCGAGGATCCTGTGAGTCATGGCGGCGAAGGAGGCTGCGTCGCTGCTGTTCATGTTGTTGAGGGCTTTGATGTCTCCGCCTGCTGAGAACGCTCGATCCCCTACCCCTGTGATTATCATCGCCCAACACTCGTCTGCACCTGAAAACTCTTTCAGCGCCTGCTCTAATTCAAGGAAGGTGTCTTTACGGAGCGCGTTAAGTACCTCGGGCCTATTTATCTTGATCAGAAGTCTTCTATCCTCTCTTTCAACGATTACGTCTTTGAAGGGCATTTAGATTCAGTTAAGATACTTTGTTGTCTACATATTTCATGGTTCTGGGCGAATGCATACTATAATCCATTATTTTATGGGGTTTAACCAAATCTCTGATTATATCCCTGACTCAATAATTTTATCAAAATCACCCACACTGGCTGCGGTTTTAGGGGGAACCATTACCTGAGAATTCTTGGATAAAGTAAAACAGGCTCTCGCACCCAAATACGGGTTTGGGTGAATGCTAATAAAAATTGCATTGATACCAACACCAAGACCCACCCATCATAAACAGTAATCCAAGCACGGTGTCCCATGTAACCAAGAAAAATCCTTCCGTCAGGTCGCCCATAAATAACCTAATCTAGGGAGGGTAAACGAGAAAAGGCGAACCGACGCCCCTTCCGCCGAAAGGAGCCCCAGAAACACTCCTTTTAGATCCAATTACATACAAAAACGTCGTCCACCGAACACAAAAACGAACCCCAGAAAACGCTTATTCCCGGTAACCAAGAACATCAACCCCGGCCCAAAAATTTTTTTCCCGTTATTCCAAGTAACATGATACAAACCATAGCCCCAGCAAACCATGAATACCACCGAAGCCACCCCTACACCATGAAGACAGGATTCAGCCTCAGCAAAGCCCGAGAACACATGGAGCAGAGAAACCTAGACGCCATCGTCGCCACCAGCCACGACAACGTCTACTACACCAGCCACAGCGAGATAATGACAATCACCATGCTCAAACGCCTCGCAGCCGTCATCATACCCCTCGACGGGAACCCCGTCTTCGCCGTCCACGCCAACGAACACGTCACAGCCCAGAAAACCACGTGGATAAAAGACCTACGCGTCTATCAAGGCGGCGAGTGGGAGCCCCTCAAACCCATAGCCTACCTCGCAGAAACCCTCACCCAGCTCGGCCACAGCAAATGCAGGATAGGCGTCGAGACCCTAGACATCCCCGGCGCCTGCCTCGACCACCTCAGACGCCTTCTACCCGACGCCGAGCTCATCGACTGCCAGCCCATACTCGACACCCTGAGGGCCGTGAAGAGCCCCGACGAGCTCAGGCACCTGAGCCGCATAAACATGGCCACCGCCAAAGCCATCACCGTCGCCTTCGAGATGGCCAGACCCGGCGACACCGAGAAAAAGATCGCCCAGAACATGATCAACCTCACACTTGAGTACGGCGCCGACACCGTCGCCTTCATGACCATGGGAGCCGGCCCCAACATCCACGAGACCCACCACATCCCCGGCGACTACAGCATCAAGCCTGGCGACCTCATCCACGTCGACTACGGCTGCCTCTTCGACGGCTACCTCAGCGACATCAGCAGAACAGCCGCCATAGCCAAGCCCGACCCCACCCAGCTCAAGGCATACAGCTTCGCCGTCGAGGCTGAGAGGGCCACCGGCGAAGCCCTCGCCCCAGGCGTGAAGGTGCGGGAGGTCCACGACGCCGTCAAGGAGTTCTACGAGTCCCGCGGCCACCCCTACAACAGGGCGTTCATCGGCCACGGCCTCGGCATCGGCTGCCACGAGTACCCCTTCCTCGGCCCCAGCCACGGAGACTGGACGCTGGAGCCGGGCATGTTCTTCCAGGTCGAGCCCAGCGTGGTGATAGAACACGCAAGGGTACACACTGAGGACAGCTTCGTGGTGACGGCGACAGGCTCAGAGAACATGAGCGAGTACAGGGACATAGGCGAGCTCCAGATAATCCGATGAAACCCCTCAACCAATTTTAAATACGGGCCCCCGTCCATTACGACGTCAAAGATGGGAGACAAACAGAAGACCGCCAAGCTGCTAAGCTACGGCCTCATAGTCATGGCCGCCACCCACACCTTCACCCACGTCTTCGGCGGCATCCACACCGCCATCTTCAGCCTCCTCAGAGACGAGTTCAGCCTCAGCCTCCAGCAGCTCGGCCTAATAGCCGCGATACCGCCCCTCTGCCAGGCCCTCCTCGCCATACCCACCGGCCTCCTCACCGACAGGATAGGCAGCAAGAAGATGCTGCTCCTCAGCTTCGCGTTCGCCGCCGCCGGCGCCATACTCGCCGGCGTAGCACGAAACCCCGTCATGCTGGTGATCGCCATCAGCCTAGTCTACATCAACACCACCATCTACCACCCCGCCAGCTACAGCTACACCACCAAACTCTTCAAGCCACACGACAGATCAAAAGCCCTCGGCCTCCACGGAGCCGGCGGCACCCTAGGCCACGCCATGGGGCCCCTCGCCGTGAGCCTCCTCGTCGGCGTCCTCGCATGGCAGTGGAGACAGGTCTACCTAGTCCTCGCCGTACCCATGATCATAGGCATCGCCATGGTGCTCTTCATCAAGGAGGAGACCCCCGAGGAGAAGAAGCTGAACGACGAGAAGCCCGAGGAGGAGGGCGACTCCCAGAAGTTCCTCACCGCGAGCCTCGTAATGTTCCTAGTCTACTCCGCGCTACGCAGCATGGGGGGCAGCATGATAAGCAGCTTCCTCGTCCTCTACCTCCAGGACATAAGGGGCATGGACATCGCCCTCGCCTCCCTCATAAGCAGCGCCACCACACTCACAGGGCTCATGGCGGCGCCCATCGGCGGCTACATGGCGGCCCGGTACGGCGACAAACGGTGGCTCCAGGTGGCGCTCCTCGCCGCGTTCACCCTCCTCGCCCTCAGCTTCAACGTACCCGGCAACACGGCGTTCACCGCGCTCTACGTCGCCTACGGGTTCACCAACACCCTCGGCATGGCGCCCCGAAGCGCCATAATGGCGAAGCTCACACCCCGAAGACAGAGAGGGCTAGGCTACGCCCTGTTCTTCCTCCCGGGCAGCATTGTCGGCGCCATCGCGCCGGTGGTGGCGGGGTACCTCGCCGGACTAATAGGCTTCGGCAACGTCTTCAACATCGCCATAGCCATCAACTTCACGGCGCTGGCCGTGCTCAGGTTCGCCGTCAAGGTTGAGTGATTACCCTGTCTTGTACTTGGCGCCTATAGGGTAGACGTCCCACGGCAGGTGCCTGTACTCCAGTATGCTGAGGTCCGCGGGGCCCAGCTCAGGCGGGTCCACCGGGTAGTCCACGGCGCTCCAAGTGTCCCACCAAGCTTACTGGTTGGGGCTTAACGAGAACACCGGATCTGTCAGATATCATGACTATCCGGTGGATCCTCCTGGCATTGCACCGGCTGACTTGAAGCCGCTGACGTACAGGAACGTTCCATGGGACACTTATCCCATTGGAGAGAAGTATAGGGTCTGAGGCGGGCCTTGCCCACCCCCACACGCCAAGGGACCCCAGGTAATAGCCGTATGATGATATGCTTAATTTAGGGGTCTGTCCTGTACAGCTCTCACCCGTTGACAGCGACTCTATAAATCCTGCTCCACGTGGAGCAGGTGAAACAGGGTTATAGGTGCTCCTCGAGGAGGGCCTCGATTTCACGGATTCTGTGAGGGTTCAGGGAGACGGTGCGCCCCTTCTTGTGGGAGAGCAGAAGGCCATCCCTGATCAGCTCATCGATGGACGCTTGGACCCTCTTCTCGTCCTTCTTGACCAGCTTCCCCAGCCAGTCCACCAGGCTGTCCACAGGGAGGTACCTGGCTCCCCAACAGTTACGCCTCCGGAGCCTCCAGCACACCTCGGCCTTGATCTCCTCAACGCTCATATCACGGGGAGCCAAAAAGGGTCACTTGCTACACCTTTAAAGGTGACAGACTTATATACCTTCGTCCCCATGGTTGGAACGGTGCCTAGGCATGCCGTCAATCTACAGCGAAGAGCACAGCTCGGTCTTCCTGAAGGTGTTCGGCGCCTCTCCCCAGCTGAGGCTCCTGGACTTCTTCCTGGATAACCCTAACCACGACTTCTCCCGGAAGGAGATCATGGAGGCCATAGGGATGGCCAAGCGCACCCTCTACGAGTACCTGCCCGTGCTTCTGGAGGAGGGCGCCATTAAGGTAACCCGGAGAATCGGGAGAGCCGAGCTCTATGCATTGAACAGAGAGTCCTCTATAGTTCAGTGCTTCATCGGGGTGGAGAAGGAGCTCACCCAGCCCAGGGAGACCTCATCGGAGGAGGCCGAGGAGCTCATAGTATCCTAGCATCGCTGGATCCATTGCTCCACGTGGAGCATTAAGAAAAAAGTATTGGACCCTCCAAACTTTCACGGGTGGGTGCCTGTATTTCTATACTTTTCTCCAATCGGGTAGAGGTCCCATGGGATATTCTTGTAGTCCAGTAACGTCAGATCAGCGGGTGCAATGCCCGGAGGATCTACAGGGAAGTCATGATACCTGACAGTGCCAGTGTCTTCATCAAGCCCCTCCCACCACGCCTTGTGGTGGACCCTGCTCTTGATCTCCACGATGTCGAAGCTGCACACATCCAGCCCCAGCGCCTTCAGCCGGTCCGCGCTCATGGGCGCCGACAGCCGCTCCGTGATCACCACGTGCCTGTTACGCCCAAGGTCGAGGGCCGCGACAAGATCCACGTGCATCTCCGCGCCCCTACCCATGGGCCCAGTCTCCACCCAGTCGGCGCTCCCCAGGAACTCGATCCTGCCAGACACCTCGATGGGGGCCCCCGAGACGAGGTCCAGCCAGCCCCCGATCTCCACGGTGACCCTGTCCCCGACCACGTGGCTCTCGCTGAGCATCTTCAACACCCCCGGGTCTGCCACACCCGTGCTGCACCAGTTCTCGGCTCCCTGGTCCAGCAGCTCCCTGAGCACGTGGGTGCCGTCCCCCAGCCTGTCGTCGTGGTACGCTATGACCACCGGCTTCTTACCAGCCTCAACCATCTTGATGACCTCGGCGACGCCCTCCTTGGCCTTGGGCAGCCTCCTGGTCAACTCCTCCCTGAGGCTCCACATGAGGTCGTGGAGGTCCTGAGCCGCCTCCTCGGCCAGCTCCCTGTCCCCGTCTGCGACGACGAAGACGCTGGCCCCCACGTCCGGGACGTCAGCGTACGCGAATCCGGGGGCGACGGAGGCGCAGTATACGCCCCTCTCCTCCCACATGCGGCACCTGTCGTACACCCTCTTCATGGGGTGTAATCCGCTCGCCTGGAAGACGCTGGCCGACGCCATCCTAGGCTTCCTGAACGCCATCACGGGACTGAAGTTACCTCTGACGGTCTCTATCATGCACCTAGCGGCCGTGTACCCAATCTCGTGGGCGTCCAGGTGGGGATAGGTCTTGAGTATGAAGACGGCGTCGGCGGCGTGGGCCATCTCGACGTCCTCGTTGGCATGGAGGTCGAACGTCACCATGATGGGGACGCCGCCCACCGTCTTCCTGACTCTACGCACTATCTCGGCCTCTGGGCGAGGCACGTTGGTCACAGCCATGGCGCCGTGGAGAGCCAGGAGGACGCCGTCGACCCCCTCCCCGTTCACCTGCTCCTCCAGCCGGCTCACGATGCGGCCGGTGATCACGTCGAAGGCCTCCGTCGTGATCCAGCTACCGTAGCCGGTCAGCTTGGGCCAGCCCGTGCGGAGTATGCCGACGAGCTCGACGTCCCCCTGGCCCTCGGCGGCCTCCTTGTAGCCGGTGATGTATCCCTTGCCTTCCCCCATGGTGTCGAGGGCGTCTGGGCCGTACCTTATGCCACCCGCCTCCCAAGCCTCGAGGGTGCTGATCTCGGGGCAGAAGGTCAGGGTCTCGTGGCTGAAGCTCGCTACCGCTATCCTCAAACCTTTCACGGTATGATCTCAGCTACCAAGGATAAAAGCTGAGCCCGGGGATTCGATCAGGTTAAATCGAGTCGCTCCACATTATCCGGTGCAATGAACGTCTTCGATGCCATCAAGACCCGCAGAAGCGTGAGGAAGTACAAGCCCGAGCCGGTCCCCGACGAGCACCTCAAGCAGATACTGGAGGCCGCCCGGCTGGCGCCCAGCGCCGGAAACAAGCAGCCGTGGAGGTTCGTCGTCGTCAGGGACCCCGAGCTGAGGAAGAAGCTCGGAGTCATCGCCCGCAACCAGACCTGGGTAGGAGACGCAGGCGTAATAGTCGCGGCCCTGGCCATGGACCCCAAGAACCCGGAGGTGTACGAGCGCTGGGCCGAGCGCGACGTCATGACCGCGGTGGAGCACATGGTGTTGACAGCCTGGGAGCTTGGGTACGGCACCTGCTGGATAGGCGCATTCCACGAGGACCAGGTCAAGGAGCTCCTAGGGATACCCGAGGAGATGAGGGTGATCAACCTTCTGCCGATAGGGGTGCCTGACCAGAAGCCTGAGCCCCGCGGAAGGAAGGCATTCGATGAGCTTTTCCACGGCGACAAGTACGGGAATAAGCTGGAAACCTAGTCTCCACTAACCCTGTTTTTTAAGGAAAAAAGGTTGGGGGTCCTCTAACGTCCCCGGGCGATCTGGAGGGGGTTGAAGTCAGGCTCGTCGATCTCGATGAGCCCCTTGGCTCGATCGAAGTACCTGATGACGCTGTCACCCTTGGGGGTGATCTCGTAGTACTTGCTCGTCCGCTTGTCCTTCGACTCGGACGCGTCGACCTCAACAATAAGATCCTGGGCCACCATAGAAGAGAGAATGCCCTGAAGCAGCTTCCATGACAGGTTGGCGCCGTACATGATGCGTGTAGGCTTCTTCGTGCCCTCCTTGATCACCTTGAGTACATCTAGGTATATTTCGAGCTTAGATCGCCTGCTTTTCAAATTTGACCCCTACTGAGACAATCGTTCGACGGATATCCCCTATAACCTAGAGTGTATAGGGCACCCCTACAAACATGGTTTACAGTTCTAGAGGAGTATCCGCGATTCATGTTCTTCGTTCTCTCAACGCGGAGTATTATTAAAAAGGAATATGGATTACCAGTAAATTTACGGGGATCGATGGAAAAAACCCGAAAACGGGTCTAAACGCCTAAAAACACTATTTCTGGAGGGGGATCAGGCACAGGAACACGAGGGGCTTGTCGCCCGTGTTCTTAAAGTTGTGCTCCTCGTTGGGCTCCACGAGCAATACGCTGCCTGGGCCGATAATGGTCTCCCCGTCCTTGGAGACGGCGACGGCGTCTCCCTCGAGCACGTAGACCTCGTGTTCCCACTCGTGGGTGTGGTAGGGCGTGTAGCCGCCGGGGGCCACCTCGAACCGCCTCATGGCGAAGTTAGGTGCACCATTCTTCTCGTTGATGAGCCACCTTATCTTCACCTTGTTGGCTGGCGCCGGGACGTCCAGGTTCTCTACCTCTGTGTAGTGAAAGTGCTTCATGACGGAGAGTACATGGGGTACTGTTTTAAAAAACCATTCTTGGCCATAGGAAAACTCTATATGAGAAACCGACGTTCAGATGGGCATCCATGGAGCGAAGAGGTCTGCGGCAGAGGCTGGAGGGGTTTGCCTACGAGGTCCCGGGGATAGTCTTCTGCATGGTCATCGCCTTAGCCTCGTTTCTCATCTGGAACGCGTATAGGCCGATAAGCGCCCTGATGTGGTCGTTCATCATCGGGATCGTTGTCTCTAACCTATTCGACCTCCCTGAGGGCCTTGGATCCGGGGTGGGGTTCTGCTCATCGCAGCTCCTGAAGACCACCATATCGATCCTTGGGCTCGTCACAAGCGCCACGGTGTGGCTTGAGGTCGGGGTAGGCTTCATCAACGCCTTGGTGATCATCACGTTCTCCTTCTTCGCCAGCATCATCATTGGGAGAAGACTGGGCCTGAGCACCCGTCTATCCATCCTCATAGGAGTCGGGACATCCATCTGCGGGGCGTCCGCCATCGCGGCGACCGCCCCAGCGATAGAGGCAAAGGAGGAGGAGATCGGGTTAGCGATCTCAGGTATAACGCTGTTCGGCCTCATCTCCATGTTCCTTTACCCATACCTATTCTCGAACACGGTGGTGAACCAGCTGCTTCTCAACAACCCAACGGTTTACGCCGTCTGGGTGGGCTCGGGCGTCCACGAGACAGCCCAGGTCATCGCGGCGGCGTGCACATTAAGCAACGACTGCCTCCAGCCCGCTCTTGTGATCAAGTCCATCAGGATCTTCATGATAGGGCCCGTGGTTCTGGCTTCGACGTTCCTCGTCAACAGGCTCGAGTCGGGGGGCGGTCAGCTCAAGCCGAGGCTCGTCATGCCTCTATTCGCTGTCCTGTTCGTGGTGAACTCGGTCATCAGCGCCGCGTTGGACAGCTACGCGCCGGCTCTTCCGTTCCTTGACTTTATGTGGACGTTCCTCAAGCAGTCGCTGAAGGCGTCGCTTATCCCGTTCCTGCTGGCCATCTCCTTCGCGGGCGTCGGGTCGAAGGTGAGGTTCGTGGACATAGCCAAGCTAGGGATGAAACCCTTCGCCTTCGCCGCCTTGATGGCGGTTTTGGCGGGAGTGCTTGCCCTCGGGATGGCGATACTCATCGCGCCTTACATAGCATAATGGCTTGGCTGAGTGAAGAGTACAGGCTTGAAGTCGCGGATGGATACATAGTGAAGTAGGTGGTTAGATCGATCTCCACCTCTCGATCAGCTCTAAAAGCTCTTCCCTCGTGGGTCCTCCACGGGTCTCCTTGCGGGTGGCCTTGAAGCTGCCGGCTGCGCTCGCCTGCCTGAGCGCCTCGATGTCGTCCAGTCCCTCGACCTTGGCCGAGGCGAAGCACCCTATGAAGGAGTCCCCACAGCCAACCGTGTTGACCACTCTCAACCCCAGCTCTTGCAGGGGGACGGCGTCCATGGACACGGTGGTGCCCGTGGAGTCCAGGCACAGGGTGGATCCGTCGGCGCCGTGCTTGATGATGGCCTTTACTCCCCTCACGTGCTCGTCCAGCCGCTCCATGACCTCTCTAGGGTCGCTGGTGCCCAGCAGGTTCTCGTACTCCAAGTGGTTGAGTATGAAGTAGTCGGTGTTCCGGAGCGTAGGCAGAAGAGCCTCCAGGCCGTGCTCCGCGTAGACGCCCGGGTCCCAGATAACAGTGACGCCTCGCTCCCTGCAGAGATGTGCCAGCTTCTCCGCCGCCTCCATGGGAGGGTCCATGACGACGCAGACCCTAGCCTGCTCGATGAGTTCAAGCCTCTCACGGTCAAGCATGTGCTCGCCCCTTATCCTCAGGTTGGCCCCGAAGTAGGTGTGTATCTCGTTGGCGCCGTCGGCGCCTATGCTGATGTAGGCCTGCCCCGACTCCTCGCCGGGCACAATGAGGACGCCGCTGAAGTCCACCCCCTCATCCCTGAGGATGCTTATCTGCTGCTCCGCGATGGGGTCCTCCCCCAGCGCACCGATGAACGCGACGCGACCAGGCCCCAGCAGCCGCGCCGCGGCCACCGACACGTTGGCGGCGGTGCCCCCTGACACACGCTGTATCTCCCCCACGGGAACCTCCTCGCCCGTCCTGGGGAGCCTCTCCATGAACAGGTTGATGTCCCAGTTTATGGCGCCGCAGCATATGAGGTCTACCATCTAGCCCCGGGCCACCCTCTCCGTTATGAGCCTGTGGAAACGTATAGCGTCTACCTCGACGATCACCTCGGCGTTCGCCTCCTCCTCCACGATCCTGTGGTGCCGCCGCTCGACGACGGTCATGCCCCTGGTCAGCTCACCGCAGGTCTCCACGTCCACCCTGCATCTCCGGGTCTTGAACATGGTGGGGTCGACGAGGTACGCCACGGCCATGGGGTCGTGGAGGCTGAAGCCGTTGAACCGCTCCACGATGCCCCTGCAGAGGTCGACAACGAGCCGGGACCGCCTTGTGTCCAGCGCCTCTATCTCCTTGAACATCTCGACGCTCAAACGGTAGTCGGGGTGGGTCGTGGTGTCGAGGCCAGCGCAGACCATGGGGACGCCGCTGTTGAAGACTATCTTCGCCGCGTCCGGGTCGTGCCACACGTTGAACTCCGCCACGGCGCTGACGTTCCCATGCCCATAGGGGGTCAGATTATACGCCCCACCCATTATGACGAGGCCGTTCACCTTCGACGGGAGCTCGGGGTCGCCGACGACTGCGGCGGCGACGTTGGTAAGGGGGCCTACGGCGACAAGGGTCAGTTCCTTGCCCAGCTCATCGGCCTTCTGGTGGATCACCTGGACGGCGCTCCTGTTATCAGACTTCATCTCGGGCTCGGGCAGGGAGGCGCCGCCCAGTCCGGTCTCGCCGTGGACCCCCTCGGCGTGCCTGAGCTCCCTCACCAGGGGCCTCACGGCGCCTCTGCAGACGGGGACGTCTGTCCTCCCCAGAAACTCTAGGAGCTGCTTGGCGTTCCTGTGCCCCTTCTCTTGGCTGACGTTCCCCGCGACGGTGGTGACGGCCTCCACCGTCAGCTCCAGGCTGCCGAACGCCAGGAGGAAGGCCAGGGCGTCGTCCACCCCGGGGTCCGTGTCGAGAATGATGTGCTTCAACGTCATCCACCTCGGTTCTCTGATGTATGCCTGTAAAAGCTTTCCCAGAGCCACCTTTTGAAAACTCTTTATCTGACCACGTGAATTGTTGAGCCATGATCGTATGCGAACACTCCAAGGTGGAGCTCACCGAGGACGGCTGGAGCATCAAGATACCGCCCAAGGTCGGCGGCGTCATAGGCGTCTTCCCCGGGCAGACGCTGTTCGGCTACATAGAGCCAGAGACAGGCAGGCTGCTTCTGTCGCCCCTCCGGCTGACTTCAACGGTGAGCTACTTCAGGATGTTCCTGGACGACGTCAGGGGGAGCCTCGCCGACGTCACGGAGCTTTTCAGCAAGAGGGGGCTCAACATATTGACGGGCGGAGCATTCGGGTTCAGCAACATCTGGGTCTCTGAGTTCCTGGTGGACTTCGCGGACTCGGGGGTGTCCCCCGACGAGGTAATGGCCGAGATCAGCGACATGGGCGGCTTCGTGACAGGCAGGGAGATAACGGAGCTGTTCCCGGTCTCGTTCAACCTCTCAGCCACCTACATGGTTGAGGCTGACGAGGGGGACTGGGTGAGGGTGGTCTCCGACGAGGCGGCGGAGGCCCAGGTGAAGAGGGCGAAGTACGTGGTGGTCAAGGCTTGGCCCAGGATAAGGGCGATGTTCATAGACTTCTTCCCCCCGGACAGCGGCCTCGTCCACATAAGGGCGAGGATCAAGGACGTCCCGGGGTCGCTGAAGAAGCTGACGGAGGTGATAGGAGCTCAGGTCAACCTAAACGCCCTCGACGAGCTCCACCACGACGAGGTCTCGGGCGTCTGGAACGCCTACGGCCTGCTCGTCATGGGGGAGCTGGGGGACCTCGTAGCCCGGGCCAGGCAGCTGGACACGGTCGCTGAGTTCGAGGCTACCCAGCTGAACTGATTACTAGTAGAATAGGCAATTCCTCCCACCCAATAATCTTATATAGGGTTACCCACTTGTTGCCGTTCATTCGGTGGTGTCATCATTGCGCCAATTTCCCTCAACCAGAGCCAGCTTGAAGATCTGCGCAGAATAGTTCTTCGAACCATTTCCAAGGACCAAGTCCTAATATTGACTAACGTCCCCCGGGTGCCTACCTCCGTCACCTCGGTTCTTCGTGAGGTGAGCCGCAGGTACAACGTGCCCATCGAGGAGCTGCGGTTCCACGCCCAGGCGCTGAGGAGCCTCAAGCTCATCGACTACGGGGAGGCCCCCCGCTTCAAGGGGGTGGAGCTCACCGAGCTCGGGACATTCATAACGAACCTAACGACGGAGGACGAGCCCATACTGGCGGGGGACCTCGTCCAGACCAAGACGGGCGTTAAGCCCCTGGGCCAGCTGCTGAAAGACATCAGGAGGAAGGTCCTCCAGATGGTGGCCGAGGCGGGCAGCGGCCACCTGGGCGCCAGCATGAGCATCGTCGACATACTCGCCATACTCTACTTCATGAAGATGCAGCACGACCCCTCGAACCCCGGCTGGACGGAGCGAGACAGGCTCATACTGAGCAAGGGGCACGCCGCACCGGCGCTATACGCGGTGCTCAGCGAGGCAGGCTACTTCCCGGAGGAGGAGCTCACCTCCCTGAGGGAGCTCGACAGCAGGTTGCACGGCCACCCCGGCACCATAACGCCGGGCGTCGACGTGGCCACAGGCTCCCTGGGCCAAGGCCTCAGCGTGGCCGTGGGGATGGCGCTAGCAGCTAAGATGGATGAAGCGTCCCACAGGATCTACGTGATCCTGGGCGACGGCGAGCTCGACGAGGGCCAGGTGTGGGAGGCCGCCATGACGGCGGCCCACTACGGGCTCGACAACATAGTCGCCATCATCGACAGGAACCAGTACCAGCTCACGGGTACGACGGAGCAGGTGAAGGCCGTGGAGCCGGTGTCGGAGAAGTGGCGGGCTTTTGGCTGGAACGTCATGAACGTTAGCGGCCACGACGTCTACGCGGTTTTGGACGCCCTGGAGGTCTGCGAGCACACGAAGGGCAGTCCCCACGTCATAGTCGCAAAGACCACCAAAGGTAAGGGAGTGAGCTTCATGGAGGGCAACAGGTTCAGCCGCAGCGTGCCCAACGCCTCCCAGCTAAGGCAGGCTCTGGAGGAACTGGAGAGGGACTAGCCTTGCAGCTCAAAGCCCAGGTCGAGTACTTCGGCCGAGCACTGGTGGAGAAGGGAGCCACTGACCCGGACCTCGTCGTCCTCGACGCCGACGTCTCGGCTTCCACGAAGACAGAGTTCTTCAAAGAGGCCTACCCGGACAGGTTCATCGAGGTGGGGATCAGCGAGCAGGACCTCGTGGGGGTGGCTTCTGGCCTAGCCGTGTCGGGAAAGACCCCGGTGGCGGCTGCTTTCGCCAACTTCATCGTCGGCAGAGCCTGGGAGCAGCTTTTAAACACAGTGGCGAGGCAGAATCTTAACGTAAAGATAGTGGGCACCCACAGCGGATTATCGCCAAGCGCGGACGGCGGATCTCATCAGTCCATAGCCGACATCGCGGCCGTCAGAGTTATACCCCATTTCTCCGTCGTGGTGCCGGCGGACGCGCCCTCGACGGGATGCCTTACGGGGGAAATGATTGACCGAAGGGGACCCGTCTACCTCAGGCTGTCCAGGGGGGCCACCCCCACCGTCTACCCCGATGACGTGGAGCTCAGCATCGGAAGAGCAGAGACCATCGCGGAGGGGAGCGACGTGACCGTCATCGCCGCTGGAAACATGGTCCACGTCGCGCTGCAGGCCGCAGAGTCCCTGCGGGAGGAAAAGGTAGAGGCGAAGGTCGTCGATATGCACACCGTGAAGCCGCTGGACCAGTCGGCGGTGATCGAGTCGGCGAAAGAGACCGGCGCCGTGGTGACGGTCGAGGAGCACAGCGTCCTCGGAGGACTGGGGGGAGCGGTCTCGGAGATCCTGTCCGAGAACTACCCCACGCCCCTCAGAAGGGTAGGGGTCATGGACAGGTTCGGCACGTCCAGCAGGAACTATCAGCGGCTGCTGGAGAGGTACGGCCTCACGCCGGAGGCGGTGGCTGAGGCCGCTAAAAAGGTTTTGGAGGCGAAAAAGAAGTGACGATCATCAAGATATCGGACAAGATCAGGCTAGCTTCGAAGCAGGGCCCAGACCATAGAACCATCGTGGAGGTGGGTCCCCACAAGATAGGGGGAGAGCAGGTAGTCGTGATAGCTGGGCCATGCAGCGTGGAGTCCAGAGACCAGATCATGGAGACGGCGAGGATAGTGAAAGAGGCCGGGTGTCACATGCTCAGAGGCGGGGCCTTCAAGCCCCGGACCCTGCCATACAGCTTCCAGGGACTCGGCGAGAAGGGGCTGGAGATGCTGGCGGAGGCGCGGAAAGAGACCGGGCTTCCGGTGGTTACGGAGGTGCTCGCCCCCGGCGACGTGGAGCTGGTGGAGAGCTACGCGGACGTGCTCCAGATAGGGACTAGGAACATGCAGAACTACCCCCTGTTGCGCAGAGTCGGGGCGTCCGAGAAGCCCGTGCTCCTCAAGAGGGGGATGGCCGCCACCATCGAGGAGTGGCTGGGCTGCGCAGAGTACATACTCAACGAGGGAAACCGGGACGTCATACTTTGCGAGAGGGGTGTAAGGGGCTTCAGCAAGGTCACGAGGAACACTCTGGACGTCTCCGCCGTGCCGGTGATACACCAGTCGAGCCACCTGCCGGTGGTAATCGACCCAAGCCACGGAACCGGCGTGAGAAGCCTCGTTACCCCCATGGCGTTGGCGGGTGTCGCGGCCGGAGCGGACGGCGTCATGTTGGAGGTGCACCCACGCCCAGAGGAGGCTTTAAGCGACGGAGCCCAGAGCCTCAGGCCGCCGGAGCTCACGGAGCTCATGAACCAGATCAGAAAAGTCGCCAACGCAGTCGGGAGAAGCGTCTAGTATGAGCCTCACCGAGTACGTGGCCGCGGAGGTGAGGCTCGGCGATCGAGGCTACAAAATATACGTGGGGGCTGGGCTTTCAGGTAGGCTCGGGGAGATCGTCGCCGCGTCCAAGCCGGAGGCGACTGGCTGCGTCATGGTCACCTCAGAGCCCATCGAGAGGCTCTACGGGGAGTCCGTGGCTGCTAGCCTGAGAAGCCTAAACCCTAGGACCTTCGTGGTCCCTGACGGTGAGGAGGCGAAGGAATGGGAGAACGCAGGCACCCTCTTGGGCCGCTTTCTAGAAGCAGGCCTCGACAGGAGCAGCGTAGTCATCGCGCTAGGAGGTGGAGCCGTGGGCGACCTCGCCGGCTTCGCGGCTTCCATATACATGAGGGGGGTCGCCGTGGTCCAGGTGCCGACGACGCTTCTGGGCATGGTGGACAGCGGCATAGGCGGCAAGACCGCCGTGAACCACGTCAAGGGAAAGAACATGATAGGGAGCTTCCACCAGCCCGTCGCGGTGGTCGCCGACCCCCTCCTCCTGCGCAGCCTACCCATCAGGGAGGTCGTGTCGGGGCTGGCGGAGGCGGTCAAGTACGGCGTAATAGCCGACGAGGCCCTGTTCCGCTACGTAGAGGAGAACATGAGACCCCTCCTAGGGCTCGACCAGGAGTGTATGAGCCGCGTCATCGGCCGATGCGCATCCATCAAGACGAGGTACGTGGAGGAGGATGAAAGGGACGACAGGGGCGTGAGGGCCGCGCTCAACTACGGGCACACCCTGGGTCACGCCGCCGAGAGGCTGGCGAGCCCAGGGCTCAGGCACGGCGAGGCTGTGTCCATAGGAATGGTGTACGCCGCCGAACTAGCCGTAGGGATGGGGTTAATGGAGCCGGAGGAAGCCCAGGCACAGAGACGCGTCCTGGAAGGCATCGGCCTCCCCACAAAGCTGCCCGCCGCCCTGGAGGCGGATGAACTCATCCGGTACATGAGGCGGGACAAGAAGGCGGAGGGGGGCAGGATCAGGATGATACTACCTATGGGGATAGGAAGCCCACCCACCCTGAGAATGGTGGAGGAGTCCAAGTTGATAGAGGCTATGAAGGCGGTCACGTGAAGCCGCTTATATGCGTCGCAGTGACTGGCCGCGACACGGAGCAAACCATAACCCGAATCCATGGGCTCTCGTCTCCAGACCTGATAGAGATCAGGTTCGACTACAGCATGGATCCCATAGACCCAAGCCAGATCAGGGACGCGACCGAAACGCCGCTGATAGCCACCAACCGCCCGGCGTACCAGGGAGGGCTCTCGAAGGAAGCCGAGGAGTGGAGACTCAAGACGCTTTACGAGGCGTGTGAAGCCGGGTTCGAGTACGCCGACGTGGAGTTGGCGGCCCCGGGCTCCGGCGACGCCGTCGAGCATGTGCACGACGCGGGCTCCAGGTGCATACTGTCTCACCATGACTTCGAGGCCACGCCTACGCTGGAGGAGCTCAACCGCCTACACGCGCGGGCCAAGTCCATGGGCGCAGACGTGGTCAAGCTGGTGGGCACAGCCAACTGCTACGGCGACAACATTGTCTACCTCGCCTACATTTCGGAGAAGCCTGGGAACGTCAGCTTCGGCATGGGGTTGCACGGAGTCCCCTCAAGGGTGCTGTCTCCCCTAATGGGCGGCGTCTTCACCTACGCGTCAACCGAGGAGGGGGAGGAGAGCGCCCCGGGGCAGCTGACGCTAAGTAAGATGCGTAAACTCTACGAGGCCATGGGGGTGGGGCCGTGAAGCGGTGCTACCTCGTCGGCTACCCGGTGGAGCACTCCATGAGCCCGGCGATGCACAACGCCGCGTTCAAGGCCCTCGGAATCGACGCAGAGTACAAGCTGGCGCCCGTAGAGCCGGGGCAGCTGGGGGCATTCATCGAGAAGCTCAGGGAGGGCGATGTCCTGGGCGCCAACGTGACCATCCCCCACAAGGTGGAGGTCATGAGGCACCTCGACCACGTCGACGAGACGGCCCACGCGATTGGGGCGGTGAACACCATCGTCCACATAGACGGCAGGCTGACTGGTTACAACACGGACGCCACGGGGGGAGTTAAGGCCCTAACGGAGATGTACGGCGGCCTGAACGGCAGAAACGTGACCATCCTGGGGGCTGGGGGCGCGTCACGGGCCATAACCTACCAGATATCCCGCGTGGACTGCCGGGTGACGGTGCTGAACAGGAGCGTCGAGAAGGCTAGGAAGCTGGTGGACGACCTGAGGCCCACGGCCTCGGCCGAACTACGGTACGGCGGCCTCAACCAGCTGCCCGGCGTCATAGTAGGCACCGATGTCCTGATCAACACGACGCCCGTGGGGATGAGCCCGAAAACCTCTGATTCACCCGTCCCGGAAGAGCTCCTCCACGGCGGCCTCTTCGTCTTCGACGTGATATACAACCCCATCAAAACCAAGCTGCTGAAGGACGCGGAGGCGAAGGGCGCAGGGACCCTCAGCGGCGTCAAGATGCTGGTCTATCAGGGAGCCGAGGCTTTCAGGATGTGGACGGGAGTCGAGCCGCCTCTCGACATCATGCAACGAGTGGTCGAGGAGAAGCTGGGAGGCTAGCCGCGTTGAACGTCGCTCTCTACGGTTTCATGGGCGTCGGCAAGTCCACCGTCGGCAAGGCCCTGTCCGAGAGACTGGGCTACGGCTTCGTAGACATGGATGAGACGATCGAGAGACGCGCCGGGATGAAGATCAAGGACATATTCGCTGCAGAAGGGGAGAAGGAGTTCAGGGCCCTAGAGAAAAAAGTCGCCAGGGAGGTGGCTGAGAAAGACCGCCAAGTCATAGCCTGCGGCGGCGGCGCAGTCCTAGACTCGGAGAACGCCGAGGCCCTGAGCAGAAACTCTGTGCTCATACTCCTCACGGCGTCCATCGACGAGATCGTTGAAAGAACACGGGGCAGCGACGAGCGGCCGCTGCTCAACGTCGACGACGCGCGAGCCGAGGCTGAGGCTCTGCTGAGAGAAAGGATGCCCCGATACCTTGAGGCCGCTGACCTGGTGATAGACACCACGGGGGCGTCGCCGACGCAGCTAGCGGCCGAGATAGAAGCAGCGCTGGGGTGGTCGACTTGAAGGCTCAGATTAGCCCATCTCAGGCGGAAGGCCGGGTCGAGGCGCCTTCCTCTAAGAGCATGACGCACAGGATGGTGATCCTAGGCGCGCTCGCAGAGGGAAGGACATCGATAAGACGCCCACTGGTATGTGACGACACCTTGGCGACGCTGAACGCGGTGAATATGCTAGGCGCCAAGACGAAAACCGGTGAAGACGAATGGATCGTTGAGGGGGGCAGCACCACGGCGCCGGATGAAGCCATGTACTGCGGCGAGTCAGGGACCACCCTCAGGCTGATGACGGCCGTCTGCGCCCTCGCGGATGGCTGTGTAACATTAACGGCGGGCCCCTCTCTGTCAAGGAGACCCATGGCGCCCCTGCTGGACGCCCTCAGCAGCCTGGGCGTCGACGTCCACAGCGAGGCCGGCTACCCGCCCATCACCGTATGCGGGAAGGGAGAGATCGGCGGCGGAGAGACGATGCTTCCCGGACACGTGAGCTCGCAGTTCGTGTCGGCGTTGCTGTTGGTCGCCCCCATGATGAGGAGCCCCCTCACAATAAGGGTCACCACGCCTCTGCAGTCATGGCCCTACGTCAGGATGACCATGGACGCCATGGCGTCCTTCGGGGTGAAGGCATCGGCGTCCCCCGGGAGGGACGCGTTCACCGCGCCCACCGGTAAGTACAGGGCCTCGAAGGTGAACGTCGAGGGGGACTGGTCGTCGGCGTCCTACCTCTTGGCCGCCGGCGCCGTCGGCGGCGAGGTAACCGTGGGGAACCTGGACACCGGGAGCAGCCAAGCCGACACCGCGATGCTGGACATACTGTCCAGAATGGGGGCCGAGTTGACAGTCAGAGGTGACGAGGTGACCTGCAGCCGGAGCCAGCTGAAGGCGGTGAACGTCGACTTCTCAGACTACCCAGACCTGTTCCCCATCGTCTCGGCGCTATGCAGCGTGGCGGAGGGGACCAGCGTGCTCACCGGCCTGGAAAGGCTCAGGCTGAAGGAGTCGGATAGGGTGGCGGCCATGGCCGAGGGGCTGACGAGGATGGGCGCCGAGGTGGCTGAGGACGGTGTCTCAGTCAGGATCACAGGAGGAACGGTGAGGGGAGCCGAGCTGAACCCATATAACGACCACCGGATAGCCATGAGCCTGGGGGTCCTAGCCTTGGCGGCGGAGGGAGACACCACGATCTTCGACGCCGGGTGCGTCACCAAGTCCTACCCCGGCTTCTGGGGCCACCTTGAAGGACTCGGCGTAAACGTGAGGAGGATAGAAGATGAGTAACACAATCGGTAGACTGTACAGGGTCACGAGCTTCGGGGAGAGCCACGGCAGATGCGTGGGCGTCGTCGTAGACGGGTGCCCAGCCGGCCACAGGCTCGACTTGGAGCACGTGCAGGCCGAGCTAGGCCGCAGAAGGCCTGGGCAGAGCAGCGTCTCCACCACGCGTAGAGAGGAGGATAGAGTCGAGGTTCTCTCGGGGGTGTTCAACGGCGTCACCACCGGGGCCCCCATCTGCATGCTCATATGGAACCGGGACATGGACTCCACGAGGTACGAGGAGCATAGGTGGACGCCGCGGCCCGGGCACGCAGACTACACGGCGGAGAAGAGGTACGGCGGCCACCAGGACTATAGGGGCGGGGGAAGGTTCTCAGGCAGGATCACGGCAGGCTATGTTATGGCGGGCGCCCTCGCGAAGCAGGTTCTCGCCGCCACCCACGGCATCGAGGTCCTCGGGTACACTAGCCAGATAGGCTCGACAGTGGCCCCCGACGTGCCGCTCGACCAGGTGAGAGAGAACACGGAGAGGAACCCGGTCCGGTGTCCGGACCCTGACACGGCCATAGAGATGGAAAGAAACATACTGAAGACGCGGGATGAGGGGGACAGCCTGGGCGGGGCCGTGAAATGCGTCGTGCTAAATGTCCCTCCCGGCGTGGGCCAGCCCGTCTTCGGCACCCTCGAGGGAGACCTAGCCAAGGCTCTCTTCGGCGTCCCGGCGGCGAAGGCCGTCGAGTTCGGCGCAGGCGCAACGCTGGCATCCATGAGGGGCTCGGAGAGCAACGACCCCTATAGGATTGTGGAGGGTAGGGTCGAGACGGCGTCCAACAACATGGGGGGCGTGCTGGGTGGAGTCTCCACCGGCGCCCCCATCGAGTTAACCGTCACGTTCAAGCCCACCCCCAGCGTATCCAAGCCGCAGCAGACGGTCGACCTCAAGACGTTGAAGGAGACCACCATAGCCATTGAGGGAAGGCACGACCCATGCATAGTGCCGAGGGCGGTACCCGTCGTGGAGGGCGTGGTGGCCATGGTGATCCTCGACCACATGATGCAGAGAGGACACGTGAGACAGGTTCTGGGTGAATAGGATGAGCTACACGGAGGAGATAGGCCCGCTGAGGGACGAGATCAACAGGCTCAACGAGGAGATACTGGAGAAGAT
>DATKWN010000163.1:0-5550 GCA_035529515.1 Candidatus Krumholzibacteriaceae bacterium | reverse complement strand
TCGTCGTCGTCCAAGCCATCGACATAGTACTCCAAGTCAAGTGCCTTGGCGTCGTTCACCTCGGCGTAGTCCGTGGTGGACTCCGGGAAGGTGCTCTCGGCTGCGACGAAGGATATTTCCACGATGACCGTGCTTAGCGGATCGAGGACCCCTAGCCCAGTCAGGTCCGTCCACTGGAGGACGCCCAGCACTGCATTCACGTCGTCAGGGGTAGGGTTGGCTCCGGTGTACTCGAGCTTAGTCGAGTCGTAGGTGTCGACCAGAGGCACTGTCTCCAGAGGTAGGTCGCCCGTGTTAGTCACCGTCACGGTGAATACCACGGTGTCGCCCACGTAGGCGTCCCCGTCCCCCGGCTCCGTCAAGGTCTTCTCAACCTGTAGGTCGATCGGGACCGCCACCTGGAAGTTGTGGATTTTGATGCCGTCGGGGGGTAGGATGAACCCCGCGGACGAGGTGAGCGGGGCCGCGGGGGGCTCCGTGGGGTCGTCGTCGCTATAGGGCGCCAGTAATCCCAGGTCCGGGTCGAGGGGGTCGTACCTGACACAGTATTCCCCCTCCAGCAGCTCGACGAAGTCGTAGAAGCCGTTCCCGTCGGTGTTTGTAGTCTTCAACACGGTTGGGGTTCCGGAGCAGTCCAGCAGTTCCACTGTGACGCCTGGAACCGGGGCGGGGATGGCCAGGGTGACGTCGGTGATGAATCCTTCGACGACGCCGTTTGCCGCCACCGTTACGAAGGCGGTTGCCTCTGGGCTGTACGTGTTGTCGAAGGGGTCCGTCCCGACGGCTCTACCGGTGTCTATGTAGTTCTCCCCGATTACGGTGGTCGACGTTGCGTAGAAGGATATGGTTATGGTCTCTCCCGGCTGCATGTCTTCGCTAAGGTCCCACGTCAGCATCTGGCCCACTATGCCGGGGGCATCGTAGCTCTCGGAGTCATCCGTGTGGGTGATGGTAGTCGGCCCCACGTAGGTGAAGCCCGGCGGCAGCTCGTCGAAGACGTCGACGCCCAGAATCGTGAACACGTTGGCGTCCCCGCTGGTCACCTCGAGGGTGAACATCACAGGGCTAGAGATCGGCACCGTCGGCGGGAACGCCGTCTTAAGGATGTCGAGGACGATGTTGACGGGCGTATAGTCCAGGGGGATTATCGTGTACCCCCAGTCGTAGCCAGGGAAGTCGCCGCCGACCTGGGCGAGGATCGACTCACCGTACACCACCGTGAAGGGGAAGTCGGCGAAGAGGTGGGTCCCAGTGTTGTCCATGTCAAACGGGTCGTAGAACCCGTGTGACTCCACTCTGTTCAGCGTGACCATGTCGTCGACCACGTAGTCCTGGTTGTAGTCGGCGTAGATCGTCGTGCCGTCGAAGATGGGGGACACGTATAGCTGCATGTCGTAGCTGGCTGTCTTGCCACTGGGCGCGTAGGGGACAAAGTACTCGCTGACCAGGGCGCTGGCGTCTATGGGCACATAACCCCAGTCCCAGTCCCCCTCACCCGTGTCCACGGAGACTAGGATGATTATCCTCTCCCCTACTTCGGCCATGACGTGAACGGGCGTGTCACCGGGGGTGCTGAAGCTGGCGTCCGTCGTGCCCGCGGCCAGGAACCTGGGGTTCCACCCGGGCTCGACCCCCGCGTCCGTCTCCACCGTTACCTGCGCGTCGGTGATGGCGTGTATGTGGTACCTGACGTCCAGGGGCGGCGACCCCGTGGGGAAGGTGGGCACGTGGAAGTCGTTCCCCGTGAACCTCTCGTCCTTCAACGTGAAGTACCGTATGTCGTAGCTCTCGCCGCCGCTGGCGATGAGGCCCACCTGTATCTTGTTGTTGGCGACGACGTAGTCGCCCTCGTCGACGTGGGGGATGACGAAGCTCTCGCCCCTGTCTAGGCTACGGCTGAACGGGACGCCCTTCTGGCTGTAATCCACTACGGTGCCGTCCTCGGTGCTCTGGACGACTGCGAAGGTGCCGCCCTGCACCTCGCCTCCTCCTAGGAAGTCGTCGGTCCCCACCGTGTCCTCCCCCGCCGGGACCACGTAGCTCTTCTGGGCCTCGTCGCCTCCCTGCTCCACCGGGTAGAGCTCCCACATGCCGGCGATGTAGTTCCCATCCCCCGTCTCGAGGCGCCTATCCGTGGCTCCCCTGAAGACGCTCAGGGGGCCGCCGGCGACGAAGAAGTAGTCGCCTCCGTCGATACCCGCCGCGGGGATCAGGGAGCCGCTGAGGAGCGCGCCGCTGCCGGGAGGTGTTATGGTGTAGTAGGGTGAAGCCCAGTTGTCGAAGGTTATCACCCCTCCCTTGTCCAGCCTGAACACGGCGTCGGCGCCCGTGAAGTCAGATTTCTGGAAGCTGTAGCCGTTCCCTCTCTGGTCCACGTATATCCTTGTGTCGTCCAGGTAGGAGACTACGCTGAAGACGCTGTACGGGTTCGCACCGGATGTGGGCAGCCCCACGGCTGGGTCAACCGCCTCCAGGATGATCTTGGTGCTGTCCCCCAGCACGTAGAAGGATTGGTACCCGGATGGGATTGATGCCTCAGCTGGCTGGATGTTAACGCTGGCTATCATCAGAACCGCGAAGAACAGTAGCCACTTTCCCAGAGAATCATTATTTAAGTGCATGTAACTCTCAGGTAAAGATCTTGGTTCTGTTACCCTTAACCCTAGAGTAACCAGAACACCCGACTCGCAGTAAACTTGTTTTTTATAGTGACGACCCCGTTGGCTCTCACCCCGTAACAGTTACCCCAACGAAAAACCCCGCGACTCTATGGGATAAACCAGAAGCGAGACACCCTGATCCTGTGAACAGGACGCGGCGGCGTCCCCCAGAGACTCACCGGCTAGCATCTCCCGTATCAGCGTAATCAACGCCTCGTCGGAACACGAGAGGGAGACAGCCCCGTCCCAGCCGACGACCGCATCAGCCCCCGCGTCATGGAAAGCCATGGCCAGCCTCTCGTCCCCAAGCCCATCACAGCCCATCAGGACGACCAGGCCCGAGGAGACGCCGCCCAGCCGGCTCCCCACGAACCGGGGGCCCACCGCGAAGAACATCCTCGGATCGTTCGGGGACCGAGCCACGTGCACCTCGTTGACGAGCTGCATGCCCACGTACCTGGAGGCGTCGAACTCCTCGCCCGTGAACAGCCAGACCTCGTCCTCGAAGACGCCGCTGTGCACACGAAACACTATGAGACTGTAGCCCCCCTTCAACGCTTGCAGCTGCTTCACCGTCGCCTCCTCGCCCCGATAAACCTCTACCTTGAAACCCTCTCCAGTCAGAAACCTCTCAAGGGTGTCGGTGAAGTTAACCTCCGTCTGGGTCTCGTAGAGGGAGTCATAGATCAACGCCATTCTGGCGCCGTCGTCGAGCCGCGGCTGCCTCACGAGCACGGAAGCCGCTGATACAGCCAGCAGCAGGACCACTATCACTACGCCCAGCCTGTAGGCTGTCCTGATCTGCCCCACTTCAGTATTGTCCAGCCACCAACCGAAGTAACGGTAGAGTAACCAGTCCCCCGTGTATACGGTTACAATACATGGTCTTTCGTGCGGTATCCGAGCCTTTATTAACGCCCCTGCGTTACGAGAAGGGACAATTTCGACCCATGCCGCTGATTGATATGAACTTCGACGAACTAGAAATCAAACAGGAGATTAAGAAGGCGCTCAAAGAGATCGGCTTCGAGGACATGTTCCCCATCCAGGAGAACGCCATCCCGCCGATGATGGAAGGGAAAAACGTCGTCGGCCAGGCCAAGACAGGCACGGGGAAGACGGCTGCGTTCGGCGTACCCATGCTGAACAACCTGGACCCGAACTCGGGCCATGTGGAAGGCTTCGTGCTGGCGCCCACCAGGGAGCTCGCCCAGCAGATAACCGACGACATAAACACCTACGGGAGGCACACGAAGATCTGGGCCACCCCCATCTACGGCGGCGTGAGCATCCACGGCCAGTTCAACGAGCTGAGGAAGAATCCCACCATAGTAGTGGGAACACCCGGCAGGATAATGGACCACATGAGGCGAGGCACCCTCGACCTGAGAAACGTCACGATGGTGGTCCTCGACGAGGCCGACCGCATGTTCGACATGGGTTTCTTCGAGGACATCGATTGGATAATGAGCCAGCTGCCCCGGCGGAAGCAGGTGAGCCTCTGGAGCGCCACCATCGACGAACGCACCCAGAGGCTCTCAGCACGGTTCATGCCCGACGCAGTCACCGTGAACATGAGCCGCGACGAGATAGCTCTGACCACAATCAAGCAGTACTACATGGTGCTTGCCGCCCATGAACGGGAGGACGCCCTCCAACGGCTCATAGAGTACTTCGACATCGACAGGGGCATCGTCTTCTGCCGCACGAAGTACATGGTGGACAGGCTCTCCAGCAACCTGAGGCGGGCGGGCATATCCGCCGAGCCCCTGCACGGCGACTTCACCCAGGCGAGGCGGCAGCAGATGCTTGATACCTTCCGGGATGGAGATTACGACCTCTTGATCGCCACGGAGCTGGCGGCGAGGGGCCTGGACATCGCGGACGTACCCTTCATCATCAACTACGACATCCCCGACGACCCCAACATGTACTTCCACCGCGTCGGCAGGACCGCGCGAGCCGGCAAGGAGGGAACCGCCATCACCTTCGTCATGCCCGACCAGGAGATGGAGCTGGAGCGCATAAAGGCCATAACCCAGACCGAGTTAGAGAAGTTCGCGCTGCCCCCGTCGTTCCTCTTCTAGAGCCAACGTTTTCCTTATAGCCTCAAATGAGACCTCTATCCCTATGAGCGGTTACTTTGCGGGGCAGCCGTCCCCGGGGGAGATAAACGAGAGGATCAAGGGGTTCCAGTCCTGGCTTGAGGTAGATCTGGACGCCATAGGCCGCAACCTGGAGCAGGTCAGGGCCAGGACGGGGCGGGAGGTCATCCCGTGCGTCAAGTCCAACGCCTACGGCCACGGCATCGTCCCGGTGGTGGCGTACATGGCTACGCAGGGGGTACGCCGGGTTCTCGTGGCGAAGCTCCACGAGGCCCTCCAGATAAGAGAGGCAGGTATAGACGTGGGCATCATCAACATCGACCCCCTCTTCACGCCTGAGCAGTTCGAGACTGTCGTGAGGCTCGGCGTAAGCCAGACCATCTACCAGCCGAAGCCGGCCAAGATGCTCAGCGACGCCGCCGGCAAGCTCGGTGAGACAGCGTCCCTGTGGGTGAAGGTGGACACGGGGCTAGGCCGCGTGGGAGTGAGGTGGAGCGAAGCGCCGAGCCTCATAGAGGAGATAAGCAGCCTCCCAAACCTCAGGATCGAGGGTATATTCTCGACGCTATCCGAGGCCGAGGAGCTGGACAGGCGGCAGGTCCAGCGGCTTCTGGAGGTCGAGGAGAAGCTCGCTGCCAAAGGCGTGGACGTGGGCGTCAAGAGCATCGCCAGCAGCAACGCCGTGTTCCACAAGCCCTACGCGTTCCTGGACGCGGTGAGGCCGGGGCTCATGCTCCTGGGTCTGTACCCAGAGGAGGAGGACAGGGGCCACGGCGTAGAGCTCA
>DATKWN010000162.1:0-11893 GCA_035529515.1 Candidatus Krumholzibacteriaceae bacterium | reverse complement strand
CGTCGTCACCCCCGGGATAAAGTATGGCTGCGACTTCGCCGTCTATGAACACGGGCCCGGCTTAGATCACGCCCCATACGTCATGCAGGTACATGGGTCAGAGGAGCCTCTTGACGCGGCGGAGATAGTGAAGTCCGGGCGGCTCGCCGCCACTGTTCGCAAGTCGTTCATCAAAGCGGTGGAGATTGAAGGCGAGATATGTTTCCTTGAGTTCAACTGGTGGAAAGCCTAACGCTTGTCCTCCTCGACTATCTTCATAAAGTCCTCGGGCTCCCTGAATTCCCTGTACACTGAGGCGAATCTTACGTAGCTGACGTAATCCAGTTCCTTTAGGTACGCGATGATTCTGTCGCCGATCTCTTTCGATGGTACCGCTTCATGGCCTTCCGCTATGATACTCTGTCTCACCTTCTCGGCTATGTCTCTCATCTGTTCAAGAGTCACGGGCCGTTTCTCGCATGCCTTCTGCAG
Source organism: Candidatus Krumholzibacteriaceae bacterium (assembly GCA_035529515.1). GTDB lineage: Archaea > Thermoproteota > Bathyarchaeia > TCS64 > TCS64 > RBG-16-57-9. Next base: position 11,422 of record DATKWN010000162.1, on the reverse strand, counting down.
CCCCTTCATCATCTTGTCGATGTTGAATCTCTCGAGCCGTCCATCCTTCTTCATTACCATGAGCTCTATCTCCTCGATATGCTCGTAGGTGGTGAACCGTCTGCCGCATCCTGCGCATTCCTTACGTCTACGAGTCATGTTGTTATGCGACTCCCTGGTCTCGAGGGTTCGCAGCACGTCCGAGCCGCAGAAGGGGCACCTCAATGTTAGACTCAAATCGGTAACAACTTATCTTTTAAAAAACTATCTCAAGAATACAGGTCATTTTAGAGCTGGCAAATAAACAACCCCGAGGATAATTAATTGAATGTATTTTAACAACCACACAAACGTCTAAATCGGCTCCCTGAAAGCTAAACACCGGCTTAGATTAGACGCGCCACCATTACAGATGAAGCTGCCAGAAAAACATGGATTCAGAAACTAGTTTATCAATCCAGAATCTCTTTTTATATTAGCGCTATGGATCTGCTCGGGCTGAAAAGATGCAGGTTGAACAACTTAAAATCGAGAAACGAGAGAAGAAGAAATCCGATCTTATGGAAGATGAACTGGAACTTCTCCCGGTATACACGAGGGAGACGAGCCGGTCAAGAATACCATCCGAGACCATGGATCACCTGAAGGCTCTTAAAAACATTAACCAAGCACTCACCAAGTTCAAGCTAAGTAAAAACGAGGTGAGGGTCTATCTCTACCTGGCGAGGTTCGGCGCCCACAAGGCTCAGAGCGTCGCCGAGGCGCTGGGCGTGCACAGGACAGAGGCTTACAAGATCCTTCGAAGACTGGAAGCGCAGGGGCTGATCAGCAGGGTCATGGAGAGGCCCATGAAGTTTGTTGCCGTGTCCTTCGAGAAGGTCTTGGACAACCTGATAGAGGAGCGGCGCCAGCGCATCTACCAGATGGAGAAGAGGAAGGCTGAGCTCCTGAAGATATGGAGGAGCCTCCCTGAGCCGGAGAACGTTCAACACAGCAAGGAGACTTTCCAGGTGCTTGAGGGTAAACGCCACATCAGTGTCAGGCTTAACGAGCTTCTTGAGGGCTGCCAGGAGAGCATCGACATCGTGGTCTCAGATACCAACCTCATCTGGCTGTACAACACTCCTTTCCTGGACGACTTGGAAGAGGTAGCAGTAGACAAAGGAGTAAAGGTTAGGGTGTTGACCAACTATTCACCTACCAGCAGCTACGTTCTCGACCAGATAGAGGTGGGAAACGGTGACTTCGCCTACCTGAAGAAACACGAGATGCCTGGTTTCTTCATAAAAGACGGCAAGGAGATGATCCTGCTGATGGCCAACGACCAGAGCAACCTCTACGGCATGTGGACCAACTACGACAGCATAATCAGGAGCTACGACATACTCTTCACCCTACTCTGGAAGAACAAGTAGATCATGAACACCTTCTTCTAACCTTTTAGCTTAGAATAAGGTTTAGGTTCCACAGGCTTACCCCGATTTTGATTACACCGGCTACCAGAGGAAACCCTATGAAGTAGCTGGCTACCCTCGTCTTCACTATTCTGTTCAATACGTATGGTACCATGATGCAGATGGCCACGACGAGGAAGTCTGTCTGTATCCACTGGCCGTTGCTCATGAGTGATGCAGCCATCGTGTTTCCCTCAACGAGACCTAGCGAAATTCCGAATCTTGTGGACACCCAGTCTCCTAATGCTCCGACAATGAGTAGGAAATATGCTACCGGTTCGATCTTTAGCTCTGAAGCATTAAACAAATGGATCTATACTATAGATTATTAATCTATAATTTAAAGCTATAGATTACAGATGCATAGATAAAAATCAATATAATAATTTATGTGTAATAATGGATTATTTAATTTAAATAACCTATTGATGACAATAAATGATTACTCTATTCTCCAATAGAAAGGAGCGTCAAACCCAAGGGAAGAACCGAGGTTAATCCGAAATATACCTGAGTCCACGTTGCTTACCCAGAATGTAGTGCCGACAAGCTCCACCCCCGGAGTAGCCTGTACCTTTTCGGGGGTTCTACCAAGGTTGTGAGCGAAGTCGACGTATGTGCTGCCCGTCGTCACCGTGGCTACCCCCGTCTCGTATTCCATGATTAGATCCGTGGACGCCTTGACGGCGTCTGGGGTCACCAAGGTGACGTATTGGAAGGAAGGGTTAGAGGCTTCAAGCCAGATCTGTACCTCTATCTTCTCGCAGGGGTCCCAGCTGCCATACACTGGAGCCGTGAGCTTCATCGGGTTCACCTCGTCTCCTACATGACCGTTGAAGAAGACCCTGTTTATCTTCCAGTAACTGCCCGTGTCACCAGCCTGTACGTAGGGCACCCACGTCGAGTTCCTCGTCCCCGACTCGGTGTAGGTCACGATGCAGTCCATCTTATCGAAGTCTCTCAGCCGGATGCTGGTCTCCCCGGTGTTAGTCACGTTGGCCCTCAGGGTCTGTGAATCCACAAGCCTAAAGGAGACGAACTCCATGTCCTCGTTTAAGACCGCCTCGCTCTGTGAGACCATGCTGTCTATCCCTTTGCTGATCACTCCGAAGCTGGATACGGTAGAGGTTATTATAATTGATACGCCTGCGATTATTATGATGGCCGTGAAGGCGGTGGCTACCGTCGTTGACTGACCCATACCTAATCTCCTATGGTGAAATAGAGCTCGTCGTCGACTCCGTTATAGGTGTTGAAGCGGAAGTAGTAGTCGCCCTTCTAAGTCTGAGGACGTCGTTATGGTTATCTCGATGGTCTCGGAGTCCTGCCAGTTGGTGTCGTCGCTGTTTAGCAGCGTGAACGCCCAACCCGGCCCCGACTCGGCGTACTGGACGTGGCTATACTCCCCGATTCTCCCAAAGATGATGTCGCTCATCTCGACTACCGATGAGGGTATGATTGAGGTACCGGTGTTCTTCACCCATACCTTCACCGTCGTGGACGACGTGTTGACGGCGGATATCACGTCGATGCTTGTCTGCATCTTATCGCTGAGCCTATCTGACATCGATAGGGTTTCATGCTCCAGCCCTGCCATGGAGGTGAGGAAGACCTGAGACAGGGCCGCCGCCGCGATGACCACGGCTACGAGAACTATGCCTTCGGATACTATCGAGGATGCCATCTCGGGTTCAACCTCGATTCAGATTATATAGATAGTTTATAAATCTAATACATGGAAGAGTTCCGGCGTAGATAGTGCTCCAGAATCATCTGAGAAGTACTATGTCGCCGCGACTTTCGGCTTCTTGGTTCTAAGCTCCTCGACCACGCGCTCCAGCTCGGTGAGTGTAGAGATCACCTCACTCTGCTGCAGCATCCCCTCGACCTCGTCCTCGGTCTCCTCCACGTCCTGTTTCGCCAGCCCCTTGATGACGTTTACCTCAGGTAAAGGCTCCGGCTCAGAGGATTCCTCGGACTCGTCAAGATGATCCGTCTCCTCTTCCATCATCTTCACTTCGATAGCCTTGTAGCCGTCATCGCCCGAGGGTACGGTTTCAGGCAATTTATCGGAGACCACCTCTTCATCATCCAAGGCGGCGAAGGCCTGCTCCATAGGATCTATGGGTTTAACCTTCTTGAGGATCTCTGGTTCAAAAAGGTCCTCTTCCTCATCTAGACTAAACGACTGGGGTCTAGCCATTGGGACCTCCTCGGCGTCTATTTCCCTGGGTTTAGCAGGATACTGTAGATCCTCTATAAGGTTCAGAACCTGGGTCAGGGCTAGAAGCCCATCCACCTTCTTCTTTACGCTGAAGTATTCCAGTACCACCGTGATCATGGCGACCGTGGTTAGGAGATAAGAGGCTATGAGAAGCAGCCCCATGAGGTTCTCTCCAAGCATGCTATCGATGGAGGACACGTCCACCGTCTCGTTGATTGCGTATAGCTGCAGCATCAGCACGACGCTGAGTATTACACCTGACACTAGTAGCCATCTTCCCGGCTCGAAGTTACTTCTTATCAAGTCGCTCGTTTCACTCACCTCTATATAGTAGCCACTCCACCTAGGTAGTTAGCGACGGCCTCGCTGATAATCAAATAGACCGTTCCGCCTAAAGCCATTTGCATCCCGATATAATACAAAACTGTGAACCTTGAGTCACCCTCCATATTATAGATGCTGAAGACGTTGTTGAAGGCGAATAAGGCTAAGGCGAACACGAAGAAGAGCCTCATGAACGATATTTCGGGCACCGAGAAGAAGTCTAGTAGAGAAGCCATCTCCCCTATGAACTCTATGAGTGACGTGAAGAAGCCGTCGATGACAGCGAATAACGCGGCCGATATCACGTACAGAGGTATCACTAGCCCAACGTGGTAGCTGACAGCCGAGTATTTCCGCTCCCTTAGGGTGACGTAGATGTGGTAGAACTGTTCTATGAACTTGGAGGCTATACCCAGGTCACCTCCAGTGTATATAGTGTCCGTCATGATGGTATTAACCCGCCGTATCAGGGTGCTGTCTATCTCCGTCTCGAATCCCCACCAGGCGACCTTCGGCTCGACGCGCATCTTGATCTTGTTGTTTAGACTCTGGATGACGGAGTCCAAGCTGGCGAAGTCCGTCTCCGATGCACTTTGAAGTATCATGGCCAGCGGTATGTGGGCGGACAGGTTGGAGGCCATGTACCTGAAGAACGCCGGGTAATCTGACTCTTTCTTCTTAACGTTGTTCACGTATGTCCGCCCGATGAGGCCCCCCAAGAATAGTATTATCCCTATTATTATGAAGTGCATGAACCGGCTCTCAAACGGTATAAACAGGACTAGACCAGACAGCACGAGGCTCATGATCGCGGCGTACTCTGCGCGCTGCCTGTTCGGGGGTTTCTCCTTCTGCTCTTGGACTAATGGCGTCAGGCTTTGATGACTGGAAGATAAGCCATGATAGAATGTAGAGGATAAAACTGATGACGATCACGATCATGATCGCGAATAAGATCATTATCTTGGGGTCGTAGAAGATAGATGAGATGAGCATCGTGGTGGTCATGAAAAGGGTGATGCTGAGCATGGGAAGATACGCGTCGCTGAGTGTCCTCAGCCGATTTATGGCCTGCATACGTGACGACTCAAACTCAGCCATGTAGTTAGTGTAGTACTTCTCTATGAACAGGTTCACAGGCTCACCGGACGCGATGCTCTGGCTTGAACAGAAAATCGCTGAAGTCTTTTGTCGGCGCCTCGGTGCTTATGATCTCCGTGGCTTTTGCCTGAGGGTACCGCCACTGAGTCATCAACACTATTATCCTGTTCAAGTAGGGTACAATGCTGTTGAAGATGAGTTTCTCGGAGGCTACCTGAAGCATCAAGACCCTGCCGATGGTGCCTGACGTGATGGGCCTAAGGTAGAGCATGAAGAAGGGAAACTCGAACTCTATCTTGTCTCCTTTGCTAAGCCCCTCGACGAACTTCGCCAACTTTTGCCGCTCAATAATCAATTCTCTTGACCCACCTTACTCTTGACTTCTTATTCGACCCCGTGGCCGAGCTTCATCAAGGCTTGACGCCTTAGCCTCGCATGGGCCTGCTCGATCCCTACGCCCTGGACGTAGAGGATGTAGTCCAGGACGTCATCGTACTCCAGTATGCCGAGGGCTATCATGTACTCAAGGATCTCTGCCCTCATGAACAGCTCGTCGTAGATCTTCTTGATCTCCGCGCCTGTGTAGCCTTTCATGGTGGCGATCTTGTTATCCAGGAGGTAGCTAGTACCCAGCCCCCTGAACTCCACCCTGTCCGTGGAGGGATCGAAGCTGAACACTTCGATGAAGTTGAAAGCCTGGTCCGCCGGCTCGTACCCGAGGATCTCGTTGATGCTCAGGACGCGGCGCTTGTACTTCCCCGTCTCGTAGTCGTGGACGGCGCTCTGGAACAGAGCCGCGTTCAGGTTGTCTACGTGGGTCTTAGGGACGTTGATGGGGAAGTTCGTGAGCCTCTGGACGAGTTTCCCCACCGTCGACGCGTGGAAGGTCGCGATGCTGGGGTGGCCGGTCTGCATGGCTTGGAACGCGATGTTGCTCTCCGCGCCTCTGACCTCACCTATGATGATGTACGTGGGCCTCTGCCTCAGAGCCGCCTTGAGCAACGTGAACATGGTGATGCCTTCCTCGCTTCCGGAGTTACCTGTGTCCCTGACGACCTCTCGTATCCAGTTCTTGTGTGGGACATGCACCTCAGGGACCTCCTCGATGCTGACTATCTTGTAGTCACGCGGCATGAAGGTCATGAGGGCGGAGAGGCTGGTCGTCTTGCCGGAGGCAGTCTCCCCACAGATCCATAAGCTCATCTTATTCTCTAGAAGCATCCATACGTACGCAGCCGCCAGGCTGCTCATCGTGCCCCAGTGAATGATCTGGCAGATGCTGATGGGGTTCGAAGCGAACTTACGGATGGTGAAGTTGCTTCCCCTAGCTGAGACGTCCTCACCGTACACCAGGTTCAACCTCGATCCGTCGGGCATCTTAGCGTCGACGATGGGCTCCCTGTGGCTGGCTGGTTTACCGACTATCTCGCTGAGCTTGAGGGCGAAGCCGTCGAGCTCCTCCGACGCCTCAAACACAATGGTGGTCTCCATCGTCTTGAAGATCTTGTGATCTATATGGATCGGCCCTAGGCCGCTGCAGTGAATGTCTTCAATGTAGATGTCCCGGATGAAAGGCTCCAAGATGCTTGAACCCACCTTCTCGCAGTATATCTCGTACTTGAGCATCTCGTAGCTGAGGGGGTCGAGCTCTATCTTGTCCAGGTTGCCTTGTCTGAACCTAGATAGGAAGCCCTTTTTTTCATCTTCGTCTTGCTCGGGGTTCCTGGCCTTCGGCTTCATCTTCCTGTTGACTATGGTTATGTTCTTGATGAGCTCGTTCAGGTAGTTCGTCTTCGCCTCGGATGACTTGAAGGCGACGGTGTCATCGATGGAAAGGGCGATCCTTTTCTCCACTTCGGCTAGAATCCAGTCTCTGTTGAAAAAGAGACGGGGCTCAATCGGCTTATAGATCAGATCCTTGTTCTTCCCTTCAACTAGGATGTGGATAAACACAGGGTCTCCCACAGGATAGATCAGGTTAGGCTCCTCAAGGACGCCCATATCCCTTGAAAGGCTATCCATAAGCGTGGGAGGCTCGAATTCCTTCTTTTTGAAGAGGTTCCTCATGTATAGCCTGAAATACGGGTTTTTCTTCACCCGTTTCTCCCAGTTCTTGTTGAACCCCTCGAGCCTAGAGATCTGTCCCTCAACACTGACTTTAGCGTCTGTGCCGTAGCCGGCGAAGCTCTTACCAATAGCCTCAAAGGATTCCAAGTAACTAGGAATAAATGAATTTCAATACCCAGTTTGTAGGCTGTTTTAGTTATTCACATAGATTCGTTTACCTTGCGATCACGCTCGCGCGCTTCGGATGATCGTTGTAAAGAAAAAAGGTTGGATCTAGTCCTTGGCGAGTCTTTTAATCTCCGCTACGTCGATCCCCAGGCCATCGGCTACGCGTGTGCCGTAATCTGGGTCCACCTTGTAGAACAACACGGTCTGACGTACCTGTATCTCTTTCTTGGCGTTCCCCAGATGCTCGACGATGTTGCTGATGAGGTGGGCGCGGTCGACGTCCGTCATCACCTTGTTGTAGAGGGCGGCTGGCTGCACATAGTCGCTGTTGGGGTGAACATACGTGTATCTACCCCATTCGCCCTTTATCTCATAGGTAGGCCACTTGGCCGCCGCGTCTGGCTCTGGTCCACCGAACGTGTTCGGGTAATAGTTGGGGCTTCCCTCGTGTTCAGTCATCGTCCGCATGAGGCCGTCCCTCTGGTAGTTCATGGTCATGGCCTTCGGCCTGTTAACTGGTAACTGCGTGTAGTTGACCCCGAGCCTATACCTGTGGGCGTCGTGATAGCTGAACAGCCTCCCCTGAAGCATCTTGTCCGGCGACGGGGCTATCCCGGGCACGAGGTTGGCTGGCGAGAACGCCGCCTGCTCAACGTCCACGAAGTAGTTCTCAGGGTTCCTGTTCAGCACCATCCGTCCCAGCGGGATTAGGGGGTAGTCGCCGTGTGGCCATACCTTGGTTATGTCGAAGGGGTTGAACCTGTAGTTCTCCGCCTCCTCTGGCTTCATTATCTGGACGCTCACGTTCCAGGCTGGGTAGTCTCCATTCTCGATGGCTTTGAACAGGTCTCTCGTGGCGTGGTCAGGGTCTTTACCTTTGAGTATCGTTGCCTCTGCGCTCGTCAGGTTCTGTATTCCCTGCGCCGTTATGAAGTGGATCTTAACCCACACGTATTCGTCTTTGTCGTTGTACCACATGAAGGCGTGGCCGCTGTATCCGTTCATGTGCCTAAAGGTCTTGGGCGTCCCCCTGTCGGAGAAGAGGATCGTGACCTGATGTATCGATTCCGGGATGAGTGAGAGGAAGTCCCAGAACATGTCTGGGTCTTTCGTGTTTGTAACTGGGTTACGTTTCTGTGTGTGTATGAAGTCAGGGAACTTGATGGGGTCCCTTATGAAGAAGACTGGCGTGTTGTTCCCTACGAAGTCGTAGTTACCTTCCTCGGTGTAGAACTTTACTGCGAAGCCCCGTGGATCTCTCTCTGCGTCTGCCGACCCCCTTTCCCCGCCGACCGTGGAGAACCTGGCGAATACCTCGGTTTTCTTTCCAACCTCTGACAGGAACTTGGCTTTGCAGTAGCCGCTGAGGTCGTTCGTTACCTCGAAGTAGCCGTGTGCCCCCGCGCCTTTTGCGTGCACTATTCGTTCCGGGATTCGTTCCCTGTTGAAGTGCGCCAGCTTTTCTAGGAGGTGCACGTCCTGCATCAGTACTGGGCCTGAAGTGCCAGCCGTTATGCTGTTCTGGTCGTCGTCAACTGGAGAGCCGAAACTTGTCGTTAGTTTCTTCTTAGTTTTCATAGAAGAAAAACCTCTGAAAAGATTAATGATGCGGCTAATATTATTGGTTTCGTTTAAGGAATCCCTTACTCTAAGGGTTAGATTGGTCTCTGGAACTCGCCATACCCCGGCTTCCCGACCACCTGTCCCTCCTCGTAGACTATCTCGCCGCGGACCATGGTCATCACCGGCGCCCCCTTCCCCTCCATGCCCTCGTAAGGCGTTATCTTCTGGATGGTGTGAAGGTCCTCGCCCCTTATGTGGAACGGCTTACCCATGTCGGCCACCACGATGTCGGCGTCCGCGCCGAGGACGATGTCCCCCTTCTTGGGGTACAGCCCGTTCATCATGGCCGGGTTGGTGCTGAAGACCTCCACCAGCCGCTCCAGGCTGATCATGTCCCTGTTCACGGCGTCCAGCATCAGCGGCAGAGTAGTCTCTATGACCACGCCGCCGCTGGGCGCGTCGAAGATGTTCTCCCATCCCCGCTCCTTCTCCTCCCTGGTGTAGGGGGCGTGGTCGCTGGCCAACACGTCGATGGTGCCGTCGTTGAGCGCCTCCCAGAGCCTCAGCTGGTCGTCCTTGCCCCGCAGCGGCGGGTCGACCTTGGCGTAGGGGCCCCTCTCCTCCATGGTCTCCCTGGTGAAGAGGAGGTAGTTGGTGCTGGTCTCCCCGGTCACCGCCTGGCCCATGGCCTGGGCCCACTCGACGACATCGACGGCGCCCGCCGCCGTCATGTGGCATATGTGCAGGTGGACGTCCGTCTCCGCAGCCAGCGTGACGCACCTCATGGTCGCCTCTATCTCGGCTATCGCGGGCCTGAAGTCGCAGTGCGCCAACGGGTCCGTGCGGCCGGACGCCTTGGCCTCCTCCATGTACATGTCCACCAGGTTGCCGTTCTCGGCGTGCACCAGCAGCGGCTTGTCCAGCTCCGAGAGGGTGTTCATGTGCCTGAGCAGCGTATAGTCGCTGGCAGCCAGCTCCTTGAACCGGGCGATGAGGAAGCTCTTGAACGCCGTGGCGCCGGCCTCGCTGACGGCGACTATGTCCTCGGTGGGCACCTCACCCGCGCCGCCGATGAACGCGAAGTCCACCAGGCTCTTCCTCTCAGCTATCCCCTTCTTCTGGTTGAATGCCTCGACGGTCACGGTGGCGGGCTGGGTGTTCGGCATGTCCACCACCGTGGTCACGCCGCCGGCGGCCGCCGCCCTTGTCCCGGACTCGAAGTTTTCCCTCTCCGGGAAACCCGGGTCACGCAGGTGGACGTGCATGTCCACCATACCGGGTAGGACCACCTTCCCCGCTGCGTCGACGACCCTGTCGGCGCTGGGCTCGCCTGACTTGACGACGCCCACTATCCTGCCGCCGTCGACGACCACCGAGCCCTCCGTGATCCCAGAGGGCAGCACAAGGAGGCCGTTCTTGATAACTACGTCAACAGTCAACTCTATACTCGCAGAATACAGCGATGGATGGGATTAAACTCTTTCCAAGAAAAAATTAGAGGGGCACGACGACCTCGGGCCTCTGTATCCTTGAACGGATCTGGGTGGTGCCGTCCACGCAGGCCAGCCTGCCCTCATGCTTTTCCAGGAGGCTGAACCTGGCCTCGTCCATGGGGTCGACGCCGAAGCCCTCCGTGATTATCAGGGTGAACCCGAAATCCTCGCCGCCCGTGACGCCGACCCCGATCTCGTATCCCAGGAACTCGGTCAGGTCTTTCTGGTCCACTCCGCCGACTATGACTGCGCTGACACCGTTCTTGGCCGCGGCGCGCAGAGCGTCCACCGTGACGACCGAGCCGCCCACGACTACCTTTCCCCGATGCTCTGCCTTGATCTCCTCCGACGTCAGGGGTACGTCAGCCGAGTCTACGGCCAACACCAGTTCACCTATAGCCTCGCTGCCGAGTCCAAATGCGCCCTGGAGCATGGCGGCCCTGGTCTCGACGACTGCGCCCTCGCCATCGATGACATCCACGACCTCGCCAGGTATATGGGCCTTCACCATCATCTGGATTGGGTGGCCCCTAATAATAGCGCGGCCGGTGACAGGCGAGAAGCTCTCGATCCTGCCGTCGATGGGAGACCTCGCCACCTTGGTAGACCTACCGAAGAAGGACCTGTAGATGGCGATGACCTCGTCCTTTTTCACATCGTCGCCCGTGGTCTTCAGCACATAGTTCTTCACCATGTCCGGGCTGATGCCAAGCGACGCGTAGATCCTCAGCTCACGGATGTCAGGGTTCTCCACCACGCCCCTTGCGACCACCGTCCCAGGCTCCACCGTGTCCCCGGGCTTCACCAGCACCTCGCCCTCGGTAGGGATCCTCCGCTCCTTCCGTACCACGGTGTCCTCAAACAACTGTAGGCTCTGCATGTGATCCCCCCTATGGCCTCTTGGGCGACTCCGGCGTCTTCCTGAACCTGTTCAGCGGCCTCCCCCTCGCGTCTAGAAGCAAGCCTACTTCACCTCCCTGTATCTGCTTCTTCACCTGTTTGCCTCTCCCGGCTCCGAGATCCAGCCGCCTATGGGGCGTGAACGTTGC
>DATKWN010000161.1:0-8037 GCA_035529515.1 Candidatus Krumholzibacteriaceae bacterium | reverse complement strand
AGCGACCGAAGACTAGCCCTCCGCCTCAAACACGACAAACGAGCCGCCAGAGCATGCGGCTTCAATAAGCACACCCCCAGCCACGGCCTCTTCACCCACTTCAGACACAGACTGAGCCAAGACACCTACAAACGAATCTTCAATCAGCTGCTCCGCAGGCTGCTGGAGGCTGGGGCGGTGAAGGGAGACGTTATCGCCGTCGACAGCACCCACGTAGACGCCTACAGCCGGAGAGCCTCGGACAACCGCACCGGCAAGAGCGACCCCGAAGCCCGCGTAGGCAGAGGCAAGCGAGGATTCATCCTCGGATACCGGGTGCACACCGCATGCTGCGCCGAGTCGGAGATGCCCCTCGCCTTCACCGTGGCCCCGTGTAACGAGAACGACAAGGTCTACTTCAAGCCACTGCTCCAAGCTGTCCACTGTCTCGGCGTAGAGTTCAAGACGGTGCTGGCCGACGCCCAGTACAGCTCGGCCAAGGTGAGGGCGGCAGCTGAGGAATTCGGTGCGGAGCCCGTCATACCCGTCAGGAGGGACTCCAAAGTCAAAGACGCTCTCAAGGTGGGCAGGGACTTCGTGACTCGGGGAGCGCGGAGGCTGGTGGAATTGTTCAAGGGGCGGTGGAGCGTGGAGAGGCGGTTCAGCCGTGCGAAGGAGTGGCTGCTGCTGGGCTGCCTCAAGCTCAGAGGCCTTGAGCAGGTGGCCATACACGCCTGCCTCAGCTTCACGGCTATGCTGGCCGTCGCCCTAGCTGCCGTCAACGATGGAAGGCCTGGTTTGATGCGGAGCATTAAGCACTTCACTGCTTGAGACGGGGGTGCATTCGTCTCGAAGGGTGAACATCTAGATCCAACCATGGACTGTCGCGGCTCTATCGCCTCTGGATCTGTGACTGTGGAAAGGAGCGATGTTAGAAGGAGTTGAAGATGAGGTTGCTGAGTTTCGTTCTAGTAAAAATCATTCGGTAGAATGGATAATTTTTAAACAAGCTAGCGCGCGAAACGTGGTGGGGTCGCATGGCTTCGCCCTGCTCCCTCCACTCCAGGCCGATGCCTCTATTGGGAAGAAACCCCTCTGCTCGCGCGTGCCCTCGCCATTTCCGGAGTCTGTGTGTGGCGAGCACCCTATCTCTTATGGCGCTTGATCCTGTCCGTCTTCTGCTGGGACCTCCGATAGGCGAACTTCCGGCTGCCCTCTATCCTGACCCTGTGATACTGGTAACGCTTACCCGACTCTCCATCGGTCTCGTCGATGAGCTTGTAGAAAGACGGATATTCAATCTCCTCGGACTCCAGTTTGGATATCAGCTCGTTCAGGCTCGCTCGCTCCCCGGGGTCATCGGCCTCCTCGAACCTGCTGGAGTACACGTTATACGCGGCCACGAACTTGAAGTCCTCCTTCTCAAAGGAGAGCTTGTCTATGTTTTCCTCCGCCATCCCCGACTCACATCCCCCGAGGCTACCTCTTCCTCCCGCGTGGCTCATCAACTCTCCAGGGTGCAGCACGAACGCGTTTCTGGATCTGCTTTATGGGATAGCCGTTCTCCAGCATCCACTTCAGGTTCTCATCCGATTTCTCGTTAGGAGTGAAGCCATATAGCTCAACAGATTTTTCAATAACGAGATCCGTAGAACTTTTCTTCCCTTTTTCTACATCCAGCCTGTTCACACGCGTTGTAACATAGAGCAGGCGTTCTAATAAACACACGTGCCTCTCGGGCGCTCGACGATCAAGGCGTCATATCGTGCCGAGCATGCCGCCATGTCTCCCGTATACGGTAAAACACCCCCAGATTTTTCCTTTATAAAGTTGTGGTGGACTGGGAGGGATTTGAACCCCCGACCTCTGCCATGCCAAGGCAGCATTCATACCAACTGAACTACCAGCCCAGCATCCCTCGTAGAAGCGGGCGGGTTTCTTAAATCTTTTCCCCGGAAGACAACAGCTAGAAAACATTCCCACTAAAACAGGACTTTATGATACAATTAGGAACATTACGGTGTTTGGTGAGAGAATTTTCTTTTGAACGAAACAGATTCTCGTGGAAAACTATTTAACACGCAGACCGAGGAATGCAGTGAAATGAAGGTCAGCGTCGTAATCCCGGCACTCAACGAGGAGGCCGACATAGGCAAGTGCCTGGAATCCGTACGACGCCAAGACCTGGAAGTAGAGCTCATAGTAATCGACAACGGCAGCATGGACCGCACACCCGAGGTAGCAAAAGAGTATTGTGACAGGGTCTTCGTCAAGCCCGATTACAGCCTCGCCGAGATGAGGGACCTGGGCGCCAGGGAGGCCAGCGGCGAGATCATAGTCACAACGGACGCCGACTGCGTCGCCCCCCGGGGCTGGATCAGCACGCTAGTAAAACCCTTCGAGGACACCAAGGTCGTCGCCGTGGGCGGCGGGTTTAGGCCCGTCAACAGGAACGCCCTGAGCAGGTTCTACTGCTGGATGAGCGCCCTCGTGCAGGGCTTCCTCGGCCTATTCCAGGGAGCCAACATGGCGTACAGGAAGGACGCCTACCTCAAGTCGCTTGGCTACGCCGACGCGAAGCGCGCCGAGGACTGGAATCTATCCTGGAACCTCAGGAAGTATGGGAAGACCAAGTTCATCCGTCGTGCCTACACGTTCACCGAGATACCCTTCAACCGCCAAGTAGAGTACCCCGGCGTCCTCGTCAGCGGACTGTTGGTGTTTATAGGAGGATTCGTCGGGTGGCTGAACCTCATAGGGTTCGGCCTAGGCTACATACTGAGCGAGGCGGCCACGTTCGTGTACAGGCACCGCAGCAACCTGAGGAGGAGCCACATCGCTTTGCTGCTGTTGAGCCTTGTCTACGTCTACAAGAGGTCCTTGCCCTTAGCTAACTTCATGTTTATAGCTGGAGGCTTGACTGGGGTCTTCATGTACCACTTCATCTCCGAGGACATCCGGTTCGCCATCGATGACCTCAAGCTCTACAAGCTGAGGGAGGAGCCAGAAAACAGCCTGTCGGGCCAATTAAAGCAGCACCTAATCAGGCTGATGAAACTCTAGGAACGCAGGGCCATGATGCTAAGCACGTCGTTCAAGGCGAGGGGTCACCCCGACATATCGTCAACCCACGGGACCACGCTGATGACCACAAAAGAAAATCACTTGACCAAGAGGGGTGACTGCATCGTGGCCGTGAACGCCGAGAAAGGCCTCCAAGACCTAGACGACGAGTTAAAGGAGGCGGCTAGAAGCGGGGAAACGGTCATCTCGTTGAAGCTTGAAGCAGGCGGCGAGGAGTTCACGGTAAGGGGAAGAGGCCACCCAGGATTAACCTATACCGATCCAGGCGACATCGTGGTACGGAAGAGCGGCTATGTCTGTGGTCGCACACTCATGGTGGGGGCTGACAAGGCCGCTTGTGACATACCCGACGAATTTAGACGAGTATTGAAGGACGACGGGGTCGAGGTAACGGTCACCATATCGTTCATTCTGTGACACAAATTCGATAATAAACCCAATTTTTATCGTCAATCCGTTGATTACTTAGATATTTGTGTCACAGGGAGGACACTAATCTTCTTAAAGGTTAAATACTTGGACACTCGGTTCATACCAGTTGATCGATTTGAGTGACGATAAAGGACTCGTGAGAGCCCCAGGCAGGATCACGCAGGAACAGTACAGGTTCCTCGAGGGGCTCGTGGAGCAGGGGCGTTTCAGCTCCGTCAGCGAGGCCGTCAGAGCCTCCATCGACTCCTTCAGCTCAGACGCATCCCACTCCGGCGGAGCCTTCTACATAGGGGAGGCCTTGATTGGGAAGGGGAACGAGGTGGCCCACGTGGATCTCCTCATAGGGGACAAGCACGGGCCGGTGGGCAACGCCTTCATCCAGGCTCTGAGCAACCTCTCCATGGGCCACACCCCGCTGCTGGCGGTGATAAGGCCCAACCTGCCCCCCAAGCCCCACACGGTCATCATACCCAAGGTCACGATCAAGGACATGGCCGACGCCGGGAAGATCTTCGGGCCTGCCCAGTCCGCCGTCGCCAAGGCCGTCGCTGACTCGGTGGAGGAGGGCGTGATACCCATGAACGTCCTGGACGACTGGGTGGTGGTCGCCAGCGTGTTCGTCCACCCGGCAGCCGAGGACGAGCGCCGCATCTACCAGTACAACTACAGCGCCACCAAGCTCTCCATCAGGCGGGCCCTCTCCAACT
This sequence comes from Candidatus Krumholzibacteriaceae bacterium, assembly GCA_035529515.1. Lineage (GTDB taxonomy): Archaea > Thermoproteota > Bathyarchaeia > TCS64 > TCS64 > RBG-16-57-9. The sequence continues at coordinate 3,835 of DATKWN010000161.1, read as the reverse complement.
ACCCGCCGTGGGAAAAGGTACAGTACGACAAGGACAGGGCACGGCACCCGTTGATGAGCTTCAGGCCGCCCAGGCTCTGGCGTCCACCGTACCTCCAGGTCGCCCTCGACCTCCCGGACGTAGAGGCCGTGAGGAGGGTGGTCGAGCAGGTGCCACGGAACGACAGCATCATCCTGGAGGCGGGCACGCCGCTCATCAAGAAATGCGGAGTCGGCGTGATCAGGGAGATGCGGGAGTTCGCGTCCGACGCGTTCATCATAGCCGACCTGAAGACCATGGACGTCGGCAAGGTGGAGGTGGACATGGCTTTCGAGGAGACCGCCGACGCCGTCTGCTGCGCAGGCGCTGCGTCCACGGCCACAGTCGACGAGTTCGTCTACGAGGCCAGAAGGCTGGGCATCTACAGCTTCCTCGACATGATGGAGGTAGACGACCCCGTGAAGAAGCTCAAGAGCCTAAAGGAGCTGCCCGACGGCGTGATACTGCACAGGGCGATAGACGCCGAGAAGACCAGCGAGCCAAGGTGGGGGTACATCCCCGAGATAAGGAAAGCCTTCGAGGGGAGGAAGCTCCTCATAGCGGTCGCCGGGGGCATCATGCCGCATACGGCGCAGATCGCGTTGGAGAGCGGAGCAGACATACTCATCGTGGGCCGGTACATCACCCAGTCCAACGACGTCAGGAGGAGCGTCGAGAACTTCCTGCCATGCCTGCAGGGAGACATAGACCTCTTCAGGGTCCACGTCGAGTAACCCCCCTTCTCCCGGGGGGAAACTAGATAAGCCCCCCTTCAACATGCAAAGGGAACGATAATTGAAACACAGACACACCGTCCTCGTGGCACTCATAGTATTGTTTTCGGTTTACCCGATTGCCCACGCGGCCACCCCCGTCAGGTACAGGTACACGCTTACGTACAGCTTCGAGAACAGGGGCACGGAGAGCATAGAGCTGTACGAGGAGGACATCGGGATCCCCTTCTTCATTGATACGGAGTGGCAGACAGTGGAGATAGAGGAATCCGACACGCCTCGCGGTGACACATTGACAGACGAGGACGGGAACAGCTGGGCTGTGATGGACATCCCGCTTACACTGGGCCCCGGGGAGAAGGTCTCTTTCACGGTCACATACGGCATCGAGTCCTCGGATAAGCCTCGGCCCGAGATAAGCATCTCCGGTGCGGGTGGATTCGACGCGATACCACATGAGCTCGTGAACACTTACACCGACTCGACGGAGACCTTCATGAGCGACGACCCGCAAGTGTCCCAGCTAGCCCATGAGATGGCTGACGGGGAGTCCACCGTGCTTGGTGCCGTCGTAGACATGATAGACTGGCTCGGCGCGAACACCGAGTACTGTAACTTCGAGGTGCCGAGGTACCCCAACGACACCGCCGTGGATGGGCTGGGGGACTGCGACGACCAGTCCATCCTCCTTGTCTCGATGTGCCGCAGCCTCGGGATACCCGCCTATCTCCAGGTAGGCATCGTCATACACCCCAGCATCGTAGCCTCCGAGACGTCGTGGGAAGGCCACCTCACCGACAGCAGGGACGGAGTCGGGTGGCATGCCTGGGCCATGATCTACGTGCCGCCGTGGGGCTGGCTCCCCGTGGACCTGACTCTGGTGCAGGAGGACGGAGGCCTTGCCGTCATAGCCGGCGCCCCGGAGTACGAGTCACACATCGTACCCTGCTTCGACGTCGACAGGCAGGCCTACATCGGCGATTCACTGGATACCCGAAGAAGGATCATCGTGAGCGATCTATACGTCGAGATAACTGATGAAGCGGAGAGAATAGAATCCAGCGTACTCGGTGGAGAGCTATACCTAGTAATAGGGCTAGGCATAGCGGTGACGGCGGCCATCGTGCTGATGTTCGTGTCCGCGAGACGGAGCTAAGCCACAGCCATGATGCCATTGGCTCTCTCAACATCGTATGGTTGAGGTTCTTCGGCGCCTTCACTGGAAGTGAGGCAGAAAAAAAGGGGCATTCGGCATACACTATAGCACGGTCTTGAGGGCGACGGGGTCGCTGGGAGGAACACATCTCCTGAGCCTCCTGAAGGCGCGGAGCCCCTCCTCTCGACCCATCCTGGAGGCTTCTATTCCCTGCCTCAGCACCTGAACCGCGTCATCCATGGCCCTCCGCTCGACGGGGAAGGGGACCCCGTCCTTGCCGCCGAACGCGAAGTTGAACCTGACCGGGTCGCGCCAGCTGGCGCTGTCCCCGTAGACGAGCTCCGCCACCAGAGCGAGGCCCCTCACCGTGCCGGGCCCGACTCCCCGCATGGAGACAAGCTCCTCGTAGCTGCGGGGCTGGAAGTTGTACGCGGCTCTCACCGCGTCCCAGTTGACCGACCGGGGCATCACGAGGGGCTTGTGGCCCGTCCATCCGTCGAGCCTTGACTGGCCCTCATGTAGAGGCTTAACCAGCGTCCTCCTGAGCCTTTCGGGGTCCTCCCTGACTATGTCGACGCAGGTTCTCTGGTTCTCGGCACTCTCCTTGCTGGTCATGTTGAGTGCCTTGTCTAGGCGGGTCTCGCAGAGTATGGCTCCCTGGGGTTCAACGATGAAGCCTCTGTGGTCGAGGCCCCAGTGGTATCGCCTCGCGTTGGCCAGCCCCTCGTTTATCCCCTGCTGGACGACGATCCAGTCCCCGTCCTCGGTGAACATTAGGCAGTGGTGGTAGAGCTGGTACCCGTCCTGGACGAGGCTGTTATCGACCTTGGCGGCCATCCTGCTGGCGTATACGAGGCTGTCCACCTTCCAGCCGCTGAGGCCGAAGACCTGCCCCTTCTCACGTATCTCCTGAGGCGTCTTGAGGCTGGTCCTGCCTTTGCCGCCGCACACCGTGACGCCCAAGTTCTCCCTGTCCATGGCCTCCTTGAGGGCGCCGCAGGTCACGGTGGTGGTGCCGCTGCTGTGCCAGTCGTAGCCCAGGACGCAGCTAAGGCTCTGGAAGAACCAGGGGTCGCTCAGCCGCTCTAGGAGTCCCCTGCGTCCGTACTCGTCTACCATTATGTCCACGATGCACTCCGCCATCTGCACCATGCGGCTGAACAGCCACCTAGGCGCCTTCCCTCCGTGAAGAGGCAATATGGCGGAGCCCGTGTATCCCATGTGAACCGCGGAGCCGTATAGAGTTAAAACCGTTATCCACCGCTTTCAAGGTGGGACGCGACTGAAAGTGCTAAAAGCATAGACATCTCTGGATTCACCCATGAAAGCACCAACCCTAAAGGACGTCATCCTGGCTCGGAACAGGATAAGGCCTTACCTCCTCAAGACGCCCTTCCACACCTACCCGACACTGAACGAGCACCTGGGCTGCGAGGCCTACGTCAAGCACGAGAACCACCACCCCACGGGGGCCTTCAAGATCAGGGGAGGAATCAACCTCATCAGCCAGCTCCCAGAGCAGGAGAAGGAGCGAGGAGTCGTCACCGCCAGCACCGGCAACCACGGCCAGAGCATCGCCCTCGCCAGCAAGATTTTCGGCGTCAAGGCCATCGTATGCGTCCAGGACGGCGCCAACCCCACCAAGGTCGCAGGTATACGAAGCTTCGGCGCCGAGATCGTCGAGCACGGCAGGGACTTCGATGACGCCAGGCTGAACGCCGAGCGACTGGCCGAGGAGCACGGCTACAGGTACATCCACAGCGGCAACGAGCCCCTCCTCATCGCCGGCGTGGGCACCATGGCTCTTGAGATGATCGAGGACCAGCCCGACCTGGACTACGTGTTCAGCCCAGTTGGGGCGGGCACCAACTGCGCAGGCGTCGGCCTCGTATACAAGGCGTTATGCCCCGAGACCAAGGTGGTCGCC
>DATKWN010000160.1:0-11761 GCA_035529515.1 Candidatus Krumholzibacteriaceae bacterium | reverse complement strand
CCCTGAACACTGATCTCGCCGTTTGTGGTTTTGAGGCTGATCTCGTCGGCCACGCCCTCGGGGACGTATACGTCGACGATCACGGCGTACTTGCTCCACTCCGACGACGTGATGGGGAAGTTTAGTGAGATCCTCTGCGTTGTTCCCGACACGGAGTCTTTTAGGCTGTGCGTGAACCGGTCTAGGTTCGCCTCCGCTTCGGCCGTGGTGCTGCCTCTGGCCTTTACCTCGATGTCAAACTTGACGTGGTCGCCGGACCACGAGGACACGTCGATTCCGCCGTTCACGCTTTCAACTTCCAGCGCGATGCTCTCCGCTGTCACCGGGGTGTCCAGCGTGTATGTTCTCGTCGCCCTGTAGGTCCCCAAATTTACGTCGGTGAACTCGTCGGTGATCTCGTTTATTATACCGAAGCCTTGGGTGATGAAGAGGGCTAGGAAGAGTCCGCCTACGAGTCCACCGAAGAGCCCCTTTATGGGTGAGCGGCGGCGGCCTCTTGACAGAAAGGCGTTTATTATGATGCCGGCGCCCGCCAGTATGAGCAGGTAGCCGATCATGTCCACGTCGGCTGTGATGTATCTAAAGACGTACCATCCGACGCCTAGGCCTAGGAGGAAGCCCCCGAAGCCCATTCCTTGGTCGCTCATCTGGCTCACTTATGGTTCTGTTGGGGGCCTTCAATATATTCTTATCTTGATGATGAGGGGCCCAGAGAATCTTCGTGAAGGGGGGTTCAGGAGATAATGTGTCTCTGGCCCTCAATTGTGATTCAAATCTATGAATATTTTGTTTTACTGTAACCTGAAAGAGGTGGGGGGTGGTTACTCGTTTATCACTGGCTCTCCGTAGGTGAGCAGCGTAATGGTGCTCTTCACATGATCGAGACGCCGGACGTTGTTGAACACGACCTCCTTGACCCTGTCCATTGAGTCGGCCTCCATCTCGATGATGAGATCATAGATACCATAGAGACTGTGTATTTTTATGATCTCCTTGACGCCTTGCAGAGCGTCGATGATGGAGGCTTCCTGCCCAAGCTCAGCGTTCAGAAGAACATAGGCCTTCATCTTAACCAAGAAACCAGTGCTTGCACATACTATATCTGTTTTTTGAAAAATGAGGCTAGAACTCGCCTTTGACTAGGTAGAAGAAGAGACCCGAGAGCACGGCGAGCAACACGAACATCAGGAATGCGAACCTGTAGCTTCCAGTGACGTCGAACACGTAGCCTGCGAAGACGGGGCCCACTACGTTGCCTATCATTTTGAAGGAAGCCATGACGTCCGATATGGTTGCGAAGGGTTCACGGCCGAAGAGCTCGCCCCTGAAGGCCATTAGAAGAGGGATGGCGCCACCGTAGGCCAGCCCATAAATGACTGGGAACGCGTATACGTGAATAAGGTTAGACGCATAAGCGAACACCAGGACACCGAGAGCTTGAGTCAACATGAAGGCGGTTAACAACAGGCGTTTGCTGAAGAAGTCGCCGAGCGTGCCGAAGACGATGCGGCCGGGAATGCTGAGGAGTATCATGAGGCCTAAGATGGCTGCGGCGGTCTCCTCATCGATGCCTATGGTCATCAAGTGAGGTAGTCAATGTCCTGAGCCAGTTTCCCAGCGACGCTATCTCCTTCAGGGAAAGTCGTGTAACTTTTTTACCAAGGGTTTCGACGGGGACGCCTGACTCGGCGATAAACGAGACAGCCTGCCTCTTGGTGTCACATATCCCGGCCCGTATCAGGGCCTCCCTCAACGCGTTCTTGGCGAGTTTGTCGCCCTGCCTGAAAAGCTGCTTGAGTGCTTCATCCGCGACCGTGGATGACTCTCTGGGGATCAGGGATATGATGAAGGTCTCGGCCCTCGGTTCAGGGAGGTACGCAGATGGCGGCACCTCAATGTGGACCCCTTGGTCGTAGAACAGCTGTGCCTGTAATGACAGCTTCGAGTATTCTGGTTCGCCTGCTCGGGCTTCAAGTATCTTGGCGAAGCCGCTGGGCACTATGAAGGCCGCCGACTTCATCTCCATCCTGAACGTCTTCTGGAGGAAGGCTTCACATATCATGTAGGGCAGGTTGGAGACCACCCTGTCGGAGCTGGGCAGCTTCTCATGGAGGGCATCCCCGAGGACGACGTCGAGGTTAGGGTGATGTTTGAAGCGCTCCCTGAGGACTGGGATATATTTGGGGTTCTTCTCGATGCAGATAACGGTTTTCGCACGCCGTAGTAGCCCCTCGGTTATGTTCCCCACGCCTGGGCCAACCTCAAGGACCACGTCGTCGCCACCCACCCCGGAGAAGTCTATGAGGTTGGCTATGACCTCCTCGTCTATCAGCTGCTGCTCGTCGCGGGAAGGGTCTAGGATGATGCCGTGTTTTGATAATAACGCCTGGGTCCTGTCTCTGAGCATGGCTATGCGCCTAGAGGAGGTAGCGTGGCTCCCCCTTGATGGCCTTTATCAGCTCCAAGGCCTCCTCGACTTCCTCGTCTATGCCTTCTACTAGTATCCTGACAGAGCCTTCGGCGCCCGCAACGCCCCCCGCGGAGTACATGTACGCGTCCACCCCAGCCAGTATTGCCATGGCCTCTATCTCGGTGACTATGCTACCGGTGATGGGCCACATCCGCGGCCCCTCGTAGTCCTCCTCGGATGCGAGGAGGTGAAGCTCGTTGATGTCCTCGTAGGTCAGCTTCTCGAGGCCGACGGGGATGATGAGCTGTATCTGTTTGCCTATGATGTGGCCGATTGTGTTGCCTATGGTGGCGCCGTCCATTCCGCCTATGAGTATCCCCGCCACGTTGTCGTCGTAGTTCAGGGCGTTGGCTCCCTTGATGTAGACGTCCCCCTTCTTCATGTCCTTGACGGCGTTAACCCGGTCGTATTTGGGCTCCACCTTTCCCTTGACGAAGACCACGTCAGGTATCTTCTCGCCCGGGGGCTCGGGGCTCCTCTCGGGCTCGTCCGGTGTCGTTATGCCGCTCCTGTAGCAGCGTTTATCGATCTTCCTGCCCCAGAGCTCCTCCAAGACGTAGGCGTTGGTGGTGCCTGTGGCGACCACGACGGTGCCCTCCTTCATGGCTCTCTGGACCTCGGGTAGAGCCGCGACGGCCTTGGCTATCAGCCTCTTGGACTCGGCTACCGTTAGAACGAACTGTCGTTTCATGTATCTTGTAGAGACATTGGAGATAATTAAGCTGAATCATAAACCGGATAAGAGCCGCGGATGTATGGGTTAACGATGCTTGAGCAGGCCCTCCAGCGTGTCAAGAGGAACCTGGACGACTGGCGGAGGAGCCTAGAGGACCCCGCCGGCGCCCAGGAGACACTGTACGAGTCGCTGCTGGACGACTACGCGAAGACCGAGTACGGCCAGAGGCATGGGGAGCTTCCCGTAGCCAAGTACAGCGACCTAGAGCCGTGGATCGAACGTGTGAGGGGCGGAGACCATGCCTCGTTGCTGGCTGAGAAGCCCATCACCTGGGTCATTACGAGGGGAACCACGGGGAACAGCAAGATAATCCCGGTGACGCCCCGGCACCTTGACCACATTGTGAGGGGCGGCTCAAGGGCGGTGCTGAGCCACGCAATGGGGGAGGGAGGGCTGGAGACCCTCACCGGCGGCGTGCTGAACCTCCAGTTCCCCAGCAACGTGAGGGCGATGACTGTAGGCGGCGAGGAGACGATCTATGGCTTCAGCTCAGGCACCTACGCAAAGCTGAACCCCATGATGGCGGGGCTGCGGCTTGTCCCCCGTCAGGAGGAGATCGACGCCCTTGACTCGGACCTCTCCGAGGAGGGCTGGGAGAGAAGGTACGAGTACATCTACCGGCAAGCCAAGGACGCGGACATCGTGACGGTCATGGGCGTTGCCCCCGTCCAGACTGGGTTCGCGCGCTACCTTGAGAAGAGGCGCCGCGTCCTCCCTCGGGACCTCTGGGGCCTGAAGGTGATCTTCAGCACCAGCGTCGCAAAGATCCAGACCAGGTACGCTCCCTGGCTGAGGAGGCTGTACGGCGACTGCCCCGTCGTGGAGATGTACACCGCCACAGAGGGGGCTTTCGGCCAGCAGATGAACACCCTCCCCTACTGGGTGCCCAACTACGATCTCTACTACTTCGAGGTGAAAACCAAGCAGGGTGTTAAGATGCTCCACGAGCTTAGGCGCGGCGAGTGGGGGCGCCTCATAGTCTCGACCCCGTTGTTCCCGAGGTATGAGATAGGGGACCTCGTCGAGGCGATGGGGGGCAACTATTTCAGGGTGTTCGGCAGGGACCGGCCAGTGACGATGCTGGAGCACCTTCTCTACAGGGTTGCCTTCGGCTGGGCTCTAGGGTAACGGGTTCTCGGATCTCGTCATCAGGGCTCTCACGACGACGATGAGCCCCAAGGCGATGAGGAGGACAGGCCACCATTCATCCAGGTTGAAGGCTATGCCGGCGCCTATGAGGGCGACGAAGCCGCCTCCCACGACGTACCCGAAGCCGTGTTCGAAGACCCCCGACTGGCTGTAAGCCCACAGCCCCCTGAATACTATGATGAGTCCCAGCCCAAGCAGGAAGATGCCTCCGAAGTCGGCCCAGCCGAGTACGCCCGCGTTCTGGAGGAGAAAGATCAGGCCGAGCCAGATCACCACCAGCCCGCCCATGATGGCGGCTTTCTCGTCTTCCTCCTCGCGTTTCTCGTCTTTCTCATCTTTCTCGGCGCGTCTACGGATGGACCTCACCGGCCTCCCTTTCAGGGAGTACCTACACTTGGAGCAGTACTCGTCATCCTCGCTGATCTCTTCGCCGCAGTTTGGACAGTATGGCATGTGCTTACACCCTAATGAGACTGGATCAGAACACTGGTTTATTAAGAATTACCAGAACCGGGCTTCTCCGGGGCCCTCACCAGGCTGAGGAGGCCGACGCCGACGAACATGAACGCGGAGACTGAGAGCCATCCGAGACGGTAACTCAGGGTGTAGTCCCTTATGTAGCCAAGGGTGTAGGGGAGCACTAGGGCGCCGAGGGACGCGAAGGTGTTGTGCACCCCTGAGATGCTGCCAGCGGCCTCGGTGCCGAATACGTCGGGTATTATGGTGAATGATGGGCTCCTGACGAAGTTGATGAACCAGCCCAATACGAGGATCGCGAGGTACACCCATAGCCCGGTCAGCCGCCCCGCGAAGAGCAGCACGTCCAAGCCAAGGAAGGCGAAACTGGCCATGAGGACGTTCCTCTTACCTACCCTGTCGGAGACCACGCCGCCCAGTGGGTTCGACAGCATGCCGGCTAGGTTGAACAGGGAGAGGGCGCCGCTCGTCGCCACGATGCTAAGACCGTACTCCTCTTTGAGGACCAGGGGCAGCCACGCGATGTAGGTGTAGTAGCTACCGAGCCTGATGAACTGGGTGAAGGCCAAGAGCCAGAAGTCCCTGTCCCTGAAGGGTAGGCTTAAGAGGTTTAGCCCTCTGTTATTGGGGTCATCCCTGTCCCTTAGGAGTAGCCACACAGCTACTCCCGCCGCGACGCCTATGGCTCCGGCGGACCTGATGGTTAGTCTCCACCCGGCGTCCAGGCTTATCAGCGGCACCGCCCACGAAGCGACGACAAGTCCCACGCTGCCCCCTATGTTCAGCACCCCCAGAGCCGTTCCTCGTTCCTCGGAGTTGAACCACGCCGAGACGAGCCGGACGCTGGGCACGAAGATCCCTGCGCCCAGAAGACCGGAGAGAAACCTTGAGGCCATGGCGAACACCACGGTGTGGCTCAGCCCGAACAGTATAGTTGACGCAGAGACCCCGAGGACGCTGAGTGTAATCGTGGGCCTGCTTCCCCTGCTGTCGGCCAGCATGCCCCAAGGTATCTGGCCCAGCATGTACCCCACGAAGTAGGCTGACATCAGCGCCCCGGACTGGGTGTAGCTGAGCCCCATCTCGGCCTTTATGGTCTCGAGGACGTTGCTGTACGCGCTGTTCATGAGGTTCAGGGTGGCTAGGGCAAGGAACCCTCCGACGATTATCCTCCTGTGCCTTAGCACCCCGGTCAATCACGCATCCTCCAACCCCGTCGTCAAGACGACGGGCGACGCCATTATCCCATCGAATAAGGAGGCCATTGTATAAACTTGATTATAAAATATAGAAAAAGGGGTGGGCTTAGATGATCAGTCTGCCCATCTCGTCCGCCTTGAGGAGGTTCTCCCAACTGGCGGTGGCGGTCTCCTGGATGTCGGCGATCTCTTCCTCGGTCACGTGGCGGAACCTCGCCTGTGGGCTGAGGTACTCCGTCACGGGCTTCAGCTCTTTGGGCTTGTAGTTCAGCTTGAACTTCTTGCCGTCCATGATCTCGTATAGAGGCCAGATGCCGCTCTGGACGCTGGCGCGGGCTATCTCGATGGTCTTCGCGGGGTCATACCTCCAGCCGACCGGGCACGGGCTCTGGATGATGAGCATCCTGAAGCCCTCGATGGTCTTCATGTAGTTGACCTTGGCTATGAGGTCCTCCGGGAAGCCTACGCTGGCGGTGCCGACGTATGGCACGTAGTGGGCCGCGAAGATGAACGGGATGTTCTTCTTGGGCCTCGGCTTTCCCCTGCTCCTGGGGCCTATCGGGTTGGTGCTGGTCCTGGCGTACTTGGGGGTGGCGCTGCTGCGCTGGTTGCCGGTGTTCATGTAGGCCTCGTTGTCCTTGGTGATGACGATTATGTTCTCGTTACGCTCCGCGGCGGCGCTGAGTCCTTGGAAGCCGATGTCGTATGTGCCGCCGTCGCCGTAGAAGCCTACCGCGAGGACGTCCTCGCGTCCGATGGCCTTGAGCCCACGGCTTGTGCCTGTCAGCTGGGCGCCGCCGCCCTCGAACACGGTGCTGACTCTCGGAGTCTGTGTGACCGAGTCTGGGCAGCACGGTACTCCATGTCTGATGACGTTGGGGCCTAGCGCCTTGAAGGCCAGCCTGGCGGCCAGAGCCGCCCCACATCCCTGGCACGCGCTGCCCGGGGTGATGGTCAGCTCGCTCATCGGGATCTGGGCCCTCGTGATTCTTTCACTCATTCTCATTTCTCCTCCATCGTACCTCTTAAACCCATGTCACCTGCTCCACTTTGCCTCCCTTGGCAGCCTTGAGTATCTTATCCCCGACCATCTCGAAGTCGTGTACACGGACCTCTTTGCCGCCTAGTCCAGCGTGGAACTGCAGCGTCACGGGTTTTTCCTCTAGATCGTATAGCGAGTCCCTCAGCTTGCCGAAGACTGGGCCGCCCTTGCCTGGGCAGATGCTTCTGTCGACCACGGCGAAGCCGTCAAGCTTATTGGACCACTCCTGGAAGTCCTTCACCGGGAAGGGTATGTAGCTCCTCAGCTTGATGAGGCCGACCTTCTTGCCCTCCTTCTGCATCTTGTCGACGGCTGCCTTGCATGTCCCGGCGATGGTGCCCATCGCGATGATGGCGCAGTCTGCGCCCTCCATCTTGTATGTCTCGATCATTCCGTTACCGTAGCGTCGGCCGAAGGTCTTCTCGAAGCTGTCCATGGTCTCCTTGAGGATGTCCTCGATATTCATGATGGCCTCGTGGTGTACCTTCCATGGCATCTGGGGGTCTCCGCCGCCCCAGCCCCTGCTGAAGGTGGCGGGGTCGACCTCGTCGGGCAGTATGCTCGGCATCGCCTTGTTCGGTGGCAGCCACTTGTCGACGTCCTCCTGCGCAGGGATCTCGACGGGCTCAGCGGTGTAGCTCAGCACGTATCCGTCGTAGCCGACCGCGATGGGTATCCTGATCCTCGGGTCCTCGGCGACCTTGTACGCCATCAGCAGGCTGTCCAGGATCTCCTGGGCGTGCTCAACGTACTGGTGACCCCAGCCTGTCCACTCCTGGCTCATGAGGTCGCTGTGGTCGGGCTGCATCCCCTTGTAGCCCCTGTGGACCACGGCCATGACTACCGGGAGCCTGCTGCTTCCTGTGGTCTGCATGGGGTGATGCATGTATAGAAGCCCTGGGCCGCTTGTGCAGGTGAAGGTTCTCGCGCCTGTCCTGCTGGCGGCCTGCACGACCACCTGGCTAGTGAGCTCGCCCTCGACGTTGACGAAGTCGAAGTCCCACTCGCCCGCGGCGTACATCTCGCTCAGGTACTGGGTGATCGTCGTCTGGGGTGTGATCGGGAAAGCGCTGGCCACCTGCACCTTGGCTAGCTTAACCGCGGTGGCGGCGGCCTTGTTTCCTACCATTACTTCGTATGACATTTTCTTATGCCTCCACTCTCACCATCTCGATGGCGTTGACTGGGCACTCGTTGGCGCAGAGGCCGCATCCCTTGCATGCCTCGTACCTTATCCAAGGCTTGTTCTTCTCCTCGTCCCACTGTATAGCGGTCTCGGGGCAGAAGATCCAGCAAGTCTTACAGCCGATGCACTTGTCGACGTCGATCTCAGGTGTGAATAAACGCCAACTCGAGACGTCCTTAAGAACCCCGTAGCCGCCTACGTGGATGTCCGCCTTCTCCGGGGGCGCGTCCTTGACCACAGCCTGGATAGGTCCCTTGACCTCCTCGTAGCTCCGCTTGACCGCGGCGATGTTCATGTCGCCGAGCCGGCCGGGGAAGTACTTCTTAATGGCCTTCTCGATGGACTCTACCTTAAGTAGACCCGTGATCTTGGCGAACGCGCCCAAGATGGCCGTGTTGGTGATGGGCCTGCCGAGCGTCTCGAGAGCGATTGTCGTGGCGTCTACCGTGGCGACCTTGAAGTCTCCTCCTAGCTTAACCTCCTCGGGAGAAATAGCCGTGTTCAGCAGAACGAGGCCGCCTGGCTTGAGGTTGTCGACGACCGCCTGCTGCTTAGCGATGAGGGGGTCGAGGACTATGCTGATCTCGGGGTTGTGGACTAGCTCCCTCTCCCGGACGCGAACGTCATCGATCCTTACGAAGGCAGTAAGCGGTGCCCCACGTCTCTCTGTGCCGTACATGGGGATGGCCTGGGAGTACTTGCCTTCCTCGTAGGCCGCAGTGGCGATGATCCTCGAAGCGGTTACCGCTCCTTGGCCGCCCCTGCCGTGTAACCTTATTTCGATCAAAGTGTTCCCTCTATTGAATCGTTACTCTACCTCATATCGGTTTAAAAGAATAACGATTTCACATCAAACGATAAACACTGGCATTTAAAGTGTTCTAAGAATGCCGTGTGTAACCATAAATAATCTATTTACCTGGTTTTATCCCTTAAAATTGCGATACCTTTAGGTTAGTTGTTTAACCTTTTTATTAGACGATATACTAAAGTGTTGGACTAGTCATGATGGCTGAACGGGAACAGGGCTTCCGTAAGATGCTTGAGAAGAGCATCGTCGAGAACATCAAGATAGAGCACCAGGTGGTGCTCAAGGGACAGTACCAGAAAGCCTACGATCTGCTACGTGACAGCCTGGACACCGGGATAACGCCTTGCCTCGTCGGGCCCCCCGGCGTCGGTAAGAGCCTCATAGCACGCAAGGTGGCGGAGGACACGGAGCGCAGCTTCCACGAAGTCTTCTTCGACGAGAACGTTACTCCTAGCAGGCTCATTGGCTCCTTCGACCCGGCGCTCGTGGTCAGGAACGGCCGCAACATCAGCAGCTTCGAGCCGGGGCCCCTCATCAGGGCCATGGTGGAGGGCGGCCTCTTCGTCGCCCAGGAGCTCAACAGGGCCACCGAGTTCTGCCAGAACAGCCTCATCAGCCCCCTCGAGGAGCGGCACTACCACCTGTTCCCCCTCGGCATGGTGAAGGCCCACGACAACTTCGCTTTCGTGGCCACCCAGAACCCCATCGAGACCGCCGGCACGTACAGGCTGAGCAAGGTCCTCGTGGACCGCATGGGCTGCTGGATCAGACTCGGTTACCCGACCAGGGAGACTGAGATGGAGATCATAGTCGAGAACACACCCGCGTTCAGCCTCCCCACGAGCGCACTGGAGAAGATATATGACATCGTTGACGAGACGAGGCACACCTCATCCCTGGAGATCCCGGCGTCGCCCCGCTCAGGCATCTTCTTGACGAGGCTGGTGAACCGTTACCTCAGCAGGTTCGACGACGAGGACGCCGCCATCAGGTTCTTCGCCCCGGCCGTGCTCAGCAAGGAGATGCGTGTCAGGGACGAGGGGAAGACGATCTCCATGGTCGTAGAGGAAATAATCGAGAGGAGACTCGCGTAGGTGTCGGACAACGCGTACATGAGGTATCCCTTCAGGTACGCGCACTATTTCATCCCCGAGTTCATCACTCGGATGCGTGTAAGCCGCGAGTGCGAGGTGAAGCCAAGCCCGCGGCAGGGAATAAACATGGGCAGGCTCATGCTGCCACCGTACCTGCGGCAGGGCTACCTCAGCTTCAACGATCTCCTGAACACGGCTGTCGTGACGTCTAACGTGGAGTGTCAACGAGTCGCTGAGAAGATAGCGGCCGAGATACTCGTCAACCTGGAGCACGAGGAACAGGAGCCCGAGTACGACTTCACCGGCGAGGACTTCCTGAGCCTCCTAACCAAGAACGTGCAGGAGGAGGTCTACGTGACGCCGCACGGCATCGGGCAGGAGAACGACTTCGCCGCCGCCTACAACAGCACCGTCGACCAGTTCGAGAGCTTCCAGAACAAGCCGGACATAGGCGTCGGCTCAGGCGAGGACGAGATCGTCAAGACCGGCGTAAAGGGGATGAAGAACAGCAAGAGCGAGGAGAACCGTAAGATACTGGCGGATCTCCTGAAGGAGAGGCTGCTGAAGCTTGGCCGCGAGTTCGAGAGGAAGGAGGACTGGGCTAAGCAGCGCAGCCTCACCCCGTTCCAGCAGGGGGAGGACCCTGACCTCATCGACGAGGAGCGTAGCCTCGAAAACATCCTGGATCTGGGGCGTAGAATAGAGGAGATCAGGTACGACGACTTCATGATGAGGCAGCGGGACAGGCAGAAGCGTACCATCATCTACATCCTAGACATCAGCAACACCATGTTCTACGACCTGGAGGGCATCAACAGCATAAGCTACAGCGTCCTCAGCATGGTGCCCCTGATGTGGGGGCTGCGCCGAGAGAAGTATGGGCTCTGCCTCTACGAGTCCAACAGCCACATAGTCAAGGACCTCTACGAGGAGATCAACATCATGCCGGCCCTGGAGGACCTCATAAGCATGGTCACCTTGACCACCACGGAGATGGAGAAACGGTTCAGCGGCGGCCTGTCTAAGATGACGTGGGGCGGCACGGTGCCCGGGAAGAGCCTCCAGTGGGCCTACGACCAGATCACTGACATAAACGACCGCAGCGACCGGATAGTTTTCATCTTCAGCGACTTCGTGCTCACTCAGCCCGGTGAGTTGACGGAGGAGAATGAGCAGAACTACCACATACTTGAGCGTATGGTCGACTTGGGTGTCCGGGTCTGCGCCTGCGTCTCGCCGCTGGCCCACAAGTCGATTTTCCGGCCGTACACCAACGAGTCCCTCAATAAGATGAAGAAGATAGGGATCCATCGGGTGGATACTTATAAGCCGAGTTTGTTCCTCGAAGAGGCTCAGAGCTTCATAGAAGAGCGATAATTCACCTCTCATTGAGAAAGACTTTAGTTGTTTTCTTTTTATGAGAGTTTTATTTTTCTGCTTCGTCGAAGCCTTGCCAGTGTTCATCTCATTATAAATTAATAACTATTAAAAAATTAAAGTAAAATATGGGTCGCTCTCATGTTGCACGGATAATCCAACTGAAACTCTTACGCGTTGATGATAAACCGTTGTCAGTTTCTCCCTGAAAAACGATGGA
>DATKWN010000159.1:0-7299 GCA_035529515.1 Candidatus Krumholzibacteriaceae bacterium | reverse complement strand
TCGTTAGTTATTAATTTATTAAAAGCCGTTCCCATCAATCCATTCATATGAGCAAAACGAAAGAGAACCTGAAAGCAGCGTTCGCCGGCGAGAGCGAGGCTAACCGCAAGTACCTGGCCTTCGCCAAGAAGGCGGACGAGGAAGGATACCCGCAGATCGCTAAACTGTTCAGGGCCGCCTCCGCCGCCGAGACGGTACACGCCCACAACCACCTGAGGATCATGGGCGGCATAGAGTCCACGGCCGAGAACCTCCAGGAAGCCATCAAAGGCGAGACCTACGAGTTCAAGCAGATGTACCCCGGGTTCCTCAAGGTCGCCGCCGAGGAAGGGGAGAACATGGCCTCGTGGAGCTTCAACATCGCCAACGAGGTCGAGAAGATACACGCAGGGCTCTACATGAAGGCCGCCGAGAGCATGAAGAAGAACCAGGACACGCCCCACGTGGACTACTACGTCTGCAAGGTGTGCGGCAACACCGTTGAGGGGTCCCCGCCGGACAAGTGCCCCATCTGCAACGCCCCCGCGAAGAGCTTCAACAAGGTGGACTAGCCACCCAACACTCTTTTCAGCTCACCGATGGACGCGTCCGTCTTTATTGCTCTATCCCCGTAATGGGTCCTATCCACCCTGTAGCCGGCTTCGCTGATCCTCGTCAACGCTTCCTCGGTCGCCATGGATCTCGCTCCCATCTGGGAGCAGACCGTGTCTATGTCGAAGAACCACGGCGGGTACCCGTGCTCGTCCCTCACCATCTGTATGAGCGTCACAGCCTTCGTGCCCACCATGTAGTTCAGGGTCGCGGAGTCCTCCAGCATCCGCGACAGGTACTCGGGGTCGGCCTGCTCCCCCAGCCACAGCGGCCCCGCGACCCTCGTCTCGGACCCACATGACACGCATTTTCCCGCCTTGTTGTCCTTCGAAGCCGTCCTGTGGAGGCACCTTGGGCAGTACTTGAGGTACCCCATCTGCGCGAGCTGGCCGTCGGCGCGTCGCTTCCCCTTGTCGAGCCTGCCGTAGACTCGGACATAGTGGTCCGAGTAGTAGGAGAAGAGAGGCGTCGCCGCCCTCTCGTGCACCGCCGCCTGCCTGACGAGCGCCCCCGTCAGCAGCCGCAGCGCCGTCTCGTGGCAGAACTCGCCTGCAAGCGGCCTCCCCCCGTACTTCCTCATGCACGCCCCGGGGTTCACCCCGCACAGCGGGGCCATGTCGGTCGCGGTGAGGGCGAGGACGCCGTGGTTGTTCACTGAGCGTACGGCGGTGTCGATGAATGGGGCGGGTGACCCGTAGGGGTCCACGTCGACGTAGTCGAACCTCCCCCCAGGGTAGCAGTGGAGGGACAGGAGGAGGTTGGCGTCGAGGAGCCGGACGCTAACCCTCTTCGACACGCCGTTCCTTTCCGCGTTGAGCTCCCCAAGGCTGACGGCGCTGGGGCTCAGGTCCCCCATCACGACTCTCTCGACCTCGTCGACCTCGAGGGCGAGCCTGATCCCCCTGACGCCGCTCCCAGCCATGGGCTCGCACGCGGTGACGCCGCGTCCGAGGCGTCTCTGGTGGGCGCGGAGCACCAGAACCGCGGTGTCCCGGTTAGGCTTCATGACGGGGTTGTAGAACACGGGGGCCATGCTTCTCAGGCGCTGCTCAGGCTCCCCCGTGGACTCGTCCAGGGTGGGGACGAGTATCCTCGCCTTTCCCTCCCTCACCTCTTCAACGGGGAAGCCGACGGTCATGTTGATCCTTGAAGAGGGGTGAACGTTAATTACTTTACCTCGACGCCCAGACGGCCGCAGAGAGCCTTGATCTCGCCCCAAGTCGACTCCGGTACGGGTATGCCCTCCCTGAGACGCCGCTCCTTGGACTCCTTCTCGGGCTCGCCGGGGACCAGCACCCGTTCACCGGCGACGGCGGGGAGGCTCTTGACCTTACCCA
The DNA here is from genome assembly GCA_035529515.1 of Candidatus Krumholzibacteriaceae bacterium. Taxonomy (GTDB): domain Archaea; phylum Thermoproteota; class Bathyarchaeia; order TCS64; family TCS64; genus RBG-16-57-9. Next base: position 5,371 of record DATKWN010000159.1, on the reverse strand, counting down.
GCAGCTCCGCGGTGCTCCTCTTAAACTCGTCCAGCCCGACGAATCCCTCCGGGTTCACGGCGAGCATGAAGATGCCGTTGGGCGACGGAGGAACAGTTATCCCCGAGAGACCCGTCCTGGAGCCGGTCAACACGGCTCCCAGCAGCTCAGAGGCCATCTGGAGCCCCTGACCCTTGTACCCCCCGAAGGGCAGCATCCAGCCACCGTCGGACATCGCGTTAGGATCATCCGTGACTCGGCCATACTTATCCCTCGTCCAGTGCCGCGGTATCTTGGCCTTCTTAGCTCTGGCGACAGTTATCTTCCCAGCGGCCACGACGCTTGTCGCGTAGTCGACGAGGAACGGGGTATCGGAGCCGGTGGGGACCGAGACGCTGAAGGGGTTCGTCCCGAAGGCCCTGCCCAGCCCGTTGTGAACCGACACGATCATGTTCCCCACGTTCACGTAGAACGTGGCTATGATGTCGTGCTTGGCCGCCCAGTCCGTGTAGTACCCTATGCGGCCTATGTGGTTGCAGTTGTAGGCGCCGACGCCGGCGACCATGTGCTCCTTCGCCTTCTCCACTGCAGTCTCCGCGACCTTCAACGCGGTCACCTGGCCGAACGTCCACCCGCCGTCGATGAGGGCCGAGGATGGGGACTCCTTGACGATCACGGGCTCCTCATCCACCCTGATGTAGCCCTCATCGATGTGTTCACTGTACCTGACATAATAATGGACGCCGTGGCTGTCGTGTCCTGTGAGGTTCGCCTCCACGATGGTCCCGACGAGGAACCGGGCGCGCTCCTCGGAGGCGCCCTGGGCCTTGAATATCTTTACGCCTAGCTCCTTGAGTTCATCTACGGGTATGACGACCATGGACAATAGATGATGTGGATTAGCTAAAAAAGGGTTGGGGGCTACCCTATCAGCTTGCCCATTCCATCTAGGAAGGACTTGATGTCCTCCTCCTCGATGCCGTAGTGGGTGACCAGCCTCGTGGTGGTGCCCCTGCCGCGGCTCTTCCAGCCGATCTTGACGCACGCCTCGTTCCAGTCCTCGGCGGTCCAGCCTATGGGGCTGAAGTCGACGTACACCATGTTGGTCTGCACGTCGTTGAGCACCTTGATGCCCAGCCTCTCCAGGCCCTCCGCCAGGGTCTTGGCGTTCCTGTGGTCGTCGGCCAGCCTGTCCACCATCTTGGTGAGGGCTATTATGCCGGGCGCGGCTATGATCCCGGCCTGCCTCATGCCGCCGCCGAGCATCTTCCTGTGCTTGCGGGCCCTGTCTACGAGGCCCTGGGAGCCCACCACTATCGAGCCCACGGGGGCTGAGAGGCCCTTGCTAAGGCATATCTGGACGGTGTCGGCGTACTGGGCAAGCGTCTTCACGTCGACGCCCAGGGCCACCGCCGCGTTGAATATCCGGGCTCCGTCCAGGTGTAGCCCAAGGTCGTGCTCCTTGGCTACGTCCCAGTTGCTCTTCATCTGCTCGGGTGTGAGCGCTATGCCGCCAGCCGAGTTGTGGGTGTTCTCCACGCAGACTAGGCTCGTCCGGGGGTAGTGGATGTTGTCGGCCCTGATGGCCGCCCTGATGTCGTCGGGGCGCATCCAGCCCCTCTCGCCCTTTATGGTGCGGGCCATGAGCGACCCCATGACAGCGAGGCCGCCCACCTCGTTCACGTAGATGTGGCTCCTCTGCTCGAGTATTATCTCGTCGCCCCTCTGGGTGTGGGCGAGGACGGAGACGGCGTTGCCCTGGGTTCCGCTCGTGACGAAGAGACCCGCCTCCTTGCCGAAGATCTCGGCTCCGATGGCCTCCAGCTCGTTGACGGTGGGGTCGTCCCCGTAGACGTCGTCCCCCAGCTTCGCCTTGTAGGACGCCTCCCTCATCTCGGGGGTCGGCCACGTGACCGTGTCGCTCCTGAAGTCCAGGTTCTTCTCGACCAAATTTAATCGCAGAAATAGGTGCTGTGGTTGCTTAAGATGTTTCGCGCGGCTACGAGTGTGCTATGCAGGTTATCATAGTCCTTGACAATGTGTATGGATCGCTTGTCAACCCCATCGCGTGGCGCTGCGGAGGGCCATGTCGATGTGCCTGTTCCCGTCCTCAAGCACGGGTGAACCGTGCCCTGAGAGCAGGAACTCAACGTCAAGCTCGTCCAGCTTCCTCAGCGACTCCACCGTCGCCTCGTGGCTGCCGCTCTCGCCGTCGTATCTCCCGTAGTGTCCGTCCGGGAACACGGTGTCGCCGCTGAAGAGTATCCTGTGCTTGGGGTTGTAGAGGCTCATGCTGCCCGACGTGTGGCCCGGGGTCCAGTAGACGTTGAGGGGCCACAGCTCCGTCTCGATTACGTCTCCTTCCCGGACCTTGACCAGGTTGTCGCCGAGGCGTGAGGCGATGTACCTGGTGTCCTCCTCGTGGACGTAGACCTCGGGGTCCGCCCGCTCCAGTATGAGGAAGGCACCCATGGCGTGGTCGTGGTGGGCGTGGGTTAGCACAACCTTGTCGACGTTGGAGGGCTCGACCCCCAGCTCGTCCAGCTGGGGCCAGACAGGGTTCAGGATGTTGCCGACGCCGGTGTCGATGACCGTCGCCTTCTCCCTGCCGACGACGTATATGTTGCTGCAGAGGCCCTCGCCGACGATGAGGGACACCCCCTCCAGGGCTTCGGCGTACTCTCCTAGTCGAATGATCTTCGGCAAACGGGATCGTGAAAGGGAGTGTGCGACGGGTTATAATTGTTGCTAGTGGGTCTTCCTGAGTCTCACCTTGACCAGGAGGTAGCTGCCCTCGTAGTCTGACTCAACGTCGTCCACCAGGCAGTTCGACGGGATGTCGTAGACCCTCACGAAGCCGTTGTCCCTGTTGCTGAGGAGCCTGAGCCTGTCGTCGTCTTCCTCTATGTAGATGCTTCCCTTTAGCCCCCGCGGTATCTCCGTGGTTATCATGTACTCGATGGTCTCGGAGAAGTTTCCCAGCGGGGTGCCGTCCTGGATGGTGTATATTTCCTCGTCCCAGCCCGTGTAGCCGCCGCGCCTTAGAGTGAGGTAGACGGGCAGCAGCGTCGACAACGTGAACAAAACGAAGAAGACCATGCTCATGATGAAGGCGGCCGTCCTCCCCGTGCCGGCGAAGAAGAAGGGGAAGAAGACGAACGAAGCCGTTGAAGGCGTCATCGCCCAGGCCACGACCACCAGCCCGAGCATGATCAACCCGAAGCCGGCCACCAATAGGGAGGGATTGATCCTCAATTCACGTCTCGCCTTGGGTATACAGGCGCACTTTATGCAGGCGTCGGCGTCGACGTTGTAGCATTTCTCGCATACGAACCTGTAGCATGTGCCGCAGAGGATGTCAGCGTCCCCTCCGCCGCACACGGCGCATTTCCTAGTCATTTACCTTGTTTACCATCCGATGAGGTCGGGCCTTATCTGTTTCGAGATCATGTACAGCATTATTATCGCCGTTACCCCGAGGGCCGCTATTATCCATTTCCGGTTACCCCCCACTATGATGGGGATGGGCCCTATGAAGATTACGCCCGCCGCCTTGGCGTCCAACTCCCCGGGTCCCGCTCTGAGGCTCAGGTAGACCAGTAAGGCTCCCAGGAGGGTGAGCGCGACGCCGACGAAGAGTAAGCCGCTGGACACTTCCATTTAAGGCACTCCTCCTATTGCCCGGGCTCCTTTTCTTAAACCTTCCTACACCTTCCACATGGCCGCCTTGCCCATGTAATCGTGGATGTCCCACTCCTTGACGCGGACCTTCTCCACGTCCACGACGTAGATGCTGTGGAGGCGGGCGTTCCTTATCTCCTCCAGGGTTACCGGCGGGTTGGTGTAGTACATGTCGCAGAGCTTCTTGAGGTGAGCCACCTCTTCCTCGGTCCTGAACCGGGGGGGCTTGGTGAGGCTCCCGGGTATCTGCATTATGTAGTGGGGTGGGCTTGCCAGGACGAACTTGTTGGCGTAGCTGCTGTACCTGGTTATCTTGCTCGATACTCGTGCCTTCAGGTAGTTCATGGGGTCTAGGGCGTGGTCGGGGGGCACGAACCCGGTCTCCACCTCCACTATGAGGCTACCGTACCCCTTCTGGGCGTAGAGGTCTGTGCTGACATCGTTGAGGTTGTACTCTATCTCGACGTCGAAGCCGTCTTGGACGAGGTACATGGCGGCGACGAGCTCCATGGTGCTGTGGTTGATCTTGACGACGTTCCTGTTGTTCATCTCGTCGAGGTCGTCTCGTAGACGGAGCATCTTCTCGTATTCCTCGTCGTCGAGCTTATCCTTCATCATGTCTATGATGGTGTCGACGTCGCGGACGAACTCGTTCCCTATTCTCGTCTCCTCCTAAGCGCTTCGGATATCGTCTGGTAAACTAGAGCCTACCCTACTAATCTACTTTACGACAATCCTAAAATAATTGAATAATCTTTCGCTTTTTGTTTAATTCTCTGCGAAGACTTAAAATCGTTCTTCCGGTGAAAAGGAAACAACCATGACGACTAAGAACGTTTGGCAGGTATTCAGCGAGGAGACCCCCGGCGTCGCCGACGCATGGATGAACATGAGCAAGGAGATCAACGTCGAAGGCGCCCTGGACCAGAAGACGATGCTCCTCATCAGGATAGGCATCTACAGCGTGACGCGTGACCCCGTGGCGCTCAGCCACTTCGTAGGGGAGGCGTTCAAGGCAGGGGTATCCAAGAAGGAGATCCAGGCCGCCGCGCTGATGGCCTGGGGCGCTGGCGTCACCTTCTCCGAGCTAGCGATCCCGCTGATCAAGGAAGTCGAGGACAGCCTCTGAGCTTCCTCATCCCTATTTTTTCGAGGAACCCGAATTCTTCTACCCTGTACAGGTGGCTGACGCATCTGCAGTCGCTGCAGCCGAATCCTCTGATTGGCTGGCCCTTCTCCGCTACTTTCTCCGCTATGCTGCACTCCAGCTTGTCGCCTGTCTCTATGACGTATATCTCCTGAATGGTGACGGCTGGCCCCCTCAGGAGGTAGTCTATATGCCAGTGGGTGACCTTGTGGTCTCCTGTGCTTGTGAGCATGTGTCTCTTTATGCGGGGCTCCAGGTTGTTGAGGGCTGAGCCTACGTAAACATATTCGCCCTTGGGGAAAGTCTGGTTGCCGAGGGCGCCCACCTCGACGGCCGTGTCCTCTTGGACTTTTATGCAGAGGCAATAGGCGCCCTTGGTGGCCATGACGTATTGCTTGCGTGGTTGTTTTTAGGCGTTCACATGTTCCGTAAAGGTTATATACTTTACATACTGTGTTGGTTAATTAGATGCTTCCATCAGCCTACCTAACAGACAGACAGCTTGAGATATGGAGCCTCCGGCTCAAGGGATTGAGCAAGGCCGAGACGGGGCGGAGACTCGGC